>JBGCEU010000233.1:0-30024 GCA_045106535.1 Akkermansiaceae bacterium | reverse complement strand
CTCGCGGGCAGATCATCATTGAAAAAAACTGAGAAAGCCTTAAATCTGAGTTCAGACAAACTGACGGTGCCACAGGCTACCTCTGGACGAAAAATTTGATGATAGATCACTAAGCTTTGCACTGAGAGCTTGCGCGTGATCGAAGAACTGATATGAACAATCCTTATTTAAAATTTGTAAATGACATCCTCGCGGGTGTCGAATCTGCGGAAGGACTGAGCGTCTCTGGAAAACATTCCGCAGTGATCTCCCCGGACAAGGTTCTCATTTTCTCCCCACATCCTGACGATGAATGTATCATCGGTCTTTTGGCATTACGGTTGATGCGTGAAGCCAACATGCAAGTCATCAATGTGCCCGTCACTTACGGAAGTAACGAGGATCGTCAGGCAGGTCGCGCTGAGGAATTGCATAATGCTTGCGACTATCTCGGCTGGTCTAACTACCGTGGTCCAGAGGATAGGTCTGCCGCCCAGCCTGAATGCTACAGGGCGCTGGAAAAAGACGATGTCGTCGCTATTCTGACTGCGCAAGAACCTCGCGTCATTCTAGTTCCTCATGCCAAGGACTGGAACTCCCGACATATCTCTACCAACCATGTGGTGCTCGAAGCTCTGGCTGAAATGCCCGATGATTTTGCCTGCTCCGTTGTCGAAACTGAATTCTGGGGTGCCATGTGGGCTCCTAACCTCATGGTTGAAGCCGATGCAGAGATACTAGCCGATCTCGTTGCAGCGACTTCGTTTCATGTCGAGGAGGTAGCGCGCAATCCATACCACCTCTTACTTCCAGCATGGATGCAGGATAATGTCCGCCGCGGTGGAGAACTCGTGGGTGGACAGGGAGGTGCCGCACCAGACTTCAAATTTGCTACGCTCTACCGGCTAAGCCAATGGAAAAATAAAGCGCTTCACCAGTGCTTGGATGCAGGTAAAATGTTGGCTAAATCTGATAATCTCAAAGAAATTTTTTAATGGAAATTATTATTAACAACGATGCTGAGTCAGGAAGTAGCGCCGCAGCTAGAGTGATCGCTCGCTTGGTGCGTGAAAAACCAAATGCTGTGTTAGGAATGGCAACTGGAAGCACCCCCCTCAAGCTCTATCAAGAGCTCATCCGCATGCACAAGGATGAGGGGCTCGATTTCAGCGAAGTGACTACTTTTAACCTAGACGAATACATCGGACTACCCAAGGAACACGATCAATCCTATCACCACTTCATGTGGGACAACCTTTTCGACCACATAAATATCAATCCGAAACGTGTTCATATCCCAGACGGAATGACCTCAGATGTTCTTCTCACCTGCGCAAATTATGAAAAAGCAATCATAGATGCCGGAGGCATTGACCTGCAAGTGTTAGGCATCGGTTCGGACGGTCATGTTGGCTTTAACGAGCCGACTTCGTCATTTGCGTCCCGCACGCGAATCAAGACGTTGACCCGCCAGACAGTGACCGATAATGCCCGTTTTTTCGAAGGTGATGAATCTCAGGTTCCACGCCATTGCATTACCATGGGTATTGGCACGATCATGGACGCGCGCATGAATCTGATGCTAGCCTTCGGAGCGGGCAAGACAGAGGCCGTGGCGGCTATGGTGGAAGGACCCGTAACATCCATGGTTCCAGCATCAATTTTACAGCACCACCCTGTAGCCAAAATCTTTATTGATGAGCCTGCCGCAAAAAACCTACGTCTTACCGATTACTATCGATGGACTTACGACGGCAAACCTGATTGGCAACAGGATGCCTGATGCAAATGATCTTTCAGGCGACTTAGAACTACCGCCAACGCTTGATGTGCTTGACATTTTCTGATGATCAAGCAGATTCACGCCGTCTCCCAGTCAGACTCGTTTTTAAAACAAGTTCGACAGCCTAAAAACATGCCGGTGTGGCGGAATTGGTAGACGCGCGTGATTCAAAATCATGTTCCTTCGGGAGTGCGGGTTCGATTCCCGCCGCCGGTATTCTTCTCAACCGCGCTAGCTGACTAAGCCGGCTTGAACAAAGTATTCAGAGCCTCAATGACGCCCCTGCTTGCGGACTGGCTCGCTACGTGACCACCAATTCGGGCTACGTGGTTTTTTATTTCCTCACACGCATTCGCGGGACAAGCAATGTGTGCAGCCATCTCGTGATCGAACATATCAAGATCATTATGGCTATCCCCTATCGCAAACGTTTTCTCTGGAGGCAATCCGTTTTGCCTGGCGACTTCGCGCATAGCAGTACCTTTGTGATAATCTGTATGGCTGAAGCGAAGATAAATCCCATTACGTTGATACGCTAAGGCGGGTATCACTCCAATTTGAGCATCAATGTGAGCGAGAATATAGTCCATTTCGCTCGCGGTGGATGCCACAATCCCCTCGGGTTCACCGTCTTGAAAACCCCAGACGGCGGCCGTTTCCGACTCGATCCATTTTCGAATTTTGGCTAATAAACGGCGATGTTTTCTAAAGAGCTTCAAATGTGCTTTATCACACGGCTTGTTCCAAGAATGATCTGAAACCCATCTACCATATTCGTTAGGCGTGTAAATTTCGCGTTCACGTACAATTAAATAATCTGGTAAATACGGAAACCGCGCCTGAACCAAACCCTCAACGGTGTGCATGAGGGAGCGCCCTGTATTAATCGCCCAAATCGCATTATGCGAATCTCTCAGCGATCGGATGGTTTCAAAAAAATTGGGATCCACGGGCTCAGAAGCACTTGGATCCACAAGTGTACCATCGAAATCAAACGCTAACAGCCACGCAGGTGGTTGGTCGCTACTCATTGCGGAGAGAGGTTTCACAAACAAGAAACGAGGAATTACTCTACTGGAACAGCGCGCGGTGGTGCAGGTGCTGGCTCGGGCTCCACTATTGCTTTCGG
Source organism: Akkermansiaceae bacterium (assembly GCA_045106535.1). Classification (GTDB taxonomy): domain Bacteria; phylum Verrucomicrobiota; class Verrucomicrobiia; order Verrucomicrobiales; family Akkermansiaceae; genus Oceaniferula. The sequence continues at coordinate 27,133 of JBGCEU010000233.1, read as the reverse complement.
CGGCTTTGGAGTTGGCGCAGGTAGTTCCTCATCAACAGGAATAGCCTTAGCTGGTTTTTTCTCTGGAGCTGGAGCCGGAGCCGTGTCGGAACTGGCTATCTTTCCAACCTCACTTTCTGGTCGGTTTTTCCGCATCTTGATTTCAACTCGTCTGTTAGGAGCTTGCTGTTGCTGTGTTCCTTCTTGAACGAGAGGCATAGATTTTCCAAACCCACGCACAGCGACGCGCTTCTTGTCGAGATCGAGCGTCTCCACCAACCAGTCTTTGACGGCCATTGCACGGCGCTGAGAAAGAACCATGTTTCCTTCTACTCCACCAATGAGATCGGTGTGTCCATCGACCCAGCAGATCAGGTCGGGGTGCTTATCTATGAGAAGCGCTACTTTCATTAGACTAACACGTGCACTCTGTCTCAGTGTGGCACTGTTAAAATCAAACAGAAGGTCACTACCAATCAAGGCCTTAGTGGTGAGTAGGGAATTCCCATCCATACGAGCCATGGCATCGAGAGAGGTGAAGTCCTTCAACAGACCATCATCCGCATTACCATCGGCTCCCTTGCGCAAGGTATCTGCGTAGGCATCGGGATCGTGTTTCTCAGCCATACGAGCGCCAGGGTCGACTGTCACTTGGCTATCTCGCGAGCGCGGAAAAAAGTCTTCCGTTTTACCCATGTCAGGAAGGTCTGGCTCAAAGACTGGTGCCTTCATTGGTTCAAGCGACTCACCATCAAGATCCCCTTTAGCTGCTGCCTTTGCCATGGGCACTTCAAGAGTTTCGATGTTAGGGCTGATATCAATGTCCATCTCAGGTAGATTTTCCAATACATCGAGCTCATCTGCCGGAGGGACTATCGGGACAGGCTCTGGGGGATCAGTTGGCTCCGGGGGTGCCACCTCAGGGCGCGCATCAGCAAGATCGACACGATTCACTCGGACAGTTTGAGTTTGTAAACCAGTTTGCTCAACAAGTTCGGGCAAAATCACATCAATACGGCTGAGGCCAACCAAGACAACGGCGTGCAAAATCACAGCCATAAGCAAGGCAACAGTCACCCATTTGCCGAGGCCTTCGTTTTCAGGCAATCGGAAAGAGGACGTGCCGCGCAGTCCGCCATTCCAGCTATAATCATCGTCCACGGGTGCAAGTTAACTCACTTCCAGAGGTATGGCAACACAGCTTTCCATAGGCTGTGATATGCTCAGAGCTCTTCCCTGTAATAGATTTTGACAAATTTCCTGCCGGTTGTTTCGTCGATTCCTCTCTCAAAAGCTTCCTCACCCTCTTCAGTGAACGACGGGGTGAAGCTAAGATTCACGCCACAATCCAGCTTCATCGTGCTGCGGAAGCGGGTGGCGGCCTTACGAGCTGCTTTTTTGGCGATAACAAAATTATCCTCAAGGGCGGCACCATCCTCATCTTTTTGATTTTCACGAAACTGGTCAAATTTTTCAATCACCTCTGGCTCCTTAAGCGCCTCTTCGCGAAAATGCTTCAGATCAAACTCATCTCGATCTTCAAAATACTCCATCGCTTGCCCTGCTATACGAGTTCGCTCCTCTGCACCGACTTCCTCCGGCAGCCCTTCCTTGGCAAAGGACACCGCCATATCCGCGTAGCGGCGCGTCATGTAGTCGTCATCTCGGCGAAACTTCACTCCTAAAAAATCCCGCATCCAGAAATGGGTGCCGCTGCTACTTTTATCAAATGTGTAAACGAGGAAACCATTTTCAGCATCCTGCTCAATAATCAGGCAGCCTTTGTCAATTTTGTCTGGGGAAATCCCCTGATGTGCGATGAGTTCCAGATTTCCGTCGGTGTCAGCTATCTCAAGAAACGGAACCTTACTCTCGGACTTGATGATGCTGAGTGCCTGCCGGGGTTCGCCATCGACTAGCAGATCCGTCACTAAGGCGATGCATAAGTCACCTGGTTTGATATTCGGGTGTTTGGACGTGTTATAGAGATGGCGTGCAATTTTTCTACCGTGATCGAGCAAGTGGCCGGCATCCTTGAAGATAGACTTCGAGTAACGATAGACCTCGTTCAGATCGAGCGACGAGTGATGTGCAAAGTGTTTCGCCTCCAGGTTCTTGAATGGCTTCAGAAACGATGGCGTCAGCACAACGGCATCCTCGCTGGAGAAACGACACAGTTCCTTGGAGGTATGCAGTGGCTCAGAGCGCAGCGGGTTTCCCACTCGGGCGAGAGAAAGCGTGGACACTCCAGCGCGGCGGAAGTTCAGGGTGTGAGACATAATTTACTTATTAGAAGCGTCGATATCAGATGCGTGCTTACGGAAATCTGCGAGCTCACGCTTCACGACTGGGAGCAATAAATACAGCCCGACCATATTGGGAATGACCATCGCGAAAATCATAGCGTCTGACAGCGTGACCACATTATCCAGCGTAGAGACAGCGCCTACAACAACCACACAGCAGAACACAATCTTATAGGCGAGAACCACCGCAGGTTTCCGGCCACCGCATAGATAAATCACTGCCTGCTCGCCATAATACGACCACGAAATCATCGTAGAAAAAGCAAACAGTAAGACCGCTATCGCAAGCACCTTGGGGAAAGACTCAAATTTCTGCCCGAAGGCGCGGGATGTCTTACTGACACCCTCGATTTTGGTCAGCCCAGCGTAATCGATCCATGCTGTTTCCATTTCACCGTTGCCCAGATCCTTAAGCCATACCTGTCCGCGCTCACCCAATTTCTTATCCTCATCTTTCTTTTCCTTACCGATAATGCGTAGTTCGTCGCCTTTAGAAACAGAGCCCACGACTTCAACCATCGCTGAAGTCTTGTAGAGAGAGATTTCATCCTTTTTAACCACGGCATCAACTTTCCATACCCCTGTAATCACCAAGACTAGCGCAGTCATCGTGCAAACTACTACTGTGTCTGTAAACGGCTCTAACAGAGCCACCAAACCCTCACTCGCAGGCTTCCTTGTCTTCACTGCTGAGTGTGCAATCGGAGCGGATCCCACACCTGCTTCGTTAGAAAACGCCGCACGTTTGATACCCTGAATAAGCACTCCAACAATGCCACCGCCGACAGCCATCGGAGAGAATGCTCCCTGAACGATCAACTGTAGTGCGTTACCTACCTGATCGATGTTTGTTCCAATGATAGTAAATGCCACCAGCAGATAGATTCCGCACATAAATGGAACTAAAAATGAAGTGACCCGGGCAATGGCTACGATCCCTCCAATGATTACCAAACCCACGGTGATTGCTAGAATAATACCGAACCAAATTTTCTCACCTTCGCCGTCAAAAACACCAAATGAATCGACAACCTGAGTTGTCGCTTGATTCACCTGGAACATGTTTCCTGCTCCTAGTGCACCACCAATACACATCACCGCGAAGAACACGGCCAATACCGAGCCTATCCCGCCGAGTCCTTTCTCCTTGAGGCCGCGGCTCAAGTAATACATCGCACCACCGTGAACCTTGCCATTTTCGTCGATCTCGCGGTATTTCACACCGAGTGTACACTCACAGAATTTGGTTGTCATGCCACAGAGGCCCATGAGAATCATCCAGAAAGTTGCACCCGGACCGCCCATGCCAATAGCAACGGCCACGCCAGCAATATTCCCCAGACCCACAGTCGCAGAGAGAGCCGCCGTTAATGCCTGGAAGTGAGTGATTTGTCCGGGAGCATCAGGATCAGTGTATTTGCCGCGCGCAGTTCGAATCGCCAGCCCAACTGAGGTGATATTGATAAACTTGAAGTAAATGGTCAGAAATATCGCGGTGCCACCGAGAATAACCAGAATGATCGGCAAGCTCTGCCCACCGACTTTAAGTGAGTAGAAGACAGCGTCACTCGCCGCTTTGGCAATTGGCTCAAGCCAGCCGTCAATTTTCTTATCAAATGTATCATCACCAGCCCATGCGCTGGTCATTAAAAAAGGAAGCAGGAGAAAAAAACGAAGAAAAAATGAGACAGGCGAGTGGGATTTCATAGCTTAAATAGTGCCTGCACAGACTGCCAGCTAGCTACGGGGTGGCACAAGGAAAATTGCCCGCTATGGAGCGCGGGTTTGAAAACCCGCATCTCACTGTCGGGCAGAGACTTCGGCATAACAGACACGCGACAGGGAGCTGGGGACTGCAAGTCCCCTCTCCATATCAAGACAGCTCACTCACGATCGCCTTCACTAAGCCATCAATACTATGCGTTTCCGCCTCAACGATTTTACCTCTCCCGAGTTCCTCGAGTTTGGCGGTGGTAATCGGCCCGATACTCGCCGCTTTGCAACCGTCCGGCCACGGCAGATCCAGTTCGTGGAAATAACGGGCTGTTGATGAGCTGGTAAATGTGATCATATCCGCCCCCTTCTCAGCGAGGCGGGCAGCGGCTCCCGTTGGATCTTCAGTTTCCGCAGCGATGCTGTAAGCGATGCACTCATCGACAATGGCGTTCTGCTCGGTAAGCCCCTCCGTGATCACAGGACGCGCGTTCTCAGGCCTAACCCAGAGGATCGTCTGACTATCGATGTCATAATCATTTTTGAAGGTCTCTAACAAACCTTCCGCAATATGACGGTCAGGGACAAGATCGACTGCAAACCGATAAGCCTCAATGGCCTTTTGTGTTCCTGGGCCAACTGCGGCAATGCGCACTCCACCGATACTACGCGCATCCTTGTAGGTAGCAAAAAAGGCGTCAAAGAATCGACGAACCCCATTGGTGCTACTGAATACCAGCCAGTCATAGGTGTGGGCGTTCGCAACGCACTCAGCGAATTCACGCTTGTTTTCGGGGTCGATGATTTTTAGCACCGGAAGCTCCAGCACATCCGCACCGATCTCGGTCAGCTTTTTAACCAATTCGGGCGCCTGTTCCTGACTGCGGGTGACTACGATGCGTTTCCCGTGTAGCGGGCGGTCTTCATGCCAATGTATGTTTTCCATTTCTTTGATGATGTTACCAATCACACCGACGGCCGGTGCCTTGAATTTTTCTTTTTCAGCGATATCCGCGATGGTTTCCAGCGTACCGCTAATCGTCCGCTGCCTACCAGTGGTCGCCCAACGAGTCAGGGCAATGGGCGTAACAGGATCAGCACCGTGTGCGATAAGTTTTTCACAATTCTGTCTTAGTCTTGATACCCCCATCAGAAAAACCTTGGTGCCCGGTGCTTCAGCGAGAGCTTTGTAGTCGACAACAGCCTTCGATTTATCATCCGCCTCATGTCCGGAAAAAATGGTCAGCGTAGAGCCGTAGCCGCGGTGTGTCAGCGGGATACCAGCGTAGATTGGCCCAGCCAACGCTGAGGAAATCCCGGGCACAATCTCAAAGGAAAGCCCGGCATCCGCCAGTGCTGCAGCCTCTTCGCCGCCTCGCCCAAATATCATTGGGTCACCTCCCTTCAGCCTGACGACTCTCAGCCCAGCTTGTGTTTTTTCAACGAGAAGAGCATTGATGGAATCTTGTGGCATTTTGTGATCTGCCGCGCGCTTTCCCACATCGATTTTTTCGCAATCATCTTTCGCCCAAGTGAGTAGTTCAGCACTGCTTAGTGCATCATAGACAAGCACATCAGCGGACGCGATGCAGTCACGCGCCTTCAGCGTGACTAGGCCAGGATCGCCCGGCCCGGCTCCCACCAGATGACAGATGCCACTCATACCACCATTGCATAAAGTTCTGCCGCCACTTTCTCTGGCTCACTGGCAAGGCCTTCTACCTCAGCTTCTTTTGGAGGATCATTGCTTTCCTCATCAAACACACGCGCCGCCATCGCAATGTGATTGCCGTCGATTACAGAGCTAACGCCCACAGGAGTGTGGCAACCAGCATCTAACAAACGGAGAAATTCACGCTCTGCCCGGGACTGCATCATGGAAATGGCATGGGTGATTGCGAGCGCAACCGCAGCCGCGTCCTGATCATCTGCACGCGACTCAAAACCAACAATCCCCTGCCCTGCGGCGGGAAGAAAAACATCAGGTTCCAGAGGACACGAAAAAACACCCGGCACCAGCTCCGAGGTAAGATGGTAGCCCAGCCTGACCAGCCCAGCTTCAGCCAGCATGATCGCATCGAGGTCGGGGTTTTCTGCTAATTTCTGAATACGCGTTGGCACATTGCCGCGGATATCTACGAGCTTCAGATCAGGTCTCAAGTGCAGAAGCTGCCTCTGGCGGCGAACACTGCTCGTGGCGACCACGGCATTTTGCTTCAGCCCATCCAAGCCAAGATTTGCTTTGCTGATCAGCACGTCTCTGACTGGCGCACGTTCAAGCACACCTGTGATGGCGAAGTGTGGAGCGAGAACCGTAGGCACATCCTTCATGCTGTGAACAGCTAGGTCGATCTCGCCATTTTCGAGGGCTACTTCCAGCTCTTTTGTGAACACGCCTTTGTCCAGAACGCCCTCGGATTTCGCAACCTGGGACAGCGGCACATCGGTGCGGCGGTCACCCGTGGTGGTGATGACTTTGCGCACAAACTCCCTACCGGGAAATGCCTCGGCGAGTGCTTTTTCAGTCATTTCCGCCTGCGCCAGTGCCAGAGCACTTCCGCGTGTTCCAATGATAAATGGTTTCATAATTCTTCCTCAATGATTTTTTCGCAGAGGAGCACCTGCTGCTCACGCGACTCACGTGCTTCCTCGGCAAGATGCTGTAACTTGTCGATATCGTAAAGATAGACTTCATCGATGTCGCTAACTTCCGGTTCGATATCACGTGGCACGGCTATATCGATCAGGAAAAGTGGGCGGTATTTTCGCTTTCGACGCACCGATTCGATCTGGCTTGCCTTGAGCACAGGCTCTTGAGATCCAGTGGAGGAAACAATCACATCCACCCGCGCAAGGGCTTCCTCCCACTGATCAAACGGCACTGCTTTCCCCTCCAGTTCATCAGCAAGTTCCTCGGCCCGCTCAAGTGTTCTGTTAGTGATAATCAAACCACTTGCCCCCCTCGACATCATACTCTTAGCAACGAGGCGGCTAGTTTCACCAGCGCCGATAACCATGACTTCGCTGCCCTTGAGTTTACCGAAGATTTTTTCCGCCAAATCAACAGCAACATTACCCACCGACGTTTGCCCCATCTGAATACGCGTGTGGGTGCGCACACGCTTGCCAACGGCGAATGATTTCTGAAACAGCTTATTAAGTAGTCCCTTGGTGGCTCCAGATTCGAGCGCCTGCTTGTAGGCTTGCTTGACCTGACCAAAAATTTCTGTTTCCCCGAGCACCATTGAGTCGAGACCGCAAACCAACTGGAACAGATGCCGCCTAGCATCATCCCCCTGCTTTGTGTATAGATGATTCAGTTCCTCCACGTCACGTCCCTCTGCGAGATGGGCTCGTAGTTTTTCGATTCCCACATCCGCTTGCTCTACGACTGCGTAGACCTCCATCCGATTACAAGTAGAGATGACCACAGACTCAGCAATTGTGCTCAAGGCAATGATTTCATTGGCCTTTGTGCCTTGCTCCTCGGCACCCACAGCAAAGTGTTCCCGCACCTGCACCGGTGCGGTTTCATGATTCAAACCCATGCAGATGAGATCCATAAAAACTACAGCAGCGTGAATATCAGTAATGAACAAAAAAACAAAACCACGGTCGCCGTTGCAAACCGTTTCGGTGGCATGCCCCGCCACACAGAAACAACCAGAAGCAGCAAATACGCAACCCACTGCCCTGCTGCCGCATAGAGATGCCGAGCCGCAGTTTCACCCGACGCTTTCATGACCAAACCACTAACCACTCCGAGAGTGAGCAAAAAGAGACCAAGCCACAGTAAGCGCCGCACGACCAAACCCAACTCCCTAACAGGCGGAAGATTTCGAAATAGCCCTTTGCCAAACTCACCACCCTTGAGCTGCTTATCGAGCACGAGAAACATAACTGCCGTGACCGCTGCGAGCCCCAGAGCTCCGTATGCCAGCACTGAGAATGCCGCGTGCGATTCGCGCCAACCATCAACGTGATCCGCATGTGGCGGATTGTTTTCCAACATCCCGGGAATCAGTGCCATTGATAGTAAAAAGCAGACGAGAGGTGCAGTGAATACACCCAGTAACGAGAGTCGAAATACCGACCCAACAGCCAAGTAACACATCGTCACTGCCCATGATGCAAAGATTAGCATCTCGCCTGTATCACCCAGAGGGCAGCTGCCGCGTAATTCACTGCGTGAACCCAGCACGATGAACTGGCAGGCGAAAGCACCAAGCATCCACAACACCGTCCAGCGTGACCGCTCTCCACGCCTAAGGTAGCTCAAGCCCTGCACAGCGGCTGCCGCAGCCAGCATCACACCGAGTAATAGTATCCACCTATCGTCCATTGGTTCCAGTGACATGCACACGGATCCTCAGAATATCAAGCCATACTTGCCAACTTAGCGCCCAGTCAGCACCTTCCTACCCGCCGCTGCATCTACCGTGAATGACGTCGATAATGACGGCTTAGGCACCTGCCCTTTTGCTATCTGGTATTGGAATACTTTGACTGGCTTTACATTGTTGATCTGAGAAAAAAGATAGACCCTAACTGTCAGAGGGTCTTTTCCCTTGTAGCCGGGGAGATCTTTAATAGAGAACCACAGTTCATTCCTACCATCCTTAGCTCCTCCGATGACGATTTCCGCTTGCTGTGTGTCTTGAAATCGATGTTTGCTGATTCGATTCACCGAGACCTGAACTTCGCGACCAGGACAATACGCATAGACCTTCGCGATATATTTTGCACGTTTCACGATGATTGGCTGAGGTGGGCGTTTGCCATCAGGCAAAAATGCCGCACCGTCCACATAGCTGAGATCCCCGGATTGGATTTGTTTACGAATATCCTTCAGGCTACCAAGATTGACGAATTCGGCTGTATCATATTTCCAGCCTCTACCCTCATGCACGAAACTGAGCACGAGTAAATTTTCGGTAGGCGATCCTCCTACTCCGAAATCAATTTTCCCAAAAAACACCAGTTTCGCCGTCACACCTTTGGTACGGGCTCTTACAAGCTTCAGACCTGTTAGTGAAGGTGGCGCAGTGGGTAGTTCATAGATACTACCAGGCCATACTGCTTTTTCAGACATGATCCGATTTTGAATGGCCAGCTTTCGATGAGAAGCTGTGATTTGTTGCCACGCATTATGATTTTTTTTGATCATCGCGCTACGCCAATAAAGGTAAACATCTTGGAGAGATTTACTCAGTGCAGGTGTTGCGCTCGCCTGAGCATGGGCACGATTTCCCACGCCCAAGGTGATAGAACACATGATCGTCAAGAGAATTAATTGCAGTCGTTTCACGCTTTCCATTGGACAATAAATCCAGAGAAGGGCAAATCATTTCTCAGCACAGCGCATCCTGCATGTGATGTGCCTATGATTGAAAATTAATCATGACGAAGATCAGTCCTGCCACGCCCATTACTGCGCCCCTGAGTGAAGATCGCGAACGCGAACTTCTGAAGGATGCCAAATCGTATGTCTATCAGTCTGAGGATGGCCTTGAACTCGTTGCCCATTGTTTTTTCCCGCCAAATCACGATTCCGGGTCGGCTAAACCGGCGATTGTATTTTTTCATGGAGGTATGTGGGATGTTAGTATGCCGACTCAGTTCGCGCCGCACTGCATGCACCTTGCGAGCCGAGGCATGGTAGCAGTGGCTGTGGAGTATCGCGTGGGCTCAAAACACAATGCTAGTCCAGAGGACGCCTTGGAGGATGCGCAAATGGCGATGCTCTGGCTCCGTCATAATCACGCCACTCTTGGCACTGACCCTAACCGAATCATCGCCGCTGGTGCTGCATCAGGAGCCCACATGGCATTGTCTCTGGGAATGTTACCCGAAGTGCTTGAAATCGACGGCTTCACAGCTCGACCTCTTGCTATGATTGCTCTGAGTTCCATCGTCAATACAGGTAAAAAATCGCCTGAACATGGACGCTTTGCCGATTCCAAAAAAGCACACAAGAGTAGCCCGCTCAACATGGTGCGCAGAGGCCTCCCCCCAAGTCTGATTGTGCATGGCAAAGCAGATACTATAGTGCCCCATACTGACGCCGCAAAATTCGCTAAGCTCATGAAACGCAAAAAGAACCCCTGCGAATTCATCGACTTCGACGCCGCGAACCACAGCTTTTTCAATTTCAATGTGAGCGCGAAACATTTTGAAATCACGCTGAACTCCATAGACGCCTTCCTCGTGGGGCTGGATTGCCTAGAGCCTGTGGAATATGTGTAACTATCGGCTCAGGAAATCTACACTTTCTTCATTCAGGTAGATATATTAGTGAATCATAGATTGATCTAGAGATTCACCAAACGCTTAAAAACAATTCACCCCAGCTCTCATTGAAAGAGCTGGGGTGAATTGGCAACCCGTACGGGACTCGAACCCGTGTTGCCGCCGTGAAAGGGCGGAGTCCTAACCACTAGACGAACGGGTCGCTTTAGCGGTGCGCCGTAGCGCGGCGGGAAAATGCCAGAAGTTTCCAGCATAGCAAGAAAAAATAATGTAAAATCTTCCCTCAATGCATAACTCAATTCTAATCCAATGCTAGTAAATAGCTGATTCTCTCTACTTCAATCAAAACTGTCTGTGAGCTAGTACATTAAAAATCCCTACCGAATATTCGATAATACAAAATTAGAGGGAGATCTTTTTCACGTCGCGTGAGTTTGCCAAAACAGAATTGAGATTAGTTCATTTGGTTGTTGGAATTTGGAGATTCAATCCTGAGACTTTGCCCCATGGCTTTACCACTCAAAGGAAGCGAAGTTATCTGTTTCTACGATCTGCAATACCGCTGGAGTAAACGCAGCACAGAGCGCGGTGTCGAGATACGCATCGAACTCAACGAAAATCCAAGGGGTCAGCAGATCATCGCCCAATGCCCGCGTATATTCAGACCTGATATGGTCGAGGATATTATCGAATTTGGCAGAGAACACGAATGGTGTCCGGAAGAAAGTGGCGATGCTATTACCGTGCGCTGGACTAAGCGCGGCTTAAGCTTGGTCGATTAAGCAAACGATCTTTTCGCTATATTTCTATAAAAAAAACGCTGCCAGAGGGCATCCCTCTGGCAGCGTGATGATTAAATCGTTTACTTGAAGCGTAGGCTTACTTGCCTTTGTCTTCCTCTTCGCCCTTGGAAGTAGGGCTCCACTCTTCTGATTCAGAACCTGAGGAAGCGAGGTTGAAGGCTTGCTCCAGTCCAACGAGGTCTCCTGACGGACGTAGTGTCTCGAAGCTGGCAGACTCTTTCTCAAGTTGCTCAGGGTCGTAGCTGACGGCCTTGATGGAAAGGCCAATACGGCGCTCCACCTTGTCTACTTTGATGACGCGAGCTTCAATCTCGTCGCCAACCTTAATGACATCCTTGACTTTCTCTACGTGATCTTCGCTAAGCTGCGAGATGTGGATGAGGCCATCGATATCGTTTTCCAGATTTACGAATGCTCCAAAGCTCGCGATCTTGGCAACAGATCCTTTGACCAGATCACCTACCTTGAAGGTCTCGTCGATAGCGGCCCATGGGTCGCCATCAAGCTGCTTGATTCCAAGAGAAACACGCTGGTTCTCTTTGTCGATCGCAAGGACAACAGCCTCGACTTGGTCACCTTTCTTGATGACTTCGGAAGGATGATTGATCTTGCGAGTCCATGAGAGATCGGAAACGTGAATCATTCCATCAATCCCCTCTTCCATACCAAGGAAGGCACCGTATGGCGTGAGGTTACGCACCTCGCCTTTAACGGTCTGACCGATAGGATACTTGCTCTCAAGCTCATCCCATGGGTTGGCATCGAGCTGGCGAACACCGAGGGAAATTTTCTGCTCTTCGATGCTGATACCAAGAACGACTGCCTTGATTTCCTGGTCGATTTCGAGAACGTCGCTTGGGCGGTTGATACGCTTGACCCATGAGAGTTCGGAAACGTGGACAAGTCCCTCGACGCCGCTCTCCATTTCGATGAATGCACCGTATGGAAGAAGCTTGGTGACTTTTCCGGTAACTTCGGTGCCGATTGGGTAACGTGCCTCGATGTCTTGCCAAGGATTGTCCTCCATTTGCTTAAGGCCAAGAGAGACGCGCTCTTTATCACGGTCAACATCAAGGATAAGCACCTCGAGAGTTTGGCCGATATGAAGCAGAGCGGATGGGTGGGAAATGCGGCCCCAGCTCATGTCAGTAACGTGAAGCAAGCCGTCCATTCCTTGGAGATCAACGAAAGCACCAAAGTCGGTGATGTTCTTTACCTGACCTTCCACCTTGTCGCCAACCTTGACGGACTGGAGGAACTCCTGACGCTGCTCGGCGCGTTCGCTTTCAATAACTTCGCGGCGCGAAAGAACGATGTTCTTGCGCTCGTCGTTGACCTTGACGATCTTAAATTCATAAACCTTACCGATATACTCGTTGAGGTCTTTGGGTGGGATGATGTCCACCTGTGATCCGGGCAGGAATGCCTCGACACCGACGTTGACCATGAGGCCACCTTTGACGGCGCTCTTGATTTTGCCTTTGACGAGTCCTCCGTCGTGAAACACACCAACGATTTTCTCCCAGTTCTTGCGATGGGCGGCTTTTTCTTTAGATAGTACGACCATGCCCTCGTCGTCTTCGAGTTTCATGAGAAGTACTTCGACTTCGTCACCCACTTCGATTTCCTCGTCTTCGAACTCGGAGGATGGGATGGCACCCTCGGATTTGTACCCGATGTCCACGAGGACAACTTGGGGTTTAATGGCGATAATGGTTCCGTTGACAACGGAGCCTTCTTCGAAGGTGCGGAACTTTGAATCGATCAAAGTTTCCAGTTCTGCTGTTGCAGTCATTTTATTAGTTTGTTGGGTTAAGGTTAGGTTCCTTGGTTAATTTCCTTCCAATCTCTTCAAGCTCTCGAATAATCAATCGCTGAAGTGCCCCGCAGATGTGCCGATGGAAGCGGGGCGCCAACACCCATCGACAGAAAGAAATGGAGCGGCAAACTATCTGTTCGAGCCTCTTTGACAAGTAGAATGAGGACAAACCAGCGCAAAAATGGCGTTTTTTGCTGATTCATTGCGAAAAGACCCCACCTCTGGGATCAATTTAGAGCCTTAAAAATCTGTTGCTAGTATTTTTTCAATCTGCGGAAGCTGGTTCCGGCAGGGCTAAACCTAGGGTGAAATTCTCAAATTTGCGCCTTATATCGCCCTTAAAACGCCCCGATTTCAGCGCCGATTCCCTCCAGTTAATCGCAGCTTTCTTGCATTGCTGGATAAGTTTATCTGCACCAGGTTTATCTTTCCACAGCACTGGTGGATATTTCTCCATGAAAGCCACGAGTTTGGCGTCCGAAATTTGCTCCTTATCAGCTCGGGCAAATGCAGCCTGAGTAATTTTTGCAAGTCGAGATGGATCGACATAGGGAACAGACCCTTTGTTGCCACCAGCCATAGCACCTGTTACAACCTTAGTGATTTTATCGAGATTTTCCCAATTACCACTAATCTCCACTTTTTTATCAGCTGAAGCACCGGGCAAGCCAGTCGCAAGTTGGAAGCACTGCTGCATGATATCCCACATCTGAGGTGATGCACGATGACCTACACCCGGCCAGACACCACCAATGTAACAGAATTTTTTCTTATCAATTTCGTCCCGGAAACGCTTATACCATTCCAATCGACCATATTTAGCACCTGCAAACGACAGCCCCGCATCTTTTTCTCCACAGGAGATTGCAAAAGGAATTTTCTTAGCCCTGGCGTTGATTTGACCGTAACCGTCAGTAGACCATGTTCCTCCCGAGTGAGCCGACACTCCACAAACATATTGTGGAAAATTCATTGCAAATCGGTGTGCAAACTGACTACCGCCAGAAAACCCATGAAGGAACATTTTTTCCTTCAGCCTATAATCGGCACCCAGTTTCTTGAAAAGGTCGATCAACTTCTTGGCATGTTCTCCATCACCATTCTGATAGGGTCGCTGACCTTTGGTCTGAAAGGATGGCCCGATGACAATCACATCACCACGCTCCGCCCACTTTTTTAAACCCGCAGCACCATTACCTCTACCTCCAGCTCCATGCACGCCAACCAGTAGCTGATATGTTTTCCCAGATCCAATGTTTGATGGCAGGTAGAGATGGCAATCCATACCCTGCGAATCTTTGATTATTTTTTCTTCCGCAAAGGCTGCCTTGCAAAGAAATAGACCCAGAAACAAAAGCCCTGCACTCATTTTCATGAAGTGAATATGATACATATCCGCAGTAAGTTCCAGCGATTATGTTACTTAGGCCTAACTGAAATCTATCAAGGATTCTCCACTGCAATTCGACGCTTTGGAGTAATGACACGCCTGACCCGAGGCAGCTTACGCAACCGCACAGATTCCTCCAGGGACCGCTCTAAGACAGGCAATCTCGTGCGCCATACAGCAGGTACCATGGCTAGCTCAGAAGCGTCAGAAATATAACCATTGAAGGTCTCGTCACCTTTGGCGTCTTCTACGTGCAGCCACGGTTTACCTTCCCTGTATGTGAGAGTAGCGATACCCGATCTGTCACTGATTGATGCTGAGCGATCCTCATAACTAATCACCCGCATTGGCATAGCGAGATTACCAGGCATGGGAGGAGCCATCGCTAACGCACCAGGATGTGGCGGAAGGTTACGACGAGTTTCAAGGACAACGTCTTGTTGTTCGCGTTTTCCGGAACGAAAATAACTAACCACAATTCGATCTCCCGGCTTTTTTTGCGAGAGTAAAACTAACATTTGATTTTCATTGATGAGCAATTGCTCATCAAATTTCCAAATAATATCCATCGACTTGAGACCAGCTTTCGCCGCAGGCCCATCAGTCATCACAGACTGAAGGATAAAACCAGACCCCTTAGGCAAGTCAGGAAGCTGTGCATACACACTTTTGCTAGGCTTCGCGACACCAATACCCATATGAATATGATTACCAGAGTTATCAGAACGACTCGCTGTGGCACCGGGAACTGGAGTCTGTGCAGATAATGACGCAAATGCGCTACAGCAAGCCAAGATCAACCATAGAGCAAAAGAGCGACGGTAATCAGCAGAAGATTTCATGTTTGTGATTGTTAAAATTGAGTAACTGGCATGGTAACGACCTCCTGACGGGGTTGGCGAACGGTAACAATAGTACCTGTCCGCTCATCACGGATCTTTTCTTCATCCACAATGTGGTAGCGATGTCGATAGTGAGGTGCACCTCCGTCTCTCGGAATAATCAATCCATCATGCTCATATGCATCGACGCGATTCACCGACTTTAGCAATGTAAATGCGACAACATCATCATTCAGGGTAATAGTATTTTCTACAGAATCTGATGGCGAATCGTTTACACCCATAAAACCTAACAACCATCCACCGCCGATCACAACAATCGCCGCTGCACCAGCCCATAACCAAGAGCGATTCGCTCCCTGTGTGGCTGGATGTTGATCGATGATTCCCGTGGATCCAGCAGCAGCCTGCTCCGAAAACCCATCAATCACATCATCCAAGCGATCCATCGCCTCATTGCTGATATCCCGTGTAGCAATGGCCTGCAAACGCTGCTCAAGTGAGCTAAGATAATCTACTGGGCGGTTACTATCCATGTCGTTCCTGTTGAAAGGTTTCAAGTTTCCTCTGCATCTGCTCCAATGCATAGCGATAGCGAGATGCTGCAGTATTATGAGAAATAGCCATGCTCTCAGCAATCTCCTGAAATGTTAAACCACCCCATATTTTGAGTGTCAAAACCTCGCGAAGCTTCTCACTGAGACTGTCGACAGCGCACCTGAGGATTTCCGATTCCTCATCTTCTTCGATACTGGTATCGAGCCAATGATCGTCACGATCATGCAGAAAAATAATAGCCTCTTCTTTTCTTTTTTTTCGACCCTGCTTCTTACCGTGATCCATCGCTACGAATCTCAACACCGAATATGCCAAGGGCAAGTCTGGTGGTACGTTGTCACGCTCCTCTTGGTAGTGCCAAAGTCGAACCAGAGCATCCTGAATCATGTCTTCGGCATCTTCACGACTAGCAGCACGTTGTCGCGCGTAAGCATAAAGTCGCGAGCTATGCTCTCTGAGCCAGCTTTTCCATGCTTGAGCATGTTGATTACGCACCATCTACATTATTATAATGCCCCAGTATCGAGTGTTTGTCTGTAATTATGTGACTCAAGAGAATCAGGAGCTAACCATACTCAAGATTATGTCCGCCACATCTTCTGCATTGTTCAAGACCACCTGATCGCCACAGATAAAAACAGGCTGCTCAGACTCAGTTACTCGATCTCTACCGTGGGATCCCTTGACTAGGGAAGCGTCCAGCGAAATAACATCTAACAATGCACGGAAACCCAATTTCTTTTTCAGAAGAAATTTTGCTATTTTCAGCTTGGGGTTGGTCAATTCAGGGTCAACAAAAAGTTCCACCGGATCATAACCTGGTTTTCGGTGAATATCCACGCACCTCGCGTAATCGGGAGCCTTGTCATCATCATCCCAAAAATAATATGTGAACCATGCATCAGCTTCTGAGACAGCGATCAAGTCCCCCGCCCTGTCACGAGCAATGCCCTCCCCCCATATGTCACTTGCAACTCTCACTTCTTCGACACCATCACAATCCCCCAAGACTTCTATCACTTCCGAACGAATCGAAGTGTCATTAATATAGATGTGAGCTACCTGATGATCCGCCACAGCAAAGGCCTTGCAGCCACCGCAATCAAGAGTTTCCTTGCCCAACTCGTCTTTCACCTGAATCCAGCCACGTTTTCTGAATTCGCGATTCAAATGCACCGCCTTAGTCACTTTAGATATACCATATTCAGAAAGCAAAACGGGCTCTACACCCTGCCCTTGGAAGAAATCGATCAAATCCCCAACCACAGTATCAATCGCTTTCAATTCTGGCATGACTTCTGGCGCGTCAGGTCCATATTTCTGTAGGCAATAATCCAGGTGAGGAAGATAAACCAGGTTTAAGGTAGGTCGCTGTTTGCGCTCGATCCATTTTGCCGATTCCGCAATCCATTGCGAAGACTCAATCCCTGCCCGTGGCCCCCAAAATGCAGGAAAAGGAAATTCTCCAAGATTCGATTTTATCTCTTCGCGCATCCCCATCGGCTGAGTATGGATATCAAAAACCTTTCGCCCGTCGGCCGGATAAAGTGGCCTCGGTGTCGCCGTAAAATCAGCGCTAGAATACATGTTATACCACCAGAACATCTTAGCGCTCGTTGACTCTGGAAATTTTTTACGTAGCCGATCCCACAGTTTTTCTCCATGAACGATATGATTGCTCTGTTTCCAGAATTTAACTTCAGCCGACTCACGATCATACCAGCCATTGCCGACAACACCGTGCTCTGCAACTGGCTTGCCGGTTAGATAAGATGATTGGGCGGTACACGTAACCGCTGGAAATGCTGGTTTAAATGAGACAACGTGACCTTGACCAGCAAACTTGCCAATGTTCGGCATATGCTCGCCCATCAACCCCTTGGTGAGGCCAACAACATTGATGACGGCAATACGTTTCATACCTATTGCGGTGGGCTAGAATTGCCTAACAACTAGCGTCGTGTTGGATACCTTAGATAAGGCCGTTTACTTGCTGCGGGAATTGGTTTTTCCTTCTGCGATGAAGAGCCTACAGCAGGCTTACCGGGCAAAACACCGTTTGCAAAATCACGCGTTGGCTTTGCCACCTCGTAACGCGAATCCATGTCAGTCTGCGCTTGATTTTGGCTCTCCTCACCACTCACAATTTTGGGTTGGATAAATATGAGCAACTCACGCCGGTCTACATTCTTGGTAGTCCTGCTGAACAAGCGACCTAGAGCAGGTATCCGACTTAATATAGGCACTCCACTTTTAGTATTTCTTGTCGACTCGGTTACAAGACCACCAAGCACAACCGTAGAATTATTTGGCACAGTCACTGTAGTTGATATGGACTCGGTGACAATTGTGGGAATCGTATTTCCGTCAATAATTTGTGACCCCTGTGTATCTTCATTCAGAAGTGAAATACGCAATGTCACCTCTTCCTCGGAATTAATCAGGGGCACTACCTCAAAACGTAACAGCACATCTCGGTATTCAATATTTGTGCTCTGCGAAGCTACCGCATTACCACCACTCGTAAAAGTATTAGTGGGAACAGCGATCCTTCGCCCTGATGATATGACGGCAACACGATTATTCGCAGTGTAGACCGTTGGACGTGACAGCACCTTAAAATCTGTTTTACTTTCGAGCGCGCGGATTACTGCAGTGATGTCATTTATTCTGCCATAAATATTCAAACCTGCCGCTGTTCCAGCGGCCGTATTTAAGCCTGCGACGGTTCCCAGGTCGGTTAAATTCTGCAACAATCCCCCAGCATTTGAACTACCCGCAATATCATCTCTTTCGCCCAAGTTCGTCCTACCAGCACTGACACCAACATCTCTTTCATTGCCCAGGGTGACTTGACCAAACACCGTTGAGATCATTACCTGCTGCGGTCTGCCATCGAGCTTATCAATAAGTTCGGAAACAATCCGCAAGCTTTCGGGAGGCCCCTGTACGAGAATGCTGTTTGCCAAGTTGTCAGCAACGATGAAGGTTTTCCCGACTACCAAAGATTCAGGAACATCACTCACATCAAACGCTTCAACGGAATCCACATTACTCCGGTTCCCATTCTGATTCCCTTGGTTTTGGTTTCTGTTAGTATTCTGGTTTCGGTTCTGTGTTGTCTGCCTGGTGTTACGTGCGCCCGAACCCTGACCCGTTGCAGTCGGTCCAGCTGCAGCCTCAAGAGCATTTGCAGCAACTTCAAGAAAATCGCTGGCAATCATAAACCGTAGCTTTCGTTTGATGAAATTATTCTTGTTAGGTGGAGCATCGAATTCACGTGCCAGACCCTCTACGAAAACAATATCAACGGGCCGCCCCATGATGAAAATTTTGTTAAGTCGCGGGCTGGCGACTATTTGCACGGGAATGTCTTCTCCAGCAGCTGAGCCTGATTGCGCCGATGCATTGGCTGTAGATGCCGTCCCTGTCCTACCTGTAGTTGGCGTCCCAGGGATAGGAGTTCTCCCTCTTGTTGCTGTTGCGCCTGTGGTCACACCTGCCGTTGTCTTACGCTGCTGCTGCGCATTCATGACCTCGTTAAGTGTCGTAGCAAGCTCCTCGGCATCAGCAAATTTGAGTTGAACCCATGCTGTGGCAACATTTCCAGCTGCCACATCAATGTACCTTTGTTGGTTGATGAGTTTCCTAACAAATGTTGCCTTGCCAGTAATCAATACAGCTGATGCATTTGGTACGGGAGCTATCTTTGCACCTGGCCCAAGTCCATGCACACTTTGTGTAAACGTGCGGACAGCTTCCTCTGGTTTAATGAAACCTAGTTTCATGAAATAAGAAATGTAGTCATCTCCTTCCGGAATGTCAGCTGGGTTGTCGATGATCCCCTCTAGCTCACCTGGCCCATTCGCTCCAGTCCCTTGCGCTTTGGGAAGAAGTTTTACTTCATTGGCACCACTGGGGACAAAGACGTATCCCTCCATATCGAGCACCTTAACCAACAACTCTGCTGCTTGACGGTTCGTCAGTGGGCCGTGCTGAACGAAGCGGATTTCCATGGCCTGAGTTGCCGAACTTAGGAGCACGCGCTTACCTGTATATTTCCTGTAATCGTTAGCTACATCCTGATCATCCAAATTTTCACCTCCTATAGTGTCGTTCGCGGGACAAATGATCGCATTGGGATTCACTCCCTGCCGCCCAGGAGCCACTCGTGGCACAGCAACAGGATTAACCACTCCGGGCACAGGAACAGCAGCGTTAGCAGGAACAACGGCTGGGGCAGCGGGGCTCTCAGGCTGTATAGGAGCCGTTTTAGGATCAGTCGCCGTAGGTGGTTGGCTGGGTGTTTGCGCATGCGCAGCGTGTGCAAGCCCAAACAGGAGAGAAGTGATGAGAAATTGTTTCATAGATGTGGATGTAAGTTTTTACAAAGGCTACCGGCCATTTATTTTCTGGGAACTGTGCGTTGACGAGATGATCTGCCTGAATTCGATTTCCCCGGAACTGGTGGACCGCCGCGTTGGCTTGAACTTCGACTACTCGACTTCTTAGTCGAAGTGGTTTTCGTAGCGGCAACTGACGGGCGCACTTTGATTAGTTTTTCATCATATGTCAGCCATGCCGTTACGCTGCCTTTACTGACTTGAACACGTGAATTGGAACTTTTGTTGGGATCCTGCCTAACATTAAGCAGCTTGAACTCACCAGTGTCATAACCGGGTATAAATCTGATTCGGTCTTTGCGATCCTTTTTATTGATCAATGTAACAGCATAACCATCCTGATGAGGGCGAATACTACCTAGCATCCAGTCTCGCTCTAGTGGGGTCGCAGCAGGCGCACGCTCAGGTGGTGGCGGCTTGATAGTAAATGGTGAAGCATTAATCAGTTTAGAAAATAGAGCCACGCTTGGCTTCTTAGGCGGATCAGCCAATGCCGGGACGACCAGTCCAAGGATCACGCCCATGGGACTAAGGCATCTAAACAAGCTCTTTAGAATATTTTTCATTGTGATTATATAGGTATAAAACGCCCAATCTTGAATTTTTTGTCTGTATTGAATAGTGTGTTACTCGCTGGTATCTGCATCCGTAACTTCTGCATCATCAGGAAGCGGCTCGAACCACTGAGAAATTTCTAGTTCACAGTCCATTCGAGTTGCATCGTCCCGCTGCGGGGTAATGACCAACCGGGTGATCGATCGAAATTTCTGAGGATCCTGTAAGTCAGTCAACCACCGATACATCTCAGCGTCACGACCGTTCGTAGAAACTTTGACCTTCGCGCTGCTAAAAATCCCGGGTTCTGAAAGATTCTCACGTAGCGGGCTGGGACGGCGCTTAATTTGAAGGCCATAGCGCCCAGCACTACGCTCGGTGTAGGTAGCCAACTCCGCACCTACGCCGCCGTGAGTCCCTTGAGCAGGCTGGTTCTCTATCCACCAGTCCCAGTCATCAAGATTTTCATCAGCTTTGATCAAAGCCTCCGTTTTTTCCTGAATTTCCTTACCATCATTATTCAATGTCGCCTTCATGCGCTTGATTCCTTTTTGGTAAATATTAAAGGCAAAAATATTGATGATGACGAACGCAGCGACACCTAGCAGAACGAGTAATTTTTTCTCTCTATCATTCATAACTCAGTCTCCGATCCCTTCAAAATTCCTTCGTAGAAAAATTTCCACCTATTCGTTTTGTTATCATTTTCTGGTGGTGGTGGGTCCCAGCGATAGTCGGGCAGAGCTTTTTTAAGTCGTTGCAGGTAAAGGTTCGCGAGCTTCAGGTCATTGGCTTCACCTCGAATTTGAACACGGCTAATTTTGTTGCCATTTTCATCAAGTTCTATATTCGCCTCATACTCCTTGAAACGCAAATTTTGACTTTGTCCTGCTGGTATAGCCTCTGATGATCTTTTCAACAGCAGCAATGGCCAGCGTTTGCTGTCCACCACTGGTGCCATAAGCTTCCAGTTCTCATCAAAATACTCGATTTGATCGTAATCATTCCGCACCAAAGCCAGTTCTTTTTTCTGAGCCTTAACGTCTTTGCTCAGTTTGTAGTATTCGTAACCAAAATACCCCGCTAGCGCTAGATAGATGATTAGGACTGCTGCAATGGCAAGGTTCCGCTTTTGCTTCTCAGCCTGCAACCGCCTTTCAGCACGCACGTCAGCAGGAACCAATTTGCTCATCACCGAAGGCAATACAGGTCTCGGTTTTGGCTCTGCAGATACCTCAGCAGAAAGCTGTTCGCCCAGTCTGCGGATTGTGTCGTCATCTGGATCTGAAGTGTTTCCAGTAGTCCATACGACCACGCGATCCAACTCAAACGGAACACCTTGCAAGCTCAGCTGCGTCAGAGCAAGCTGGATCTCGCGTGCAGCATTATCGCTCAGCGAAACACCGGGAAGCGCTTGGAAATAGTTCAGTTTCCCTTGGTGGGTCACTGCAAACACCCACCTACCTAGCTCTTGCCAGATCGTCACGGCATCTCCACCCATCGGGAAAAAGCGTGCCGAAATATCAAACTCACCCGGTGAGCGTTTTGGCATACTTCCCTCACGTGGAGCCGAGAGAACGACGCTCAGCAATGATGTCTGCTCACCATCGTGACCAGCATGGAATACATCGGTCAACCGCCCCGCATCCTGATCCACACGCACGCCGGATTTTTCCAGATGCATGGATGCCAGATCTTCGAACATCGCCTCATCGGTTGTCTGCACTTTCAGAGGCACCGCCAGAGCTTCCCTAACAGGAAAAGCCATGACCAGCCGCCCGGATGGAATCTTTTCCAAGCCAGAAAGTGCAACGGGACCGTTTTCCAGACTCCTGCTGAAGCCTTTTTCAGGTGTGCCCTGCCATATCTCCCAGCCGATGGGGCCAGGAACAAGAATTGCGCTGTCGGTTTTACTGCTCAAGAAGTTGTAATGTTGATGCTGTTTAGAAAAATGAAAAGTCTGTAGTGCTACGGAATGATTTCTTCCTTACGGCTGAGTATAGCAGGCTGCCCTGTTCTGCTGCGGAGAATGAGGGTAATCCTGCGCTTTACCATGCCTGCGCGACCGTCACTAACGATACGAGTCGTGGTATCCTGAACCGTCAGCCGCGGCTCGACTATTGGGCGCTGGAACTCAGAAACACCTAACATTCCCAGCCCTTCGGTCAGGTTCTGAATGCGTTGATCATCTTCTGTGTCTCTTTCTCGATCCGGACCTAATACATGTTCAATGAGATCCTGCGCTTCGTCGATGGAAACCTCTGCGGCCGCCGCAATCAGCTCTGCACTCGCTTCGTTCAAGTCCAGCTTACCGTTGCTCCAGATAGTAAACCAATCGCGCCAGTCCGGATTAACCTGCTCAAGCATCTGCATATCTTTAACAAGACTCATTTCATCCAAACTGTAAAATGGTCTATTGAAGGGATGATTTGGCCTTCCTTGATTTTCATACCATTCCACTTCAGCACCATTAAGCTCGGTGAGATCCCCGGCATCTGTCCAGTCGGTTAGATTATCCACCAGTGCCTGGGCATCAAAAAGCTCCATACCCCAGTCAGTAAAAATATCAGTGAGTAGCTGCTTGTCTTTACGCATCAAGATCACGTTGATATTGAAACGTGCAGCCTCAGAAGTGATGCGAGCCCTGTAGCTAATGTCTCTTTCTTCACCACTCCAGCTGAGAAGTGGATCGTCACGCTCAATCACCGGATTAACGGCGACGGCTATTCCCCGCTCTGCGACTTGCAATGCCTCAAAACCATTGACCTGTGCCGATGCCACATCCGCATCATGGTAAACAACACGAACTGCCGAGAATACAGCCAAGCCCAAAATCGCCATGATCCAAAACACCGCAATCAGCGCGCTGCCGCATGCCGTTTTTCGTGTTCGTATATTCCGATTCATAACCATTTATCTCCCCGGTACTGTTAGCGGCCTACCCGAACCTGATGCCGCGCCTGAACCCGCCCTTGAACCACGAGTGCTATTCCCTCCCTGATCTGGAAGAGTGACGCCTCCATCACCCGGAGCGAACTGTGGCCCAGCAGGATTCTGCTGCATAATTTGCCTGAAAACCACTTCTGGATTCTGTTTGGGAACCACCCAGAATGTCTGCTGCACGATGTCTGATGTCGGCTCAAAGCGGCAGTAAAACTTCACCAGCAGAGGTAGCTGACCGTTGTTATCCCATTCAGTGAGCTGCTCAAGCGTGCGACCATCTAACACCTCGCAATCACACAACCACATATCCTCAATCAGCGTGATTTGAGCCACTGGCTCAAGCTGATCATCACCCGTGGAATCGGAATCCTCAAGGATCTCTTCATCGTAAAATCGTAGCACGACATCAACAAATCCATCTCTCTGCTCAACGGTCGCCAACTGCACCGCTTCTGCAGTCATTGGCACTTCTCCCCAATTGAATGACATCGGCACATTCTGAAATGTCAGCTCAAATAAGTTCCTCCTCACATTTGCTGAACCAGCTTCGTAGCTTTCCAAACGCATCACCGCATTTCCAGGAATCTGCTCGAAATGGTTCTTAAGCAGATTAAAAAATGCGTTCCTTTCCATCGTCGCGTTCTGCTCTTCCACCACTGTCTGGCTAAGTTCCATCGAGGCTCGAGAAATCCTTAAAATCATTCCCACCAACATAGCAATCATTCCGAGAGCAATCACCACCTCCAACAAGGTGAATCCCTTGTGACCGCCTATGGAGTGCGGGTTTACAACCCGCGGCAGGATTTGGGCTTTGGTTGCCGCGGGTTGCAAACCAGCACTCCATACCCTCCCCTGCCTAGCAGCATGGGAGCGATTGGAAAAAGTAACACCTGTTTTCATCGGACTGATTGATTTAGAATTCCGCTATCATGGGCGGTACAAATTAGCATAACGCCAAGTTTCTGCACTTTGTTGCTGCCACTCGCCATCTGCACCTCGCCAATAAAAAGTCACCTGGATTCGGAACATGTTTTGCAACAATTGCCCATCCTCATTTTCAAGCTCCATCGGCTCGATAATGGTCTCAATCTCACCCGGGAAATAAGATTCCTCGTCACCTGTAATTTCAATGAGATCCAGTGTCTCGGTTCCTTCTTCCAGATTAGGCCGACTTAATACGTCAGTCATCGCACTACGCAGAACTTGCTCGATTCGCATTTCGTCACGAATTGTTTTCGCCGTCTCCCCCGTCATGCTGAGCGCCTCAACCAAAGCGACCGCAACCGCTGAAAAAAGCCCCAGCGCAATCACAATCTCCATCATCACATAGCCTGATGCCATGCGCGATCGGATCTTCTTTTTTTGGCGGCTAATTTTCATTCTGAATCAATATTCATTTGCTCATCGCGCACACCGGCTGTGAGTGGGTGCAGTTCTTGGATGAGCCAGCTATTCCCGACCGAACAGCGTATCGAAATAGGCTCTACCAAACCTGTTGGATCAATCGTCACCACTACTTGCTTGTCTTTTTCGATGATCTGCCAGTCATCACTGCCCCAGCGTCTTATCTCATAGGTGACTGCACTATTTGTTTCTTCACTGTCCGTGATGTCCTCGAATTGTGTGCGATTTTGTTCACCATCTGCGCTTTCAATATCAATACCGGATCCTGTTTCACGCTGATACTGAGGGGCTATCGAAATAGCACTTTCACTAATTGTCAGTTGGTATGCACGCTGTTGAACAATGGCTATATTACGAGCCCTTTTTGCTAAAGCCTCCACACTGCCAGCAGATTCACGAAGTCGCTGTTCTTCATCTACATTTCTAGAATCAAGAACCACCATCAGAGCGATCGCAGATACAATCGCCAAGACGATGACCATTTCCAACAAGGTAAAACCTCGTCGGCTAGCGTGTGCCAAATGTCGGTAGCCACTACACATCCTGGCTTGAGAGGTCGTCCTCGGTGCCCTCCAAACCGTCTTGTCCCCAGCTGATAATTTCAGGCTTATTCTTTCTCTTTGAGCCCGGGAATTTGTAAATATAAGGATTTCCCCATGGATCGTCAACAAGGCGATCCATCATGCTCGACCATTTTCTTGGGCGTGGAGCTGTAGTTGGCCGGTCAACCAAGGCCTTCAAGCCCTGCTGTTCCGTAGGATATTGTCCGGCAAGAGTTTCGTAGCGCTGCAGAGCCACCAAATACATTTTCTGATCCTGCTCTGCCTGAGTAATCTTGGCACTATCTGACATGCCTGACATCAAATAAATAGCACCACCCATGATCATCGCAATGATACCCAAAACAATGACCATTTCCAGCAAGGTAAAGCCAGATACATTACGGGATAGTTTCCTCAAGTTCTGAGGTTCATGGGATGAGAATGTTGTTTTCATAAATAGAGTATTTTTAGCGTCGGAGAAATATCGTGCTGAAATTATATTCAGCAAGTCGGGTTAATTGACTGATACGTGAGTTATGCCTCGTTTCTACAAGGAATTAAACGCCCAAATCGTGAAAAGTTGTCTGTTTATTTCACTAAAAGCCCTAGGTATAAAAAAGCCCGGCTTCATCGTTTAAGATGAAGCCGGGCATAGACCTGGCGACGACCTACTCTCACAGGGCCTATCGCCCCACTACCATCGGCGCAACAGCGTTTCACTTCCGGGTTCGGGATGGGACCGGGTGGTTCCACCGTGCTGTGGTCACCAGAGGTCGCGCTTTGCGCTCCAGTTGTGAGTGTTGGGTTATGAGTGTTGAAGTTCATAACCACTCTCTCGCAACAGGATTAAAGTGCGACCTCTAATTACCCCAGCCATGATGGCTATGATGATTGATTTGGTTAAGTGTGTGGTTTGTCGTTTTGGTCTTTCAAAGATCAGTGGGAACACAAGGTGTTCGCTGACATGAGTAGAGAGATATTTCCTGTGGTGGATCGTGTGATCCGCCAATCTTGCTTTGATGAGTTTGTTTGTGTTGTTACACCATTGCTGATGTTACTGTTCCATTGCTGGAACTTTACTCCATTTACTGGAGTCACTTTGTCTTGTTGTCCTTGTTTATACTCGAGACTCAATTGTTGAGCTGGCATTGCTGCCAACCAAACCTGTAGTTTTTCGGGTTACTCGTTACATAATGCTTAAGTTATGTGGTGAGTCCTTGAAAAACTGGAATTTCGAAGAAATCAAGCCAATCAGACGATTAGTACTGGTGAGCTACATGCATTACTGCACTTCCACCCCCAGCCTATCAACGTGGTGGTCTTCCACGGTCTTTCAGGGAAAACTGGTCTTGAGAACCGCTTGGCGCTTAGATGCTTTCAGCGCTTATCGGTGCCGCACTTAGCTACCCGGCCATGCCCTTGACAGAACAACCGGAGCACCAGAGGTGCGTCAAACCCGGTCCTCTCGTACTAGGGTTTGAACCTCTCAATTTTCCTACGCCCACAGAGGATAGAGGACCGAACTGTCTCGCGACGTTCTGAACCCAGCTCGCGTGCCGCTTTAATGGGCGAACAGCCCAACCCTTGGGACCTGCTCCAGCCCCAGGATGCGACGAGCCGACATCGA
>JBGCEU010000232.1:0-9228 GCA_045106535.1 Akkermansiaceae bacterium | reverse complement strand
TCGGCACAGGAAAACCCAGCCGCGCTCGACCCCTCTGACGTCTTCTTCCAGGCGTATCTTACCATTCGTGATGCCGAAAAACTGGAAGAGGCAGGAAAACACAGCGACGCTTGGCGAAAATATCGTCAGGCATCTAAATATTACGACCTGCTTGCCAGATACCACAAAAACTGGAAACCCCACCTCGTCGAAGGCCGAGTTGAGAGCACCCGTGAAGCCATCAAGACGATCGAGCCCAAAGCCGCAGCTGAAATTGCTGGCAAAGATGCCCGCACACGTGATTTGGTCGAGGGAGGCTCCACAAAAAGACCAGCGCCAACATCACCACGCTCCGCAACTAACAACGAGCGTGTGCCGAATCAGCCTAAAGTTACCCCTCAAGCTCCAGCACCTCGCATAGCCAAGGCTCCAACTCCAACAGCGGATCCACGAACTCAGCGTAAACTTCGTCAGCTCCAAGTCGACAACCGCCGTCTCAGTGACGAACTTGCAAAAATCAAAAAACAGGCTCCCTCAAACACCAAGGAGCAACAACGGCTCGTCGATATGATTGCCAAAAAAGACCGCGAGATCGGCACCCTTCGTGACATCCTTGCCCGCGCTCCTCTTCAACAGGACATGGATCGCCTTACCAAGGAAAACCGCACCCGCGAACGCGAACTTGCGCTCACTGCGCAGGCACTCAAGCGCACCCAACAAAAACTAACCGATGCGGAAAGACAACGCACCAAGCACCAAGAAGACGCGATGCTTGCTGAGAAGCGCCTAGAAGAATTAAAGAAAAACATGGAAGCGCAAAAGACTATCGACAATCGTGTAGTGCGCAAACTTCGCCAAGAGCTGAAATCTGTTACTGATATCCTGCAAAAAACTCGCCAGGAGCTGGGTTCAGCAAATACCCAGATCACCAAAATGCAGCTCCAGCTCAAACAGGCTGACGCCACCATCAAGGAACTCACCACAGAACGAAACGCACTCAGACTTGAACGCGACACCCTTGCTGGCATCCTTAAGAAAAGTGATTCCAAAGGTGTGCAAAAACTCATCACTGAGAATATGCGACTCGGCACAGAGCTTAAGCAAGCGCTCGACCGCCTTCAGTATTTGGAAAAAAGTCAGGACTCCACCAAAAACGAGCTTCTTCAGGCAAAAAGCGACCTCGCGATCGCCAAGACTCGTATCATGCGTTACCAGCAGGAGCATGCGTCCAAGAACAAGATGATTCAATCGCTAGAAAAACGTCTGCGTGACGCGCAGGCTGAACTTGCAAATGCGATCGCAAATCCAGCCCAGAAAGCCAGCCAAGAGGAAGTCAACACACTACGAGCTACAGTCAAAAGGCTTATAGCAGCACAGGAACGCCGTAAAATGGGGGAAAAAACTCTCTGGGAAGCCTATCAGAAATCAGGCCAAACCATCGCTAACATGGCTCGTGCCTTTTCTGACATCCGCAAAACTAATATCGAGCTCTCCAAGGAAGAAAAAGCAATGGTTGCCGCAGCGCGTGTGCCAGACAGTGAGTTCACTAGCCCAGAGCGAGTCAGCGCAGAGCACGCCAGAGTGCACGGCGATGCTCTTGAAAAAGAAATCGCAATGTATACTCCGCTGATGAAGCGCTTCTTTGAGAAAGGTCGGTTTGAGGCTGCTCGCGAAACGCTACTGGAACTGGACACCCGCTTTCCTGGTCACTTTCCCACCCTCTGTAATCGCGGTGTTGTAGAAATAAAGACGGGGCGATTTGAACAAGCATCGGAGATTTTTAACGAAGCGATTACCATGCGAGAGAACAGCGGCTACGCCCACTACATGCTCGGTAAAACTCAATACCTCCTCAAAGATTTCGATAACTCACAGAAATCCTTCGAGCACTCACTGAGCTTGAAGTCAGATAATGCTGATGCCCACCTCTACTTAGGCAATATCGCCGGTGCTGGCAGACGTTATCAACAGGCCGAAAAGCATTTTCAGGAAGCCCTCAAAATCAATCCTACCAATGCAGAAGCCTACTTCAACTTGTCCGTCATTTATTTGCAGCAAAACAAGAAGAAAGACGCACAGGAGTCTTACCGTAAGGCACTGCATCACGGAGCTCAGCCAGACCCAGGACATGAGCAAAAACTTAGCTCAATATAAACAGCCAGAAACTGCCCATAGCCTGATCTTCAATAAATCACGCCCCGCGATCACCTCTAATGATCGATGGGGCGAGTTTATTTAGCGCTTCCTAAAAAAATCAATCTCACGACACCGCTTCAAAAATTGCGCCTCCCGTGATTCAAAAAGTCCAACTTCATAAATCCCACATCTAACATCTTATGTTAATTCGCCTCATCATCGTTATCACTGCCACACTCTGTATACAGATTTCTCAGGCGAAGCAGCCCATCGCCATGGCATCCTTCCCCTCACTCTCCCCCGATGGATCCAAAGTCTTATTTTCATGGAATGGAGATATCTGGATCGCCGCTACAGAGGGCGGCCAATCCACTCGCCTTACTTCCCATCCAGCATGGGATTTCGCACCAAGATTCACTCCAGACGGGAAATCAATCTGCTTCGGTAGCGCCCGAGCAAGTGGATATCAGGTATTCATCATGTCTGTGAAAGGTGGCGAAGCGCGTCAGCTAACCCACCATAGTGAAGGGTCATTTCTTGAGGACATCTCAGCAGATAGCAGCACGATACTAATCCGTGGCACTAGGGATTTCCCAGGCAGGAAACCCTACAGACTCTATCAAATCTCCATAGACGGCAAGCAGCCTGAGAAAATGCTATTCCCTGCCTACGCAGAGAACGGACGCTATTCGAAAGACGGAAAATCGGTCGTATTCACTCGCGAGGGCACAAAACGATATCGCAAAGGCTACCAGGGAACGATGGCGAGCCAAGTATGGACGTGGTCGAAAGATACAAAAGAATTCAACAAAGCCATCTCAAACAAGTATGGCTGCCGCGATCCATTTTACCACCCAGATGGTAGTGGTATTTTCTTTACACAGGGAAGCCCTAACGGATTTAATCTTTGGTTTCATGATGTCAAAACTGGAAATAACAAACAAGTCACACAATTTGATGACGACAGCGTGATGCAGCCGCACATCGCAGCTGATGGATCTTCCATAGTCTTTCGCCATCTTTTTGATTTATACGTTCTTTCTCTAACTGAAGCTGATGCCAAACCCATAAAACTAGATCTCTGGCACAAAGAAGATTTCCCATCCAAGCCCACCGAGGATCTGGTGATCAAGTCGACAAAAGACGCTGCATTCTCACCAAGTGGACTTGAAGTGATCTTCGAAGCAGAAGGCGATATCTGGGCAATGGACACCATCATGCGCAAGCCCCACCAATTGACCAAAACTCTCGCGCACGAGAAAGACCTCTGGTTTTCCCATGACGGCAAGTCGATCCTCTACATCTATGACGATGGGATCAAAACTGAACTTCGCCGAATCGAGAAAAAATCACCAGCGGAGTTCTGGTGGCAAGCAACTGACCTCAAGCACACAACCATCGTCAAAGAATCAGATCGACCCACTAGCATCATCCCCGGTCCAAAAGGCAAAAAAATTGCCTACACAACCTACCCCGGTAATCTCTGGGTAAGCAAACCTGATGGCTCCGAGGCCGTAAGGCTCATTGAGTCCTGGCGAGCTCCTGACGTTGAATGGTCACCCGATGGCAAGTGGATCGCTTACGCGACACAAAACAACAATTTCAACTCTGACATCTATGTCATCAGTGCCGACGGCAGCAGCCCGCCAGTGAACATTAGTCGGCACCCAGACAATGATTTCTCTCCCGCATGGTCTCCCGATGGCAGACGATTAGCATTCATAGGCCGTCATCACAAAGAGGAATATGACCTTTTCTACCTTGATCTCTACAAATCGGACGAGGTTAAGGATTCCGATGGCGAGACTCTTGAACGTGCCCGCAAAACAATGAGCAAAGACCCTGCCTATAAGGGAATCACTAAGAAAAAAGTCAAAAAGGCGATCGAAAAAATAACGGGTAAAGACAAGGAAGCTGAGAAGAAAAAGGCTAAGGACGAGGAGGCCTTCGACTTTGTCAACGTCCACCAGCGGCTCAAACGAATCAAAGTGAAGGGCATGACCCCGACCCACCTCATCTGGACGCATGATTCAAAAAAGATTTTGTTCCAATCAAGAACCAGCAAAAAAATAATCTACTCTGCTGAGGCCAAACTAAGCGGTAAAATTACGAAATTTGCTGAGGCTGATGGCGTCCCCATGCGAATGACCCCCAAGGGTAAACTGTATTGGCTCTCGGGTGGCGTGCCCTCCGCTCTTCAGGGCGGCAAGAATATCCGCTACACGTTCACCCTCTACGATGAGAGGGATTTATCCGATTGGAAACGCATGGCATTCCGCACTGCATGGAAGACGATGAGGGATTCATTCTACGACGCCAAATTAAACAACCGCGACTGGATCACTATTCTCAACAAATACGAAGATATGGCCGCCACGGCGAACACCTCGCTAATTTTTGATCGTATTGTGAGCATGATGCTTGGAGAATTAAACGCCTCACATATGGGATTCCGTTCCGCTAAGACATGGCCAAAGGCTTGGGTTCCTGAAATGAAATGGAAAGAGGAGACCGTCCACCTCGGGATTCGATTCGATGAACAACACTCTGAAAAAGGGTGGAAGGTATCAGAAGTCATTCCAGACAGCCCTGCAGATCGCTCTATCTCAAAAATACTGCCAGGAGAAACCATCACGCACATTGGCGATGTGGAAATCCCTGCCAATTCAAAACTAACAGACCATCTTCATCAGAGGATCAGCGAGCCTGTGCATCTCAAAGTCGTCAATAAAGACGGCAAAGAGCGCAACGTTAAGATCTTGCCCACAAGTTACAAAAGCATACGCGCTTTAGCTCGAAACGCCCAGATAGATGATACGGAACAACAGGTCAATAAACTGTCAGGAGGCAAACTAGGATATATCCACGTCGCCCGTATGATGTGGGACGAGTTCGAGAAATTTGAGCACCACCTCTACGAGCAAGGTGCTGGTAAAGATGGCATCGTGATTGACGTGCGTGACAACGGTGGTGGATTTACCACGGATCACCTACTCACCGCCCTATGCCAGCCACGCCATGCTTATACCATTCCACGCAATGGCGGAATTGGATACCCGCAAGACCGTATTGTTTACGCCACCTGGAATAAGCCAATTATCGTGCTGTGTAATCAAAACAGCTTTTCCAATGCAGAGATTTTCGCCCACGCGATTCGTAATCTGAATCGTGGCAAAGTCGTTGGTGTCGCTACCGCAGGCGGAGTCATCTCCACTGGCAGTGCCAGTATACTCGATGCCGGAACAATGCGCCTCCCCTTCCGCGGCTGGTTTACTTCCCATGATGGAAAAGATATGGAGCTCAACGGTGCCCAGCCACACATTACTGTCTGGAACAAGCCGGGAGAGTTCAGCAGCGGCAAGGACGTGCAGCTAGAAAAGGCAGTTCAGATACTTTTGGAGGAAAGCAAAAAGGCTCCCAGCCAACCTGCGCCAAAATACAGAGCTGCGAAATAGACTGAATTAAGAATTCACTCTTCGCCATTCACTCGTCACCATTCCCCCCGTGCTCAGTAACGAGGAAAAAGCCCGCTATGCCCGCCACTTCACGCTGGAACAGGTCGGCGTCGAGGGGCAGGAGAAATTAAAGAGTAGCTCGGTGCTGTGCATCGGCGCTGGTGGGCTCGGCTCACCTTCCGCCCTCTATCTGGCTGCTGCTGGAGTTGGTCGCATCGGGATTGTCGACCCAGATATTGTCGAACTCTCTAACTTGCAGAGACAGATTCTCCATGGTGAATCAACCGTCGGTCAAAGCAAACTCGACAGCGGTGAAAAACGCCTCAAGGAAACTAACCCACACGTAACCATTGAAAAACACGCGTGTAATTTTACTTCTGAGAATGCTCTGGAAATCGCCAAGGATTACGATGTCATCATCGATGGCACCGACAACTTCCCAACACGTTACCTGAGCAACGACGTCGCCTTTTTCCTAAAAAAACCGAACATCTACGCGTCGATTTTCCGATTCGAAGGTCAGCTCAGTGTGTTTGCCCCGCACCTAGGCGGCCCATGCTATCGCTGCATGCTCCCACAGCCTCCCGATCCTGGAAGCGTGCCCAGCTGTGCCGAGGCTGGCGTCTTAGGTGTCCTTCCCGGCATCATGGGTAGCCTGCAAGCGATGGAGGCTATCAAAATTCTGTTAGGCGCTGGCGAGCCTCCTCTCGGCAGACTCTTGCACTATGATGCCTTGCAAACCAAATTCCGAGAATTCAAGCTGCGGCGTGACCCTGAATGCCCACTCTGCGGCAAGGAACCAACTGTTACGGAACTCATCGACTACGATCAATTCTGCGGCATACCCAACCCAAATGACATGACACAAGATAACTTCGAAATCTCCGTAACCGAATTAAAGGACAAATTAGCAGCTGGTTTTCCCGGCACCCTGCTCGATGTCCGGGAAACCTGGGAACACGATGTTTCTAACATCCCAGAAGCGCGGCTCATTCCTCTCGGCGAATTCCCCACCATCATTCCCGAACTCGAAGCGCTCGGCAGAGATCACGAAATCCTCATCCACTGCAAGTCGGGTATACGCAGCGCCCACGCCTGCGAGTTCCTCCTCAACGACGGCTTCACCAACGTGCGTAACGTTGCGGGAGGAATCCAAGCATGGCAAAAAATCTAATATGAAACAGCAAGGCAAGCTTATCGTAATCGAAGGAATCGATGGCACAGGAAAGTCGACTCAGTCGCACCTGTTAGCAGAATACCTTCGTGAGCAAGGCCATGAGGTAATCGAGAGTCACGAGCCTACGAATGGCCCATGGGGGCGCAAGCTCCGCGAAAGCGCCACAACAGGTCGGCTCTCCATCGAGGATGAGCTTGAGTATTTTCTCAAGGACAGGAAACAACACGTCGAAGAACTCATCAACCCGACCGTTGAGCGCGGAGGTATCGTCATCCTCGATCGGTATTATTTTTCCTCCATGGCATATCAGGGCTATCGCGGCATCGACCCCGCTGAAATCCGCGCCAAAAACGAAGCCTTCGCTCCCCTGCCCGATCACCTCATCATCCTCGACCTCCCCGTGGAAACCGCCCTTGATCGCATCGGAGCACGCGACGGCGCCACCAACGAGTTCGAGAAAAAAGAAGCCCTCCAGTTCTGCCGCGACCTCTTCCTCAGCCTCGCCAGCGAACCATTCGCCTGTGTCATCGACGCCAGCCAGAGTATCGAGCGGGTGAATAAAGCCGTAGCTGCTGCAACTTGCAGCAGAGCCTAAAACATGGAGCGCGGATTTGCAATCCGCATCAACCCCAGCCCGCAACCCTAGCAAAAAACCACCTCCGGTTTTCCACTGGCAAAGCACCCATGGAGAGGTTAAACTCAGCGTAGCAATGCAATCGACCCTACAACTCCCGCCAGATAACTTGGACTTCGCATGGGATCGCCACGAGACAGCCGCATCGCTGAAGGCAAAACTTGCGGACGAGTCTTCCACTACGTGGCACCAGACAGCAGCATGGCTCATGCGTGAGGCTCGTGTGGAACAAGTATGGGAGTTTATTAGCCTCGAACAAATCCATCGGAATTTCCCCCGTATCTCCCCACTTCTAGGACGCCAACGCCCGGTCTGGGATCACCTCCTCCGTGCCGCTCATGAACTGGGAAGACTCTAAAGCCTGCACGCCGTTAAAGCGGGATATTCTCCGTGCTTGGTTTAGGCATGAATCCCGCTATTTCCTAACAGGCGGTAGTGCTCTCGGCATGTTCTATCTGCACCACCGCCGGTCCTATGATCTGAATCTGTTCACACCGGAAGAAGTATCTCCAAAGGAGGTGCAAAACCTCGTCCACCGCGTTGCCCAAGAAATCGGCGCGGAGATAGAACCGCAGCGCACCGCTCCAGATTTCCACCGATTCCTCATCAAGCGCAATGATGAACAGGAGATTCTCGATATTGTAACCGACCGTGCCCCACAACTTGATCCCGATAAAAAAACCATCGATGGCATCCGCGTGGATACCGAAAGGGAGATGCTCGCCAACAAGCTAACCACCCTGCTGAGCCGCACAGAAGCAAAAGATCTCATCGACCTCTATTTTCTCGAACAAGCTGGCCATGACATCCTCGCCGCCATTCCGGATGCCCGTGAAAAGGACGGAGGATGGGAGCCGGCAACCGTCGCCATGCTGCTGGACTCAATGAGCTTTGAGACACTTCCCGTGCTGCTTACCAAGGAACTCGCTACCGCAGATCTCCATGCTTTTCTCAATCGACTACGCCTAGCGATCTCAGAACTGTCCCTACCGAATCCAGATAAAACATAATTTCAGCCTGGCCAGCGAACCTTTCGCCAGTGTCATAGATACATCTCAGAGTATTGAGACCGTGCAGTAAAAAATCCGCAAATCAATCCATGGCTAAACAAAAGCCCATTCTGTTTCTCATCACTGGTCCTAACGGAGCTGGGAAGACGACCTTTGCCTCTGAGATCCTCACGCGGGAACTCAAGGGCATGCGGTTTCTCAATGCGGATGAAATCGCGCGCGGACTGTCGCCTTTTGACCCTCCGTCGGTTGCGTTTAAAGCGGGTCGGTTGCTCATCACCGAAGCACGGGAACTGGTTGAAAACAAAACGAGTTTCGCACTGGAATCCACCATCAGCGGCATCGGCCACACCCGCCTGATCAAATCCGCCAAAGAGGCCGGCTACGAAGTGATTCTTCACTTCCTCTGGCTGCCCGCACCCGAGGAATCCATCAGGCGAGTCCGGCAACGGGTCAAAAAAGGAGGCCATCATGTCCCGGCGGAAGACATTCGCCGCAGATACCCAAGAACCTTTGAAAACCTCGTGATTCATTACCTGCCAATCGTTGATGAATGGTTTGTCTGGCAATCTCAGAAGGGACATAAAATGTTGGCAAATTACAAAACCCATGCTATCCATGACGTAGCAGAATTCCTCGATTTACGATGATCAAGCCTACTTACAAAAAGCTCAAGCCAATCCCTGAGAAGGACATGACTGAGCACGGCCGCATGGCAAACAAGGCCATGAAACGCGCCATGCGTAAGCTTCGCGCCGAGCACAAGCGCCTTGGGATGCCGCTTATCTCGTGGAAAGACGGCAAGGTGATCGAAGTTGATCCGTAGGCGGTTTTTTT
>JBGCEU010000231.1:0-11889 GCA_045106535.1 Akkermansiaceae bacterium | reverse complement strand
CCTTATTTGCAGACGAAAAAAACGCAGGCAGAGCTCAACACAGACCCATGGGATCGACTCAAACATCCAATCACGATTAATTATCAGACGATCTATTCACTCGAGGCTGATCCACACCCAAGTGAACAAGGTAAATACGTCTTATGGCTAAATTTTGATCCAGTAGTGACATTGTGGAATCCACTCGATGTGGCCGTAGACGTTCCAAGACACACCGAAGGTAGAAATTGGAACTATCTGTATTCATTCTGGATGATTCCCTATGATATCATGGTTTCCGTCAATGGCGGCCCTGAGATCCGCTGTTCTATTATGAAGTCATCAAATTGGAAAAATGATGGCAACTTCCTGAAATTAAATGCCGGCGTGGCGGAACCTCTGACACTAAAACCTGGCGAAGTCGTGAAAATTTCCCAAGACGGTGATGTTTCAAGTAACCAGCGAGGGCAAAGCGTCGGCGGATGGGAAGGCTTCAATGGCAAAAAAGGCTTCAACTACGGTGGTGGTGCCCGAGTTCCCTTGCTTACGGATGACAGTTCTAGCGGAAGATCAACTGACATTCGTGTCGTCGTAACTCCCAACGACACGGTCTCCTACAGGGTTGTTCCCAGAGAAAGAGCCCAGTCAGGCAACTCGCCAAAATTTGCTCTTACGCATGTCTGGTTAAACCTCGGCGGCAGAGGTGGGAGCCTGCAAAGTTTCATGTCCGTCGATAGCCGCATAGGCTATTCACGGGTTCAAGTCGGAGAAAAGAGACGATATGGTCAATACTGGGGGCCAAACCCTGTGGATATTGTTGCTGATGAGCATCCGGAGGTTTTTCCTGTGATTGAGGGGCCGACTGAGACGCGCGATCTCCCGGTAAATTCTCTGATCAATGAGAAGGCTCCGTTCATGCTTCATTCCTACTATGCCAAGACCGAGGAAGAAAATCTGTCCGCATCCAGAATGTTGGCACGATTCAACCCTCGGGCTTACAGTATGAACTACTACGATCTGTCGAAGCGAGAGCGCGATATGCTACCGTTTGAGACAAAAATGATCGGCATGACGAGTTGGCTGAACGCCCCATTAGACGAGTCGGTCACAGGCCAAGGATATTTCGGATCCAGCCTTGGTGCTCAATTTGGATCGAACTACGTTACTACCCACAGCATACCACGGCAGCCGATCATCTCACTTGCTGCGCTACAGCACTCCTTTGCCAACGGATTCAACATGCCGAATAGAATCACGCCATGTTTTGATGGCAGAAAACCTGACCATACCAACCGCATTTATCCGTTGGAGCCACAAATCTCACACGCCATTGGCAACTCGCTCGCCCCCTCTGTAATACCTCGGGATAAAGTAACACACAACGTTTCTAACTATCCCCACCCACTAGCCGATCACTCTTATCTTGCTAACAGGGAACTCTGGGATGACTACTTCCTGTCCGGTATCGCACCTCAGCCAACCCCCGCATTCAGTCAGCAGAAAGACCAGGAAACGGTCGCCCGTGAGTTCTTTGAGGACGGCAAAAAACTTCCCGTAGCCCGCTACCTGCCATCTCTTGGCGGAGCCGATCCCGGTGCTCTGGTCGATTCATTTTTCTCAGGAGTCAAGCCGACCGAAGACTCGATTACTAAAGTTGCCAGCTATCTGAGAGTCGATGGTATGTTTAATGTGAACTCTACTTCCATTCAGGCATGGAAGACCGTTCTTGGCTCACTGAAGGATCGTCCAATTGTTGTGCGCTCTGAGAATGGAACCCAGTCCATTGCCTCTGAAGATGGAGACACGCCTGTGGCAAACATTGGCGCCCCGAGAGATATCATCGTGCCAGATGAAGCCGGAATGCAGCAAGATCAGTGGTATGGACGCCGCACGCTCAGCGATGATGAAATTGAGAGCTTGGCAGAGGGAATCGTCCGGGAAGTGCGTAAACGTGGGCCATTTTTGAGTCTTGCAGATTTCGTCAACCGCCGCGTTGGCAGTGACAAAGATCTTGCTCGCGCAGGAGCTATACAGAGCGCTCTGGACTCCGATGATGTTAGCGTCAACGAAAAACAAAACAGCAGCCGCGCGGTCGACTCCACCACGGCTGCACGATTTGAATTTCCCGAAGCTGAGGAAGGAGCCATACATTATGGTGCCCCCTCCGTCGTCAAGCAGGGTGATATCCTCACACCGATCGCGCCAGTGCTTTCCGCCCGCTCGGATAGCTTTATCATCCGCTCCTACGGTGAGGCATTAGACGGCAACGGAAAGGTAATAGCACAAGCATGGTGTGAAGCTGTTCTAGAACGCCAGAGCGACTACCTCGATACAGCTGATTCCGCGGAAATGCTTCCTGCCGCCCTAAGCAAAGCAGTCAACCGGAACTTCGGTAGACAGTTCAAAATCATCTCATTTCGCTGGCTTAATCCACGTGAAGTCTAAATACTGCTCAGCGTGATTCGTATTCTGTTCATTTGTATAGTTGTCTTCTGCTGCACAGCATCCGCGGCACCACTCAAGAAAGGCGAAGTCGAGGTTCGCTTGCTTGCTGAGAGAATACCCAAAAATCTCGGTAAAATCGTACTCGCCAACAAAGAAGCACGGTCGGATCCCTTCGACCTGCCAATGAATAATCTCTCCCGACCACAGAAACCGCCTGCCAGGCTGTTCAGCATCTGGTCAGTGGATAGAAACGCATCGCTCGCTAACATCAGGCTTCCGGAAGAGGGTAATTCCTTTGTCATCCTGCTATTGCTTGATCCGAAAACGGGCTACCAACCCGTGATCATGCCATTCAATCGAGCCAACTTCAAAGGCGGAGACATTTACTTTCATAACAACTCGGACAAAACCGTGATGGGCATTCTGGGTAAGGCAAAATTCTCTCTCAATCCTCGTAGAGGCACCGTCGTCACACCGCGCGGGTTTGGCGATCAAAGATATTACCACGTCACCCTCGGCATCAAACACGCGGACAGAAACGAAGTGATCAAATCCATGAAATGGCCATCCTCAAAAATTACACGCAACTACGTGTTCTTCTACATGGATCCCGTCAGAAAACGCATCACCTACCGTGCGGTGGATGAATTCATCATGCCAAAGAGGGAGGCTGGTGATGGGGGCTGATCCTAACCACGTGTTATTGAATACAAAAAGCAGGTGACTGACCTGATAGGGACGTGCTGGCAGACGAGGTGCTTGCAGTGGCGATGATATCTGGTGGGCGCGCGTATGAGTCCATGTTGATACGGTGTGCCGCGCAGCTAATGGGGGCAGACGGGGTCTCCGCAGAGCGTTTGCTGTTTCTCGCAAGACGTGAGAAAGTTGAACGGGTGCTCGCACATATTGCACGCGCCGGACGCGAGCACGACTCCGCGAGGGAACATTTTTGGAGCCAGATTCTTGATAGTCTGGCTTTAGCTGACGCAAGGGAGGAGCCAAAGTTACCGCACTGGAGCCGTTTCGTCAGCATGCCAGGCTGGCAGCGTGGTAAGACCCTCAAACCGCAGTGGCTCGCGCCCAGGCCATGAATCATCCGCAGCGTATTCTCGAAGTGCTGATGAGTTCATCCTGTCAAAGAAGGATGTCGGTGGCAGGAGCTGAACGAGATATGCATTGCATAATGCGAAAAAGGCAGGGCATTGCTCACATCGTGGTAGATCGTTTAGGAATTAAGACCGACACATACCGGTTGTTTAGTGTGGAGTGCGGCGAGGCATTCTGACCTTTACCCACAAGTTACACCATTTTCACCGTGTGAACCTCCCGCTCTACTCTAACTTCATTCGCCAAAGGCGAAATTAATTTCAGCCTATGGAACGGATTCAATCTGTTCCATAGGTCATGGCCACAGATAATCTGTTCTCTGAAAGAGAACTTCATGTTCAGAAACTTTATCCAGCCAGATCCTGTTCTGTCCTTCTTCGATCGGTTAGTGTGCACCATGCACCAATCTCTCTCAAAAAATCATCCACCTCATTTTTTTTGATCAAAAACCAGGAACCATTTCTAGGCGAGGAAATATTTGTGAGATTGAGGTCTTATACCAAGTAGCAAAACAGACGGGACGATTGCCTAGATGAATTTCTGTTCTGGCAAGGCACGACGAAGGAATGGTGCGGGCACCATGACTGAGGAGAAACGCAGTCAGAACAGAAATTCATCCGGAATACTTCGTTGACCACGAAGTGCAGTTCTCATACACCAATAACTTTCAATCGTCTCGTCTGTTTTGCGGAGTGGTATTATCCGCATGAAGTTCTCCTTCAGAGAACACCCTGTTCCGGTTGGATACCTAGGCATGCGGGCAGAGCCCTTTGCCTAGGCTGGTATCAAATTGGCCTTTGGCCAATAGGCTGTCACGAGGGATCGCCGTATTTGACAGGGCGGGAGGTAAAGGAAATGGGTTTGTAATAATGTGGTTGAAGGTCAGGAGGGATCGCCACACTCCAAAAGACATCTCCAGCCGAACCAGAACTTGTCCACACAACATCCGCAAAGTGAAAAGTGGACACCGACACGCCTGTACACAAAAAACCCACTTCCCGTGAGGGAAGTGGGTAAGATTTATGGTTCTGTTAAACGACGTCCAATTACTTTCGACGACGGAGAATCAGAGCGAGTCCACCAAGGCCAAGAAGGGCTGCGGAAGAAGGCTCGGGCACGACTTCAGCCGTAATGAGAATATTGTCATATCTGTGGTAGGTACCGTTTGCACCGCCGTTTGTCCCACTAGGACTGGGGCGAAGCTTGCGAATCCGGAAATAGGCATCATCGGTGAGACCAGTGGTGACTGTGTAGGATTTGGCGATCCATACATTAAAATCGGAATCACCAGTAATCGTGTCCAGAAGAACTGGACTAGTAAAAGCTTGATCACTTGAATACTCGACTACCTGGTGGTAATTGGCGGTTTGCTGATACAAATCAAACGACATGGTGACCGAAGTCGCCGATGCTAACGCGAGTGGATTCTCGTTTAGCATCGCGCCATTTGAGGAGCGTACGCGGACGGCACTACCAGCAAAGCCACCAGAACCATATACACCGTCAAACCCTGCAACGTCACGACGAACGTTTCCACCTGTTCCAGCACCTAGTAAAGTAGTAGGGTTGTTATTGTTAAGACCATAGCCCACGAAATCTGATAGGGGATCGTTGCCTACGGTGCTAATGTCTCCATTAGTCCAGCCAACGTCGTCCCAGTCTTCAGAAATGAGCGTAACGGTCGCTGCACTTGCAGAACCTGCAGCAAGTGAAAGACCAGCAAAAACACCGAGCGCTTTCATTGTTGTTAGTTTTTTCATAGTTATTATTTTGGTTTATTGTGTGTTTACACCACAGAGGGGGTGCCAACTCCATTAGAGAGAAAGACATTGAACTCTGAGATCGCCATACATGATCATCATCACATGTAATGACAATAATTTTTTAAAAGAATATGATGGCATTCTACCCCTAAAAAAATGTAGCTGTAAACTAATATGAGCCATTTGAGAATATTATCCTCCTCGGAACAAGTCGCAGAGTACTTGCGTAACGAACTCAAGAACCAGACTTGGTCTGGCAAAATGCCCGGTGGTGACAAGCTGGCGCGGGAGCTGGGTGTGGGCACCAATACCATCGAAGCTGCGTTGAAAATACTGGAAAGCGAGGGCTGGCTGGTGAATCAGGGTCGGCGACGCGGCAGGCTTATTCAAGTGCAGGACATTAACCCCAAGGTATCCAATCTGCGGATCTGTATTTTACTGGGTGAACTAGCGGATCGACATCATAACCTCATTCAAAACCTTATCAGTGATCTGGAAAATGAGGGCTATAATACCACATTTGCGTCTAAATCTCAGGTAGATCTCAATGACGATGTCACGCGTATCTCTCGTTTAATAAAAAAAACACCCGCAGACGCTTGGGTGATTTGTTCCGGAACACGAGAAACTCTGGAATGGTTTGCTGAATATGAAAAACCAAGCTTTGCGCTATTCGGGCGCGCCAACCAACTTAAGATCCCGAGTATCGCGCCTGACAAAGTAGCACCACTGCGGGTTCTTCTCAAAAAACTAGTCGATCTCGGGCACCGGCGCATTGTCAATATCTGCCGCCCGATGCGCAGATTGCCTGAGCCCGGGCTGTTCGAGCGCGAGTTCCTTGAGGAACTAGAGAGGCTCGGGATTTCCACGGGCCCATATAACCTCCCCGACTGGGATGAGAATATCGAGAGCTTCCACCGCTGTCTGGATTCGCTATTCAGCGTTAGCCCACCAACAGCCTTGATCATCGACGAAGGTGTCTTCGTGACGCCTACACTCCAGTATTGCATCAGGGCAGGCTTGCGAGTGCCGGAAGATTTTTCAATCGTTTGCACGGATCCCGATCCCTCATTCGCCTGGTGCAAGCCATCAATCTCTCACATCAAATGGGATAGTCGCCCCATCGTGAGGCGTGTTCTGAAATGGGCTAAGGAAGTCTCTGCAGGCAGAGAAGATTATGGCAAGAACCTATCAAAGGCAAAGTTCATCGAAGGCGGAACCGTTGGACCCGCCAAGAAGTAGTGATGGCTAGGATGTGGTGCCGCAGGATGCACGCAGGCACGTCCTGCGGCTAGACGCCGCAGCCACCTACTCACCCCGATGGGGTGCCGCAATCCCAGCCCGGGACTTCAGTCCTGGGACCAGGGGTAAACACAAGCGCCTCCTGAAGGGAGGCCGCAAAACATTCGGGTATCCGTACATCTGTATGACGGGTATCACCTGCGGACTGGATGTCTGGTCACCATTTACACAGCCCGTTCAGGGCTGGATGCTAATATTGTAGAATCCCGGGGCTGAAGCCCCGGGCTATGGTTGCTCACCACCTTCGGCGGTTGGGTCGAGCATGCGTGGCGACGTCTCTCCCTGCTTCACAGAATGATGTATTCACTTGCCGACGTCAGCTACAACCCGGGTAATCAGTTCCGTCACTGCCGCTGGATCATCCCACTTGTTGACTTCGATGATGGTGCTTTTTCCTTTGACCGATGCTGGCTTAGTCAGCTTCGGGGCGAGTGACTTAGCGGGAGCCGTGGCGTAGAAATGTGTTTCCTGACCAAAGCGTTTTTTAAAGCTGTTAGCGAGGACTGAGAGCTCTGGTCCGAAGTTCGCTCCTTGGTCATCAGCGACCAAATTTTCTGATGAGATGAAAATGATACCCTTGAGCGCGGCCGGTGTGAAGGAGTGAGTCATAACGTTGTAGACCTCGGAGGCATCACTTGTGACAGAGGAATTTAGCATGGGGTAAGTTCCCCATGGCACGGCATCGGGCACACGTTTGGTTTTAATCATCTCAGGCACGTAACTACTCCAGTATTTTTTCCATGAGGCGATGTAGTTAAGCGCATTCTCGTCATAATACTTGTTGCCCGGTCTGGTGGCGCCGAGATCCTTGTAGTCCTCCGCCAGGCTTGGTGCCATGTTGAGGTCGGCGGGATGAATCCAGCTTTTCACACGGACAGGATTGACTCCTTCCTTCTCGCCTTTCTTTTTCACCATCTTGGTTTGCATAAAAATGATGCCAACCGGATTTCCGGTCTTACTGCCGATGCTGCGACCGATAGCTGCGGCGAGTCCAGTGGCATCAGCCCACTCGGCAGCAAAGCGGTTCAGCGGAGTTGTGGAAACTGCGACACTAAAACGGCTCGGGCTGTTTTTACTAAAACGTTTTGCCTTGTTAGAAATCATACGGACGATTCCTTGAGACTTAACATTAGAGTCAGCTTTGAATTTCACCGATGGCGGTGCAGCGATATAATAGACATCACCAATGACGATGTTTTTGCTGACGCGTTCGTGAACAAGCTCACCGTCGATGGAAAAGGTGACCTTGAGTGTCTTGAGCTCCGCGCTGGCTTTCATCGGCGGCACGGTGACCTGCCATTCCTTCATGCCGGGTGTGACATCGATGGTTTTTTCGGTTCCCGCGAAACTGAACTTGATGACCGCCTTGCCGTCGGCTTCGTGCCCCCAATCGTGAACAGCCGATCCCCAGATGGTGACTGGCACGCCTGCTTGCAGCACGGCATTATCACGGAACTGGGTGCTGAGCAGCGGCATCTTGCGATAGTGATAGACCTTACCAATGCTGTTAGGATCGATTTTTTCGCCTGCAATCTTGAGTTTTTCAGTCGGCCAGTCCTTGCTGGTGACCATTTTGTTGTCGAAGTAAATGAAAGGCGTCGTGGGTAACATCGCTTTGTTGTAGAGGTTCGGCTGATTACCAACACCACCCGTGGCGTATGAAACACCGCGCGGTGATTTCACCTTGGGTGACGTAACGGTGACCTTGTTACCATCTATTTTAGCCATGGCAGGATGCCAGACGCGATCTTCACCCGCGACGTAAAAAAGTTTTACTTGGTCAGCTCCGTTAGGAATGACCGTGGGGATGGCGAGTCCGCTTTTACTGTTTGTGCCAGTCTCCGCGACTACGAGACCACCGTCAGTGTTTTCAAGAG
Source organism: Akkermansiaceae bacterium (assembly GCA_045106535.1). Taxonomy (GTDB): domain Bacteria; phylum Verrucomicrobiota; class Verrucomicrobiia; order Verrucomicrobiales; family Akkermansiaceae; genus Oceaniferula. The sequence continues at coordinate 3,416 of JBGCEU010000231.1, read as the reverse complement.
TGACGATGACTTGGTCACCCTTCACGTGATACGATTTAAACATCGGACCGTCAGCGGCTACTTTTTTACCATACTGGTTTTTCAGGGCGTGTAGGGCAAGGCGCTGCCCAGGCAATGTTTTGTTAGAGTAGTGAATTGCTCCGGTGATATCGATCTGGCTTGCCATACCCGTGTTAGGGATGTCGCGTGCCATCCAGGTTCCGAGTCGCATCTCGGCAGTACTCCCAATCGACGGGCTATTATCCCACTCCCCTTTTTGGCCTGGGCAATAAAACTGGTGGAAATAAACAGGCAGATCAGGTCGTTGCCAGAGCTTGCGCCAGCCACGGATCATGCTGTGCAGGTTGTGGTAGTAGGGCAGGCCTTCACCCATGTTCGCATATCCTTGGTTCCAGATGGCACCACGAATCGCATAAGGGATCATCGGGTTCAAGCGTGCATTGAAGAGCCATGAGGCATCGCGGTTTCCTTGCATGTTGCCGGGGGTTTTTGTCGGTACCGGCTTGGCTTCTTTCCCTTCAGCGACCAGCTTCTTGTTCTCGGCGATGGTGTCATCGATACTTTTATAAAATGCACCCCATGCTTTTTTGTGCTCAGGCGTCGCGGGGTCGGTCTCGAGAATTTTCTGATAGATTGCCTTGGTGTAATCGTCTTTTCCTCCGGCAAACCCAACGCGAGGCGTCCACGCCTGAATCGCTGTCTGACTGAATGAGCAGTTGAGAATACCGATCGGCACACCGAGTTCACGGTGCAATTTGTAGGCGAAGGCGAAAGCAATCGCGCTGGAGTCCCCTCCACCGTCAGCCCACTCAACGTTAGCGTGTTCGATCGGATGCAATGCAGCAAAGTAGTTCGTCACCTTTGCTTCGCGGATAACAAATGGTTTTTCTTTTCCTGCTTCCACGCGCGCATTGATCCCGGCAAGTAAGACTCGGCCGGTGTCACACTTGGAAACATTCCACTGCATGTTCGACTGCCCCGATGCCATCCAGACCTCACCGACAAGGATGTTTTCCAATGTGCGTTTCTTGCCAGTGCTTTCAGAAACCATAAGCTGCTGAGGCTCGGCATTTACTTTCAGCGGATCGAGCTTGAGTATCCACTTACCATCATCGCCAGCGGTGGCGGATTTTTTTTGCCCAGCGAATTCGACACTGACTTTGGTGCCCGGCTTGCTCCACCCCCAGACGGGTAAGGGCATGTCGCGCTGAAGGATGGCGTTGTCGGCAAACGGTGCACCCAGCTCAATAGCCGGTTTAGCCACTTCATCGGCTGATTGAGCTGGGACAGACAGGGTGAGGCTGATTGCTATAAGGGTGATCAGGTGGATTATGGGACTTTTGTTTTTCATGATAGATTCAGTTTTTGTTAGACAAGGGGTGATGCGCGACTGGAACATGCGGGTTGGAAACCCGCGCTCCATAGGAGGTGTATCAGCGTGTCAGGACGAGCCAAGTGCTTTTCCAGTCGGGTTTATTGCGGGTGCTGAAGCCGCCATTCTCGATGAACAGATATTCGTTACCTGCGATGGAGTTCACTCTCATGCGCAGTGCTTGGTATTTCTCCAAGTCCATCAAGTGATCGCCACTCCATATCCAAGTAGGCTGATTAGTCATACCGTCTTTTTTGAGCTCGATCTGCATGAATACGGGTCGGCGTGCCTTACGAATTTTTTTGTTAGGATCGAAGGCATTGATCTCCTCGACATCGGTAATGACCTTCCACGTGCCGAGGACATTCTTATTGGGCAGGAATTTGCCCTCCCAGCGGAACTTGTTGTCGTCTGGGCTTTGCTGGGGGTTTTCCTTGTCGTATTTCACCTGCCATTCGGACGACATCATGGGCACAACAGTTGCTGACTTCCGCACAAGGTCGTCACCCATCGGCGGTAACTTCTGCTCTTCGATATGCAGGCTGATTCTCCCCTGCGGTTCTTTTTTAGTGGGTTTGGTCTTATACTTGTCATTGTAGCGGATGAAGCTCTTCACCGCGATGGTCACTTTGCCACCTTTGAACTCATCGAGAAACTCCTTGGTAACAAAAGCACCCTTCGGCTTTTCACCGCCGCCTCGCCCTGTGCCTTTCGGGTTTTCTATCAGTTGCTTGCCGTTGATCCAGATGCCATAGCCGCCACCCGTGCCAACGTGATCGCCGCCGTTCACACGGATGCGGTAGCGGTGCCCGTCCTTGAGTGGTGATACCTTAAATGTCTGGCGTAACAGGAGAACTTCTTTTTCCCAGAGGGTGTTATCCGGCAATGCACCAAAGCAGTAAGGCCCAGTGCAATCGTTCGAGTAGCTTTTCAGACACTTGGAAACCTTACCCTGCGGCAGTTTTCCGAGGTAATTACCAAACGGTGCCTTACCCGTTCTCCAACCCACGGATGCTGGATCGAAGTCTGGCTGGTTCCAGTTTTCCATACCACTCGGCAGCGTAACTTTACGGTAGCGGTCGACGACATTGTCAAAAGGAACCTGCTCGGAGGGAATCGGATCGAAGCTGTGATACCACCACTCGGCCAAGCGGATGTTGGCGAACATTTTCCAGTTGTATGAGGTGTCCCCTGCCCGGTCGTGGAGATTTGTTAGACCGTCAATCACTTCGCGTGGGCCACCAGGGAAACTCGACTGCACCTCAAGTGCTGCCGCTGGCTTGAGCTTCCTACGGTTTTTGCCGACATATGCAGGGATCAGCTCGTCGTTAATGATCGGCTTGATGGCATTCTTAAGCTCAGGGCCAAACTGCTTGGGATCGGCATTAAGAAAATAATCCTTGTAGGGCAGAATTTCATTCGGATACCGCTTGCGGGCGATCTCATAAAGCACATCCAAACCACCGGGGACATCGGCGAGAGAGCCGGCAATGTAATCGAGATGCTGATCCACGGTGGAGGAAATGTCCTGACCGCCGGGCGCTTCGTTTTTTCCTTCGTAGCTGGTGTAGGCCTCAGTGAGTATCTCCTTGGCAAGCATTTGCACCTCTGGGCCAGCTTCATTGATTCGTGCCCTCAACGTGCTACGCATTCCCAGAGTGACAGATGCACGCTGGTTCGTGCGGATCAGATGCCCAACGGCAGGGATGACTTTTTCATACGTATCGGGATGAGCCACGATAGGTGTTAGAGCCGACAGGGCACCCGACCTCAGCCAGGCCTCCTCATGCTTAAGAAAAGAGATCAGCAGGTCAACATACGGAACGACCCACTCGGCGTCAGCTACACCTACAACAATGAGCGCGGCGTCTTTTACATACCAGGATTCCTCTGAGCTCTTCAGTGACTGAATCATCAGGTCAAGAATCTCCTTAGTGAGTAGCCCTTCCGGTTTTTCCTTTTGCAAGATTGTGGCAAGTGCCGCGAATATAGCACGGCGCACACGCGGTGATTTGGATTTTAGTGCCTTGGCAAACAAATCCGG
>JBGCEU010000230.1:0-6440 GCA_045106535.1 Akkermansiaceae bacterium | reverse complement strand
GGTTTGCCTTCGGGATTGTTTTTTTTGCCGTTACGGATGCTGCCGTATTTTGGTGGTGGGAAGTTGTTGTGATTGTGGATGATGAGTTTCCAGTCGCCGTGGATAATGTAGCGGGATTCGAGGTTGGCAGCGCGTTTGTCGACTCCGGCGATGTCGTGGGAATGGTCGGCTCCGAAGACGGTGTTTCTTTTCTTCAGGGCGTCTATGTCGCGCAGGTCGATGCCAGTCATGGCTTTCGGCACGTCCGCACCGGCAAGTTTCAGGATGGTGGGGGCGATGTCGATGGAGGAAACGGGGGTTGTCTTGTCCATCAGAGGTGCAATCTGTCCCTTCCACTTGACCATGATCGGGGTGCGGATGCCGCCCTCGTGGATGTCTTGCTTTGATAGAGGTGCGTAACGCCCGCTCTCAGGATTCTGGATCCAACCGTTGTCGGTGACATAGATGACCACGGTGTTCTCGGTGAGTCCGCGTTTGTCGAGTTCGCCTAACAATTCGCCGCAGGTCTGGTCAAACCAATCGACCATGGCGTAGTAGCGCGCGACGAACTTGGAGTCGTTTTTCTTGAGATACTTATCGAAAAGATCTTTGGGTGGATTGTGTGGTGTGTGGGGAAGGAAGGGTGCGTGCCAGATGAAGAATGGTTTTTTAGCGGCCTTGGCGTCATCGAGAAACGATTGGATCTGCTTGATGCCCTTGCGGGAAACGGCGAGACCTGCGTCACCGTGACGACCGCCGCGTTTTGGGTCGGCGTGTGTCATCGCATGGGTGAAGCCAGATTTTTTTGGGTCGGACTCCCACCACTTTCCGGTTTGCAGCGAGAGGTAGTTCTTTTTTCCAAGCTCCTTAGCGAGTCCATCACATTGCATGAACTTATCGTAGAGTTGCTGGTGGAGCTTGGCTCCCTCGGGGGTGGAGCGGGATGCTTTTTTCCCGTTAGGTCCTTTGAGGTCATTTCCGGTGATGCCTGTTTGAAAAGGGTAGAGGCCTGTGAAAAGGGATGCCAGAGAAGGTCGGCACAGGGGGGCTGGCACGTAGCCGCGCGTGTAGGTGAGGGACTCGGCGGCGAGTTTATCAAGATGGGGTGTCTCGATCTGTTTGTGCCCCATGAAGCTGTAGTCATTCCAAGATTGATCGTCAGAGAGAATCAGGAGGATGTTAGGTGGGGCGGCGTGCAGAGTGCAGCTGAGTAGTGCGAGGCAAATCAATGGGCGGATTTTCATGGTGTAAAAAGTGGTGTGTGGAGGTGTTTCTGAGTCAGGTTACGCAATTCAGCATGTTGGTCAATATATTGCAGAAGCGATAAAATAAATCTTTATGGTCGATGATGCAAAGTCTAGTTTGTCGCTATGACGGACATTGAAATTGCCCAGGAGAACGAGATGGAGCGTATTGCAACGCTAGCGCAGGAGAAGTTAGGTATTTCTGATGAGCACCTCGAACCTTACGGACACTACAAGGCGAAGGTTTCACTCGAATATCTGGAATCACTCAAGGATCGCCCTGACGGGAAACTCATTCTGGTGACAGCGATCTCACCTACGCCTGCGGGTGAGGGTAAAACAACGACGAGTGTGGGGCTGACGGATGGCTTGAACCGTATCGGAAAAAAAGCCGTGGTCTGTCTGCGTGAGCCGTCGCTCGGACCATGTTTTGGTATGAAGGGTGGTGCTGCGGGAGGTGGCTACGCTCAGGTGGTGCCCATGGAGGATATTAACCTACACTTCACGGGAGATTTCCATGCGATTGGATTAGCGAACAACTTGCTCGCAGCACTTGTCGATAATCATATCCATCATGGCAATTTGTTAGAGGTTGATGTTCGCCGCGTCGTCTGGCGTCGGGTCGTTGATATGAATGACCGCTCGCTACGCCAAATCACAGTGGCACTTGGCGGGCTGGGGAATGGATACCCGCGCACGGATGGATTTGATATCGTGGTCGCATCCGAAGTGATGGCGATATTCTGCCTATCGACCTCACTCGATGAGCTCAAAGAGCGTCTGGGTAATATCATTGTGGGATACACACGGAAAAGAAAACCTATCCGCGCACGTGACCTCGATGCTCATGGTGCGATGACGGTGCTGCTTAAAGATGCGTTCAAACCGAACTTGGTTCAGACGCTTGAGGGCAACATGGCATTCATCCACGGTGGGCCGTTTGCGAACATCGCGCACGGTTGTAACTCTGTCATCGCCACCAAGTCCGCACTCAAGCTTGCCGACTACGTAGTCACCGAGGCTGGATTTGGTGCTGATCTGGGTGCCGAAAAATTTATCGACATTAAGTGCCGGAAGTCGGGACTCAAGCCGGACGCCTCAGTTGTGGTCGCCACCATCAAGGCGCTGAAGTTCCATGGAGGTGCCAATGTCAAAGAACTCGCTGACGAGAATTTGGCGGCTCTGGAAAAGGGGATTAAAAACCTCGAGCGCCACGTGCGTAACGTGCGTGAGCACTGGGGGCTGCCTTGTATTGTGGCTATCAACCGCTTCACGGCTGACACTGAAGCCGAGATTGATTTGCTGCGTCAGAGACTCGGGCATTTACAAGTGGATGTCGTACTTGCGGAGCACTGGGCAAAAGGTGGTGAAGGAACGGAAGACCTCGCCCACGCCGTGGTGGATGTCATTGAAAAATGCCCCGCCAATTTCCAGCTTACCTACGAGGACGATGTGCCGCTGTGGAAGAAGATGGAGTCAGTGGCAAAGAAAATCTACTCCGCCAGCGAAGTCGTCGCCGATACCAAGGTGCGTGCCCAGGTTAAAAGGCTGCAAGACGAAGGTTTTGGAAACTATCCGATTTGTGTCGCCAAGACCCAGTATTCTTTCTCCACCGATCCCAAGATGTTAGGTGCGCCTGAGAATCACGTCGTCAAAGTCCGTGAGGTGCGTCTCGCCGCGGGTGCCGAGTTCGTCATCATGATCTGCGGTGACATCATGACAATGCCAGGTCTGCCCAAGGAACCCGCCGCTAACAGGATCGATCTCGGAGACGATGGTAAAGTCGTGGGGCTGTTTTAGGAATTGACAACAGGTGTTCATGTGAGCAATTGTTGCTCATGCCGCCAAAAAAGAAAACCGCCCGCAAGGTATCCAAAAAGGCAGAGGTGCGATCTTCTACGGTTCTGATACCGGAAAAGATTGAACCGCTGGTGTTGTATCTGCGCCGTGAAAAGGTGCTGTTGGATGCAGATTTGGCGCAGCTTTATGGTGTAGAAACGAGGGTGATCAATCAGGCCATCAAACGTAACCCAGATCGTTTTCCATCTGATTTTATGTTCCAATTGGATGAAGAAGAGTGGGGGAACTTGAAATCACAAAATGTGATCTCAAGTTCTCACGGTGGTCGGCGCATGCGCCCCTACGCCTTCACTGAGCAAGGAGTTGCCATGCTTTCCAGCGTGCTGCGATCGCCCCGGGCGGTGGAAGTGAATATAGCGATCATGAGGACTTTTGTTCAATTGCGCCGTTTAATGGACTCGAACAAACTGCTCGCGGAAAAAATCGAGAAGCTGGAAAAGAAATACGATGAGAATTTCGGTATCGTGTTCGATGCCATTCGCCAGCTGATCGCGGTGGACAGCAAACCGAAACGCAAAATCGGGTTTCACGGTGAGTAGCGCGCCGCCGCGTCAAGTCACCGGATTCTTGTGCACGGGCTCCCGTTTTTTCATCGCAAAAATCACGATGAGATTCGCTGCGATGATGAGTGAGCCCCCGATGATGAGCTTCATCGTGAGCGACTCGTTAGCGTAGTGGTGACCCATGATGGCGGCGAGGATGCCGGGGAGAAACAGCGCGTAGAAGGCGGTGAAGACAGGCTCCGTGGTGTAGATGAGCCCCGCTTCGGTGGCGGAAACGTGGCGCTGGTAGCTGTTCATTAGTGAAAACGATCCGACGGTGCAAACTAGCGCGAGCACGCAGGTAAGGATAATCACGCTCATCGATGAGCCCATGCTAATGACTGTGGCGGGATCGGGAGCGGCGGTGAATGTGATTGGTAGAAAAACGACGGCAATGCCGAGGCACATGATCAGGGTGACGCTGCGGCCTCGGTTGTCTGAGTATTGGGGCTTTTCCAGGGTGAGAATCTGGAAGGTGAAAAAGACAGCGCTGGCGATGGTGGCAAGTTCCCCGCGTCCGATCTTGAGGTTGTCTGCACTGACTCCGGCAAGAATCGCCCCACCAACTAATACCAACACGACGGCGAGGATGGTGGTTTTTGACGGAAGTTTTTTGTGGGAAATGGCGATCCATACGGGCAGGAACACGCAGTAACTCTGGGTGAGAAATGCAGATGTGGATGCCTCGGTGTAAGCGAGCCCATCAGCTTGAAGCCACATGCCGATACCGCCCCAGAATGCAAGTAAGAGACCTTGTTTGACTTCCAAGCCAGTTGGCTTCGATAGTCGGATGGTTAGAAAAAACATGATCACGCCTGCAACCAGGAATCGTGCCATCTGAATCCAGCTGGAGAAGAACAGCGTCGAGGCATCCGGGCTGTGGTCGCCTAGCTCGATCATCAGAGCCTTGATGATTGGGAACGATATGCCCCAAAAAGCGCAGCAGAGAATGAGTGCTAGGACGGCTTTGGTATTCATGAAAGGTGATCAGGGTGTTTGGCTTCGCGGCACAATGGCGAGATTCGTCCGCCGATAACAGCGAAAGCTGCGAAAAGTTTGCTTTGAAAATCGGCGTAGAGCATGTTTCCTGCGCTTATGCCAAAAACTACTATCTACCACTACGCGCATTGAGGCTCATCGAAGAATGCCTTGGCGGTCGCCGAGGAATTAGGAGTCGATCATGAAGTGATCCTTTACATCAAAACACCACCTGGTCGTGAAGAGTTGGAAAAAATTGTCAGCGTGCTCGAAGATCCGGTGGAGGATCTGGTGAGGAAAGATTCTTTGTTCAAAAAACGGGAACTCAATCCAGATGACTACGTGGATAATCCGGCGGCTGTAGTGGATATTTTAGTCAAACATAAGCAGCTGCTGCAACGGCCATTACTTGTGCGTGGAGACAAGGCGATTATCGGTCGTCCCAAGCAGAAGATTATCGATTTTTTGAGTTAAACTTTTCTGCGGTTACGAAAAAAACATCATGCCATCGCGCGGGCGACATCAAAGCTCTTCCAAAGAGTGCCTGAAGGCGATTCGTAAGATCGAATCCCTAACAGGTGTGGTCGGTGTGATCATTGGTCGATCCTATGGTGGTAAGTCTCTCGGGAAAAATGCAACGACCGGATCGGTGCGCGTGCAGCGTGAGGTGCCGGGTGGCTTAAAGGCGGTGACGCAGAGCTCAAAGGGACTACAGGAGCTATTTATCCGCACCGAAGAGGGGAGCGCCGAAGAGGTGTGGCGGAAAATTGAGGAGATCGGTTAGGGCGTGGGGGCATCAATCCACTTGCCGTGCTCAGTGATGAGATCAACTAGGCGGTCAACGGCCTCGGTTTCCGGGATATTGAATTTCACCGCCTGCTTGCCGACGTAGAGGTTGATTTTTCCTGGGGCGCCGCCGACGTAGCCGAAATCGGCATCCGCCATTTCGCCTGGGCCGTTGACGATACAGCCCATGATGGCGATGCGCACACCCTTCAGGTGACCTGTCGCCTCACGGACTTTCTGAGTAGTTTCCTGGAGGTTGAAGAGAGTACGGCCACAGGATGGGCAGGCGACGTAGTCGGTTTTGAAAATACGTGATCCGGCAGCTTGCAGAACGTTGTAGGCGAGGCGGAGAGATTGCCCGGGTGCTTCCTCTCCCTGCACGATGATGGCGTCGCCAATGCCATCACAGAGAAGCGATCCCATGTTACGCGCTGCAGTAATCAGGTTATCAAGGAAATCTGCGCCAGCATCCGTAGAAGGTGTTAGGGTGTCCTTAAGCAGAATCGGGTGATGTGCGGAAAGTTTGGATGCAAGGAGTCGGAATGCATGAATCACGGCGGCGTCATGGGAGCCATCTGCTACGGTGACGAGTCGTGGTTCCTGAATGGCATTAATCTCCATTACAGCGGCGGTGTCCCAGGGGTCGACCGCGAGCACGTCCGAGTCTTCAATCACGGCTTCTGGTGTGAAGTCGCCAAGTTTATCAATCTTGTGTGCGAGAGCGTCCCATTTTTTACGGGAGGTGAACACACGGATCGTGCTCTCAGCACCAAGCTCATGGCCATTGATAACCATTTTGTGAGTGTGGCGGCGCTCGTAGGAGAATGGATCGTAGGAAAGCGTGCCGCGCTGGCTACCTGTGGGATCGGTTGGTAGGTGGCTTTGTTCGATGTTGGCAATGATTGCTTTGGCGACGGGGATTTCATGCACGGCATCTTCTGTTAGAGAGACGCGGATGGTGTCGCCCACGCCGTCCGCTAACAATGAACCGATGCCGATGGCTGACTTGATGCGGCCGTCCTCGCCATCACCTGCCTCGGTGACTCCAAGG
>JBGCEU010000023.1:0-29027 GCA_045106535.1 Akkermansiaceae bacterium | reverse complement strand
GCCATCGCAGCTGCGATGCATGGACATGCGTATGATAGCGAAGCCTGTCCTGGATATGTCCAATATGGAAATATCAAAATTCATTGTTGGAAACGTACAGGCCACGGAACACTCGGACTGAAGGAATCTATCAAGCGTTCGTGCAATTGCTATTTCATGAAAATAGCTAACGAACTCGGCAGCAAAAAAATGCTCAATTCTTTTCAACTGTTAGGACTCGGCCAGAAAACCGGCATAGAGCTTCCATCAGAGGCCGCAGGATTCATTCCAGGAAACCGCTATTGGCGCCAACAGCTTCGTCCCGGTGCCTCAGTCACCCCATCTATCACTGGCATGATGTCGATCGGACAGTCAGACAGCGGCGCCAGCCCATTACAATTGGCGGCTATGGTCGGAGCTATTGCCAACCGCGGTCAGTACTATAAACCCCGAATCGTAAAACGTGTCATTCACCCACACCAGGGAGTAGTCGTTCAGAATAGACCTAACCTGAAAGTTAATCTTTTACAGGAAGGCCTGAAAGCTGAGCATCTCGAGCGCATCCGCAAGGGCATGTGGATGGCTGCTAATGAGCCCGGTGGAACAGCCGGCAGAGCCGCAGTGAAAGACCGTGGAGTAAGTGCAAAAACAGGAACAGCCCAGACAACGGATATGGGAACAAAATCCAATGATGCTTGGACTGTTGCATTCGCACCCTACGAAAGACCGCGCTACGTCGTTGTTGTTGCCGTCAAACGTGGCACATCCGGCGGTGCTGTGGCAGGCCCACTCGTTCACCTCATCATGCGTGGTCTCTTTGCTCGTGATGAAGGCCTCAAGCTCCCCCTTGCTAAAATGAAGGAATACAATGGCGACTTTATCGTTCGAGCCAAAGTCGAACTTCCCGATCAAGGAGACCTGCTCGATGTTGCATACGAGGACATCGGAGAGACTGGAAATGAAATCGAAAATGTGCTCACTGCTCCTGCCGTTCCTGAAATAGTCAGGCCGCGTCTCCCCAAACCTACAATTCGTCAAGAAGCCGATGCCGAAGGCTCAACTGCGCCCAAGGCAATCATCATCGAAGAATAACCCCCTCTCCACTAACTAATCTCTACAATCTACTAACTACTTAACAAAATGATTAAACGTATTAAACAAGCCCTAGGCATGGGTAATCCAACCCCCATGGATGGCACATCTCTCGTCATCAATTCAGAAAAACTCGAACGTCGTGTCGCCCTCATTGAGGACGGCTCGCTGGAGGAGTATTTCGTTGAACGTGAAGGCGACCTCAACATTGTTGGTGGTATCTTTAAAGGAACCGTCAAAAATATCGAGCCTGGCCTTAAAGCCATGTTCGTAGATATCGGCCTAGACAAGAACGCGTTCCTCCACTTCTGGGATGCTATCCCTGCCGCCCTTGACAGTGGATTGGAAGAAATCCAGCGCGATGGCCAAAAGAAAAAAAAGCAGAAGAAAAAACGCATTACGTCAAAAGACATTCCAAGTATTTATCCGCAGGGATCTGAAATCATGATTCAGGTTTCCAAGGGCCCCATTGGAAATAAAGGACCGCGAGTCACAACAAACATCTCCATGGCAGGCCGCTACCTCGTGCTGATGCCATATTCCGATCAATTCGGTATTTCCCGTAAGGTTGATGATCCTAAGGAACGCCAAAGACTTCGCCGTATCATGCAAAAGCTTCAGGTTCCAGAGGGCATGGGAATTATTATGCGCACGGTCGCGCAGGGACAACGCGCACGTCATTTCGTCCGCGACCTTGCAATGCTGTTAGAGCAGTGGTACTCCGTCGAGGATAATCGCGATAGCAAGCCGGCTCCTGTTTGCTGTTTTCGCGAACCAGATCTCATCGAGCGCAGTGTTCGCAGTTTCCTAACAGACAATGTAGGGCAAGTCATCTGTGATAACAATGACACAACAGAGGAGATGCGCGAAATTGCTGGCCGAATCTCACGCCGTGCCAAGCGTCGAATTCACTACCTCCCATCTCGGCAATCGATTTTTGAAAAACTTAACCTTCAGAAGCAAATTGACGAGGCATTCTCCCGTCAGGTTTGGCTCAAGTGTGGTGGCTATCTGGTCATTGACGAAACTGAGGCCATGATCACGGTAGACGTTAACACAGGCAGAAACAAAGGCTCCAAGGATGTCGACAAGATGCTTATGGAAACCAATGTTGAGGCTGCCGAGGAAGTGGCGCGCCAACTACGTCTTCGAAATATCGGAGGACTGGTAGTTGTTGACTTCATCGACATGCGCCACCGCCGTGACCAACAAGCAGTTTATCGAGCAATGAAAGAGCGCTTGAAGCGCGACAAAGCAAAGACCCAAGTACTTCAGATTTCATCCATCGGGTTGATGGAGATGACTCGGCAACGGCTTAATGAGTCGCTTCGTGATAGTTTACTTGAGCCCTGTCCTTATTGCCAAGGGCGAGGTCGAGTTAAGACGCCTATGACAATGAGCGTGGAAGTTCAGCGGGCTCTCAACACGGTAATTCAACGTGGCGAGGGGGATTTAGGAGACCTTGTCATTGTAGTGAACACCGAAGTACTGAACCGCTTTAAAAACGAAGATTCGAATCTGTTTGTAGAGCTTGAGCGCTCACACAGTGGCCGCCTAACATTCCGCACTGATCCTGCGCTGAACCGCGAACGTTTCGCCATTATTGAGGCCTCAACGGAAAAGACACTTCACCAAGCCTAGCTTGGACACTGAGAATTCTAATATCTAAATCTGAAACTTGCCTAAAAGCAAAACCATCGAAATCGACGAGGTAATCACAGCGGAGCAACCCGCTGATGATGGCCTCTCGTCACGTGGAAAAACCTCATCAGGCTCCTCCACCCCGCCTTTTTCATCAGACAATCCATTCGCCGATCTCGAGAAATCTCTCCCTTGGAAAGCTCGCTGGACACTCAAGCTGACGCGCTGGTTCATGTTCCTACGCAGTAAAGCATGGGGTAAAGTTGTCATTGTACCCGCCGTTATCCTTGGTGTCTTATTAGCCATCCCTATGGGGGTTTTACTCATTGTATTTCTGGTTATCCGATCGCTATTTAAGTCCATTTCACGCTAAACTCGCTATTTTCACCTCAGGATAGAGCTGGAATTAACCACTACTACATTACAGTGAGAGATGAGGATAATATTAACGTATCCTAAGAATACCTCAATACACCTAACTCCTTGACTTGGCTCCATCAAAATGGACGCTCATTGGGGAAGTCCAAATCTGCCACCTATGCGCCATTCAATTATCCTTACCGCAGTATCGTTTCTGCCTCTGATCTCCTGTGCTCAGTCACCACATAACAAGGCACCGGCTCAGCAAGACGGCATTTCCATGGCTCAACCGGTTCAAGTTGCCACAATTCCAAGAACACCTGCTCCTGCCATCGCGGCTCCGCGTGCCATCGTGGTTGATTACGCAAGCGGCCGAATTTTATATGAAAAAAACTCCCGTCAGCGTTGCGCAGTTGCTAGCACACAAAAACTAATGACAGCACTCTGCGTACTGGAAAATGGTAACATCAATCGCAGATTCACCATCGCAAAAAGCGACACATGGGTCGTGCCCACGAAACTTGGGATTCTACCGGGACAGGTATACAGCCGCCGAACTCTCTTGGGCGCATTACTTGTGAAGAGCGGCAACGACGTCGCCCGCGCGCTCGCCCGCAGTGTGTCTGGCAGCGAGACTTCATTCTCAAAAGTCATGAATAGCAAGGCTCGCAAGCTTGGTATGCGTGACTCCAATTTCCTTAATCCCCATGGGCTTACGGCAAAAGGACAGTACTCCACTGCACGGGACATGGCGATCTGTGCCCGAGCAGCATATAGTAGCGCCACTCTGAGAAGTATCATGAACACACGTTCCTACACATTTCGTTTTTCAAACGGTAAGACCAAAAAACTGGAAAACACCAACAAAGTGCTGAAGAGTGTTCCTTACTGTAATGGCATGAAAACAGGCACAACAAGAGCTTCTGGCAGATGTCTGGTTTCCAGCGGCACGCTGAATGGTCGAACTGCAATTGTGGTAGTTCTGGGAGCGACATCAAAAACAATTTGGAAAGATTCTGAAAAGCTCTTGCGCTGGTCACTGGAGCGGCCACCTGCGAGATAACATACTGCCTCTCAGGATCATGAGACAACCCGAAGATGAGCTCTCCGAGCTTGAAGAAGCATCACTACTTCGGCGCATACCCACGCAACACACTGGATTAGTTGACTTTGCATCTAACGACTACCTTGGACTTTCCCAACATCCCGCGATTAAAAGAGCCTATCTGAAGGGCATAGAAAAATACGGCACGGGTTCTGGGGCGTCGCGCCTTATCAGTGGCACATCAGTCGCCCATCGCAAACTTGAGGAGACTATCGCTCATGCCAAAAGCACTGAAGCAGCCCTCACATTCTCCACTGGCTACGCCACATCAACCGGAGTCCTTCCCGCACTTCTCAACCAAGGCGATACAGTAATTTTAGACAAGCTCTGCCACGCAAGCCTGATCGACGGTGCAAGAATGAGCGGCGCGACGCTTCGTGTTTTTCCACACAATAATCTTAGCAAACTTGAAGATCTCCTGAAAAAAACTATCAAAAAAACAGAGCGCGATTCACGCGTTCTAGTGATTACCGAATCTGTATTTAGCATGGACGGTGATACTGCCCCATTAGAAAAAATCACACGTCTTTGCAAACAAAACGGAGCCCTGCTAATGGTCGACGAAGCTCATGCACTCGGCGTTTTCGGCGACACAGGCATGGGTCTTGCCGAGCAACTGGGTCTGCATAATGCCATCGATCTTCATATGGGAACTCTGGGAAAAGCGGCGGGTGTGGCAGGTGGCTATATCGCAGCCAATCAGAAGTGGATAGATCTAATCCTCAACAAAGCTCGCTCGTTTATTTACTCAACCGCGCCTCCTCCCGCCCAAGCTGCAGCTGCGACAGAAGCACTCGGGCTCATCCAAAGTGAAGAAGGTGCCCAGCTGCGAAAAAAACTTTGGTGTAATATTCACGCACTAAAAAAGGATTCGCAGTCCGCTATCATTCCTTGGATCATCGGAGACAACACTGCCGCGATTCATAAATCCAATGAGCTTTGTGATGCGGGTTTCAACATACCTGCCATTCGCTACCCGACGGTGCCAAGAAATACAGCTAGACTGCGTATCACAATTAATACTAGGCAGACTTCAGAGAATATTGCTGCACTCAAAAAGCTACTATGATGAACCCTCATCAATGTTGTTTGGTAATACTATCAAACACTACCCAGATTGGCGATCATACAGATCACGGTAGAGTGGGCAGCTATCGTAAATTTGATCGTGTGAACCATCAGCGACGACTTCACCGTCATTAAATACAAGGATACGATCACATATCTTTATTGTACTAAACCGGTGCGCAATAATGAAGGTGGTCCGCCCCTTTACCAACTCTTCGAGTTCACCTTGGATTTTCGCCTCGCTCTCACTATCGAGCGCAGAAGTCGCTTCATCCATGATCAGAATAGGAGCATCCTTAAGGAAGGCGCGAGCAATCGCAATCCGCTGGCGCTGCCCGCCAGACAAGTTTGATCCCTTTTCTCCGACAGATGTTAAATAGTTTTGCCCCCCATCCATCTCACGTATGAATTGGTCGGCATGAGCTTTTTTTGCAGCTTCCACGACTTGGGCATCACTTGCTCCGGGCCGCCCAATACGGATATTTTCCATGACTGAATCGTTGAACAGAACAGGGCTCTGTGAGACGAGTGAGATTCCATTACGAAGCTGCTCTTTCATGACTGCCCGCGTATCGTAGCCATCCACACTAATCACTCCTTTGGTGACGTCAAAAAAGCGAGGAATCAAACTAGCAAAAGTTGTCTTCCCTGCACCACTAGGCCCAACAAGAGCAACCACTTGACCCTTTGGCACAGTGACGTTTAGCCCTTTAAGCACAGTTTGCTTTTCCTTGTAACCGAAAGAAACATTTTCGAAACGCACTTCTCCCTCAACAACATCCAAAGGCAGTGGTTTTTCTGGATCGGGAAGAACAGCATCATGATTTAGAATGTATTCAACCCGGTCAAGCGACGCCAAACCCTCTTGGACACGCGTGCTGACCTTACCGAGCACTTTAATCGGATCATAACAGAGGTAGAGAGCCATCAATAATGGCATGAGATCCCTATCAAACTCCATGCCTGACCGTCCCGCGTATAAAATAGTGATGGCAATACCGAAGGAAGAAATAATTTCCACCGAAGGCGAAACCATCTTGTCGTACTTCACGACCTTCATACGCGCCTTCAACAGAGTGAGCACTCGCCCCCGGAATGTGGAGATCATTTTCTCCTGCATATTGTAAGCTCGAATTTCTTGGGGAGCCTGAAGACTGTCAGTGACGGTGGCGGTAATATCGCCGGTCTCATTTTGAACCTTCCGAGCTTTACGCTTTAGCCTTTTTCCAAGGATACGGATTGGGAATACACAAAGCGGAATGGTCGCCAAACAAACGAGTAAAAAAAACATTTCCCCATGCTCAAATGACTGAATCACCAGGTAGGTTAGCGCTGATAACAAGACCATGGGCTGCTTAATCAGATCATTAGAAATATTGACCAATACTGTACGCATCATCTGAGGGTCGTTCATCAAGCGGCTCAGTAGATCACCACTCTTGTTACTGTTGAAAAACCCTACAGAAAGATACTGAAGCTTACCGAACACCTTGACTTGGATTCGCTCCAAGACTCTAATTCCACAATATTGAATATAGTAGCCGTTTATAAAATCAAAAACACCTCGCGCAATGAATGCAGCTGGTAAGATCATCGCCACAGGAATTAACTCCACCCACGGCACTTCGTCGCCTTTGAATAATTCAGGCAAAACTGTTTTCATCATCAGTGGCATGCCTAGACCAGTGGCCACACCAAATCCTACCCCAGCGAGCACAGCCAATAGGAAATACCACTTCACCTCAAGTAGGTATCGGTAGTATGGGAAAAAGCGCTTCATGATGTGGCGAGCCGAACGCGGAATAATGACCGAATGGGCAAAGCAGGTTTTACATCAGATGTTTGTCAGGGGCAAGCTTACGCGAATGAACTCAATCGCACTACTTTCTGCCCATATTCACACGGAAGGATCTTGAATCTCCCCCCATGATGAAAAAAACGGTGACCTCTCGGTCACCGCTTTCAATATAAAATAAGTTCTGGGAAGAACTAGATCAAACCAGCTTTCTTGAGCGTAGCGTAAGCACCATTCTTATTGATCGTCTTGATCGCTTTGGCGCTGAGCTTCACCTTAATGTGACGCCCAAGCTCGGGCACATAAATACGCTTAGTGTGAAGGTTTGGTGAAACTGAACGCTTCACGACTTTGGTGACATGGCGACCGATGCCACCCTTCTTTTTCGCGAGACCTGAACGGTGAACTCTACCACCGACACGGACACGGGAACCTCTGATGCTACATACTCTGGCCATTATTCTGAAAAGGATTAAGTTGAAAATAGTTACTTACGGGCGGGGAGAAATACACTCCGGCAGTCAGCAGTCAAGTGAATTTGCGACATTTCGTGTCTTTGGGCTGCTTTTCTCCACTCTTTGCAACAGACGAGGAATCAGAATGATAATTACAAGGAGAGCTCCCACAACTGCGCCAATAATATCAGCAATCCAGTCACCAGTATCATTTGCTGACCGCCCGGGAGTAAAAGACTGGTGGTATTCGTCAAGCCTACCGAGTATTACAAAGATAATGGTCACAATGGCAAAAACCCGAAAGCGAGTCCAATCTGACCACTTCAACCCCAGGCAAGCTGCCAAAGCCGCACCACCACAAAGAAAATAAGAAAAATGCGCCACCTTGTCCAAGTGAGGTATCTTCGGCGCGTTTTCCGAGCCTGGATTACCCGAAGAAAGGAACCAAAGTGTGACCGCCCAAACAATCACCATCAAAAAATACACCGCGGGCCTCAGGGGAAGCCACGCGGCGAATTGATCTAATTTCCGGGAAATATTCACAGAACCCGGGGCTAAAATAGCAAAGACTTAAGCAAGCCCTTCAAGAGTCGACTTGAGTTGATCCAGTGTTACGTTTGCACCAGTAATCGTTTCCTTGACCTCACCATCCTTAAAGAACAATAGGCAAGGGATTGAGCGAACACCATACTTGGCAGCGAGCGATTGGTTTGTATCAACTTCAACCTTCCCTACAGCTGCTGTATCACCCACCGCATCGGCTAACTGGTCGATGAGTGGAGAAATCATCTTACAAGGACCACACCACTCCGCCCAAAAATCTACCAGCACCGGCTTGTCCGAGCCGATGACTTCAGCTTCAAAATTATCTTCGTTATATGTATTTGCCATGGCGGAAATATGTACGGGCGAATCAATACGTCAAGAGCCGCCCGCAGAAATTTCCACGGACGGCTCTGAAGAGAGTTAATTTTTCTGAATCTACATCGGTAGATTTCCTGTGGAAAACGCCAGCCATGCGACTAGTCCACCCACAAGAAGAAGAATAATTTGTAATACCATATCTGTAATGAGGTTAGGGTTAAATAAAGTTGTTTAATAGAAGCCAGATCTACTCGAAGAGCTTACCCCACTCCCCATCGACCCAAATGCTGGCCGTCGCTAGCTGAACGCCAAGTACTACGAGTGCCGCTACCAGAGCAACCACAGATAGTGCTGTGGATGCACCTTCGCCGCTATCATCCGAATCGTCATCGTCAGCCGTACGGATAGTAGCTGCTTGAGAAGGAGTGGCCGCTGCACCCATTGGCTGGGTCTGCTGGAGCTGAACTGTTGCCTTCGGAAGTGGCTGGCTGGAACCACCAGTGAGAGAAGTCGTTGCTGGGCCAGTAGCAGCAGGCGTATTAAGTTTAACGGTGGGTGCCGGACTTGCTGGCTTAGTAGTGGCAGCACCTGACTGAAGCTGAACCGTAGGTGCAGGCGCAGGCGGTTTGGCCGTAGCTGGGCCGGATGTCTTGAGAGGAATAGTTGGCGCCGGCGCTGGAGGCTTGGCTCCCTCGGGTGCCTTTGGCGGACTCGGAGGACTTGGAGGCTTTGGCGCTCCGCTATCCTTAGGGTCTGCCTTTAATGTCACGCGCACAGTTTCCTTGCGCAATGGAACCGCAGAAGTTTTCTTCATTGGCTTAGGATCCTTTTCATTTTCGTCACTCATAAATCGTATTGGGTTCGTTGGTGTGTTGGTTGAGCTTTTCAACTCTTTCTAGTGATAAAGCATTGTGAAATGCCCGATGTCAAACACACAGGTCATTTTTTTTCTGCTGTAGTGCCTCTACCTTATTTCCAGATATGCTGACGCTTTCTTATTTTTGCCGTCTTCGTAATTTTGAATAATCCATTGCGACTGTCGCATTTAGTAGCTATTGACAAAGTCAATGATGAACGAGAAGACAAATACAAGACGCAAGTTCCTGAAAACTATCGGAGGTATCGGAGCAGGACTATCTGCCGCATCGACTTTGGGGCGGGCGGCCAAAGATGACACGCAGACGCGCCCGGATGGCGCACTATACATGGGCGACTTCATTGCCCCCAAACTCAAAACCGTCAAAGTCGCAATCATAGGTTGCGGTGCTCGCGGCGGAACTCATTTTTCGCATCTTTCAGCGTTTGAAGGAACAGAGTTTGTAGGAATTTGTGATCTTCACGAGGATCTCTGCCAGCGTGCGAAGAAGAAGGTTTTGGCCAATGGCAAAGGAACACGTCATCTGAAGGTTAAACTGTATCACGGTGACAAACTTGCTTACAAAAAAATGCTTGGAGAGACAAAGCCGGATCTTGTCTATATTGTTACTCCTTGGGAATGGCACGCATCAATGGCGATAGACGCGATGAATGCGGGAGCTCATGCCTGCGTTGAGGTACCCCTTACCACCACCATGCAAGAGTGCTGGGATATAATAAACACTTCTGAAAAGACCCACAAACACTGTATGATGCTCGAAAATGTCAACTATGGCCGAGACGAGCTAATGTTCCTAAACATGTGCCGTCAAAATGTTTTCGGTGATCTGCTCCATGCTGAGGCGGCATACATCCATGAACTGCGCGGACAAATGCATAGCGTGGATCGCGGCCGCGGAACGGGTAGCTGGCGCACACACCACTGGGCAAAGAAAAGTGGAAACCTCTACCCCACACATGGCCTAGGCCCCGTGGCGCAGTATATGAATATTGGACGCGGTGAAGACACCTTTAAGCGCATCGTCTCTTTTTCATCCCCTGCTCACAACCACAAGCAGTGGGTGAACAAAAACGCCAAGCCAGACAGCAAGCTTCAAAAAATCACATTCAATGGTGGCGACATCAACACCTCTATCATTAAGACGCAGGTTGGCCGCACCATTATGGTGCAATGGGATGAGAGTAGCCCTCGTCCATACACACGTCACAACTTGATTCAGGGAACCAAGGGCATTGGCGCAGGCTTCCCAACTCGGATCGCACTCGAAGGCGGCGTTGCGGGCGGAGCAAAAAATCACCACGGGTGGGCACAAGGCGCAGGGCTCAAAGAGATGTATGCTAAATACGATCATCCACTCTACAAGCGAATGAAAGAAGTCGCGAAAAAACATGGTGGCCACGGCGGCATGGACGCGATCATGAACTATCGTGTCATTGAGTGCCTGCGTCGCGGCCAGCCACTCGACCAAAATGTATACGAGGGCGTGCTATGGTCAGCAGTCACCCCACTCTCCATTAAATCAGTGCAAGAAGACGGTATGCCCCAGGTATTTCCAGATTTCACGCGCGGACACTGGAAAGACACCAAGCCTCTGCCAATCGTGAGTTAATTTGGCTAGTTCCCTCCTGCTCCATCAGAGAAAAAACTGCTCAAGACTTTTCCTTGTTGGGCTCAATAACAAAAAGGGAGAGCGTCCAGCGGTTATTACACCACCGGACGCCCAGCCCTTTTTCGTCGTTATGTTCTCCGTTCAGGAGAATTGTTTGCGTTTTCCTGTCGCTAACAAATTGTTCAGGTAAATTGGAACTAGTCTTTTGGGACGTAGAGCTCAGAACCAATCGCGAGCATCGTGTTTTTGCTGAGGCTCAGACCGTTTAGCTCATTGAGCTGGTTGGTACTGGCTCCATGCTTACTGGCGAACTGTCCATAGGTGATCTGCTTGTGCACTGTAATTGTGCGTATCTCAGACTCAGATCTGGCGGGCTCACTCACCGGCTCACGGTCTGCGGCTGCATTGCGAACCACCTCCTTAGTCTTGGCAGGCTTTGGCTTGGGTGGATCGGCACGCTCAGTGACTTGAGTCCTCTGCTTAGGCTTAGGCAGAGATTTCGGCTTACTGGCTACTTTACGGCTAGATGAACTGCGAGTTTCAGATGCAGGTCGAGCACTGGTCTCAACAGAAATTTTTTGACCGACTTGCAAACCACTTGGCTTAATTCTTGGATTAGCAAGCATCAGGCTTGTGATACTAACGTCGTGCTTACGTGCAATTGAGTAGAATGTCTCACCAGGCTTCACGACGTGTGTGGATGCGACTTTCAGCGGCCCATCTTTCTGCACACTTGGTGCTGTTTTGGACTTAGCAAGTTTGTCACCTGCACCAGGGATGCGTAGCTTCTGGCCAATGCGGATGTTGTCATTCCTTAATCCGTTAGCCCGTTTGATCGCAGCAACCGTTGTGTTATGACGCTTGGCGATACGGCCGAGCATGTCACCTTTTTTTACAATATACTCACCCGCCATAGCAGCAGGTGTAGGTGAAACAGGAACAGCTTTGGGATGTTGTTTACCAATCTGATTTGCCTTCAGGAGATTGATCTCACGCTCAAGCTGACTGATCTTACGCTCATGCGCATCAGCACGGGCACGGAGGAATTCTAAATCGCTCTGTTGCGCCAGGGCACTGGCAGCAGTCAGAACGAAAACAGTGGAAGTAAGGGCTAGTGTTTTCATAACGATGCGCATTATTCTAAAAACTTTTATTTTTACAAGGAAAAGTTTAAGATTTCTTAACCTTTTTAGAAAATCGGATCTAAAAACCTAGTATTTTCAGGGTTTACAGCACGTTCGTGCTATAAAAAAATTTATCAAATTTAGCAATTGTGACTTTCCAACTGACCGATCAGGTCATCAAATAGCGACATGGAAATCAAAACGAGTGACTACGAGAAACTAGGATCATTTTATCTCGGACGAGGCTATAATCTAAAACAATCCCAGCTCGAGGATGATCTCGTGCTCTACGATTCCAAGGACTTGGTTACTCATGGCGTAGTGCTGGGTATGACTGGATCAGGTAAAACCGGGCTTTGTATTTCCATCCTCGAAGAGGCGGCGATGGATAACATTCCGGCAATCATCATCGACCCCAAAGGCGACATCTCTAACTTGATGCTGAATTTTCCTGATTTTGAAGCGTCCGATTTCCGACCTTGGATCAACGAGGACGACGCAGCTAAGAAAGGGAAGTCGCCAGACGAATTTGCTGAAAAAACAGCCAACATGTGGAAGGAAGGTATCGGCTCCTGGGGGCAGAGCCCTGATCGAGTCCGCGAATTCCGGAACAAGGTCGACGTCAATATTTTCACTCCCGGCAGCAAGGCCGGCATCCCGGTTTCGATTCTCAGCTCATTGGAGACGCCCCCATTCGAAGTGCTCGACGACGGCGAATTGTTAGGCGACCGCATCGAGAGCACCGTGAGTTCACTGCTGTCACTCGTCGGAGAAGATGCCGATCCCATTCAAAGCCCAGAAGCCGTTTTGTTAGGCACCATTTTTAACCACTGCTGGCAAGCTGGACAAGACCTCTCGCTTGAATCACTGATCCGCCACTTGCAGAAACCGCCTTTCGATAAGGTGGGCGTCATTGATGTGAACTCATTCATGAATGCCAAAGAGCGGCAGAAACTGGCGCTGAAATTTAATTCGCTGCTGGCTTCTCCTGGTTTTTCCACATGGCTGCAGGGTCCACCTCTCGACATCAAAAACATGCTCCACTCACCCGAGGGTAAGCCACGCATGTCGATTTTCTCGATTGCCCATCTAAGCGACTCCGAGCGGATGTTCTTCGTCAGCCTGCTACTCAACCAGATGCTGGGATGGATGCGCTCACAAAGCGGCACCACTAGCCTGCGTGCCATGCTCTACATGGATGAAATCTACGGCTTCCTGCCGCCATCGGCAAATCCCCCGAGCAAGAAACCGATGATGACAATGCTTAAGCAAGGTCGTGCTTTTGGGCTGGGGTGTTTGCTCGCCACACAGAACCCCGTTGATCTTGACTACAAGGCATTATCTAACATTGGCACCTGGTGGCTGGGTAGATTACAAACCGAACGTGACAAAGCGCGGGTGCTGGATGGACTTGAGGGCGCGGCAGCATCACAGGAAGGAGGCTTTGACCGGCAACAAATGGAAGAGCTGTTAGCAGGACTGGGATCACGTGTTTTCCTAATGAACAATGTCCACGAGGACGCGCCCGTAGTATTCCACGTTCGCTGGGTCATGAGCTATCTCTGTGGCCCCCTTACCCGATCAAAAATCAAAACCCTGATGGATCCAAAACGCGATCAGTTTCCTTCAGGAAAAGAACAGCCAGTCGCAGCACAAGCATCCAACCCCATGGCAATGCCAAGTGCGGCACCAGTAGTGGCAAGAGGCGAGAGACCAGTGGTCGGCTCAGGCGTGACTGAGTATTTCGTCCCCTTCGCCGGAGAAGCTGATGACATTACTTACAAACCTGCCCTGCTCCGTGAGGCCAAAGTTCATTTCTCCTCCAAAAAATGTGGGGTCGATGGCTCAAGACTCATGCGCTTCACCAATTCTATCAGCGACCAAGGAATAGATTGGAATCACGACGCTGGATGCACACACCCTGTGAAAGCCTTGAAGAATGAGCCTCGCAAAGGCACGGGCTTTGATGAACTCCCCGGCTTCGCTATGAATGCGGATAACTACAAGCAGGTGGAAAAAGATTTTGCCGATCACATCTACCGCAATGAGCGTGTAGAAATTCTCTACTGCCCTCTATTTAAAACCTACTCCCAGCTTGGAGAGAGCGAGGGAACTTTCCGCGGACGTCTTGCGACCCAGGCACGTGAAGTCCGTGATGAAGCCATCGATAAACTCCGCGACAAGTATGAAGCCAAAATAAAAACCAAAGAGGGGCAAGTGGATCGAGCCGAAAATACCCTAGCCAAAGAGGAGGCGGAGGCTAGCAGCGCTACGTGGGACATCGGTGCCAAAGTGTTAGGTGGGCTACTTGGCGGGCTATTAGGAGGTCGGCGTCGCAGTAGGTCAAGCAGCACGATCGGCAGTGCCGGCCGTGCTTACAAACAACGCCGGGATGTTAAAATCGCTGAGAAAAAAATCGAGCAGCTTGAGGAGGACATCGATGAACTGGAAGCTGAACTCGCTGAGGAAATCGAGGAACTAGAACTGCAGTTCAATCCCGCAACCGTTAAACTTGAAGATGAGATGATCAAACCATACAAGAAGGACATCAATATCACTACAGTAGCACTTATCTGGTTACCCTACGATCGGGATGACCAGAAAGCTTGGTAGTAATTCTAGAATATGTCAAAATTCACCCATATAGATTCATCCGCAGGAAAGAATGTGTTCTTTCTCGATAGCGAATGTGTCTTTTGCAAAAAATCCACACAGTTAATTCATCGGCTTGATAAACACGGCCAAATTTACTTTGCACCACTTCAGGGCAGAACTGCGCTCGAACTTCCAAATGAGTGGCGGCAGCTAACAGACGCAAATGGCAAGCCGTCTGGCGCCGCTTTGATGGCCGAAAATTTTGGTACGGCTAGAGTTCAATACTGGCGAGGAGCAGATGCACCACTCAGGTTAATGAAAAATATTGGCGGTATCTGGTCAGTTTTCTGGCTGTTTTCATATGTCCCCGGCACAATCAAGGATTGGGTTTATGAGTTAATAGCCAAAAACCGCCACCGTATTGCTGGAAAGAAAGAAGCATGCGGGTTACCTTGCGGCGAAATCAGGAAGAAAACACTTCCCTAGCCAAATATCAAAACCGTTTAAATCATTACCTGTACTTGTGAAAAATGCTCAATGGTATATGATCTAATGTATTGACTATGCCTACACTTAGATTCGCTGTACCACTCATCTTTTTTCTGACTTCGGTTGAAATAAGCTACGGTCTAGTCATCGCAGGGTATGAAGCTAATAAACACGACCGATTCCTTGATTTTACTACCAATCCGAGTCACAACCCCAGTTTCATCCACGCTGGTTTAGATCTGACTGGAGCCGGATGGTATCTGGTAGGAAGCCCCATTCAAAGGCGCGGTATTACTATGGTTTCTCCAATTCATTTTGTAGGCGCCAATCACGCTAAACCTGGAATAGGTGCCACGATTTCTTTTCTACCAAACACAGGGATAGTCAAAACTTTCAAAGTAGATACCCACTCGAACATACCGAACTCGTTTGCTCAGGACTCTGATTTAATGATCGGGACATTGACAAGTCCAATAACACCGGGTGACAATATTACTTTTCATCCCTATCTCAATTTAAGAAACAATTCGCAATATCGGAACAAGCCGATGGTGATGCTCGGACGAGATGGAGTCGGAGCCCGCCAAACTATTGACCGAATTGGTACCCTCATAGCTCCACCAACCATCAATCAAACTCAGGCTCTGATCAGCGAGTTTAATACAAACAGCCCTGATGAGGATGATGCCTATTTTATTAATGGTGACTCCGGCAGCCCATCATTTGTAGTCCAAGATGGTATAGCTGCCCTTGTCGGAATTCATAGTGTGGTATCAACAAGTTCAAACCCAATACTCAATTTTGATAGTTTCGTGCCTCACTATATCAGCGAGTTAAACGTGATCATGGAGCAGGATGGTTACCGTATGACCAAAGCCATTCCGGGCAGCACTACCCTTACTCTCAATCACCAATTACAAGCAGATATTATTCGTGCTGGCCATCCATTCACTATCGATCTTACTTTAAATAATACGGGCACAACACTCGCAGAAAACCTACGACTCACTAACACATTTAGCAATGGAGCCGTTGTATCCAATACTTCTGGGTCCGAATGGTTTGATCAGTCATCTTCTTCAGAAACCATAGCCCGCAAAGCGAAGGTAGCATCCTTTTCTAACACCGTATATTCAATCACCGCCAGTGTACCTTCCGCCGGAACAGCACAGCATAATGTCACGTTTTCGTGCGATCAATTCGCCAGTAGCACACAAACCTTCAGTATTGATGTTATTGGATCATTTCTAAGCTTCACGCAGGGGCTTGCTGACGCATCCGTGGCAGGCGACGACGATCTCGATGGCATCGGAAATTTATTGGAATATGTTTTTGGTGGCAACCCAAACATCGCATCACAATTTTTTACGGGGACTAATAGTTTATTGCTCCCTGAGTTCAAACAGGTCGGTGGTATTTTCCAAATTTCCTACATTCGCCGTAAAGATTACATCCAACGCGCTATCAGCTATGATCTAGAATCCTCTAACACCATGGCTAGTGAAACTTGGGGCGATGCTACAGCACAAATTACTAAAACCACGATCGATTCCATAGATGTCGAGTTTGAGAAAGTAACTCATGAACTAACCTCAATTTCTGGTGACCAGTTTTATAGGATCAAAGCAACTGTCAGCGAGTAGCCCAGTGCTCTGATGTCAGGGCATAAAAAACGGAGTCCCCTTCCAAGAGACTCCGTCAATCCACTTTTCAGTGAACCCTTACATAGAACAGTAAAACAATGAACTGTTGAAAATTTTGATTGTGATTATCAGGTGCGACTATTATTAGGACACGACCAAACTATCACCCCCACAGGTTACTCTTTATCGGCTGCCATTGATTCTTTAACTTTCGTCTCAATTTCAGCGTAGAGTTTTTCATCATCTCGCAACGCAATTTTTGCTGCGTCACGTCCTTGGGCAAGCTGGTTACCGGAATAGCTGAACCATGAACCTCGTTTCTGCACGATGTCGTATTCTAGGGCAAGGTCGAGCATGGAACCTACCGAGGATATCCCCTCGTTATACATGATATCGAACTCTGCCTCTTTAAAGGGTGCAGCAACCTTGTTTTTCACGACCTTGACGCGTGTACGGTTTCCAGTGACGGAGCCATCGGTTGATTTAATTTGGCCTATGCGGCGGATATCGACACGTACGGAGGAGAAGAACTTGAGCGCGCGACCGCCTGGGGTGGTTTCAGGATTACCGAACATGACTCCTATTTTTTCCCGGATCTGGTTGGTAAAGATACAGGTCGTTCGTGCTTTGGCAATCAGGGCGGTAAGCTTGCGCATGGCTGCACTCATTAGCCGTGCTTGGGTACCCACGGTACTATCGCCAATCTCCCCGGCAAGCTCCTGCTTGGTTACTAAGGCAGCGACAGAGTCCAGCACCACCACATCAATGGCGTTAGAGCGCACTAGTGTTTCACAAATTTGCAATGCTTCCTCTCCAGAATTAGGTTGTGAGACTAACAAATCATCAATGTCCACACCAAGTTTGGCAGCATAGGCAGGGTCTAACGCATGCTCAACATCAATGAAGGCAGCGAGCCCACCACGCTTCTGCGCCTGGGCAATGACGGTGAGTGTGAGAGTGGTCTTTCCGGAAGATTCGGGTCCATAAACCTCCACGATGCGTCCACGAGGAAAACCTCCAACTCCGAGCGCACGATCAATGAGTAAGTTCCCAGTGGGAATCACATCGACATCCACACGGTGTCCATCACCGAGGCGTATGATAGCAGTTTCTCCAAAATCTTTTTGGATTTGAGAAATGGCGAGATCGAGATTTTTTTTGCGTGCAGCTGCAAGCTTTTCATCAGCAGCAGAGTTTTTAGATGCCATAGTGGTCTTGGTAACTTTGGATGTTTTTGCGGGTGTTGTATCTGCAGCGGTAGGCTTACTAGCTGTTTTTGAGATTGCTGTAGATGCGGAGGAATTGACTGGTGCGGTTTTAGCGGTTGCGGTGCTCATGACAATGGTTTGTTTTAGGTTTTCTGGAGTATTGAGTAGTTGCGACCATCAGTCAACAAAAAACTGTTCGAAAGATTAGTGTTATATAGAACATGTTCATATGAAGTGCCTTAGGGGTTAATATATCATAAAAAAAATCTGGTGGTAACAAGGATCAAGCGCAGAGTCAGGACATGGAGACACAGATTCGCATGTACACTGGAGGCATGGTGCAAACTAATAGCTACCTTTTCCAAAAAAACGGAGCCGCTATCCTCATAGACGCTCCCCTCGGGGTGAGTGACTGGCTGAGTTCCCTGGATGTTTTACCTACTGATCTGCTTCTAACACACCAGCACTATGATCACGTTGAAGATGCCGCCAAGTTAGCTGCCCAAGGTGTGAAAATACATGCTCATTCACCCTACTCCAGAGAGCTAACCCTTGAGCTTCTCCTGCAGCAATCTGGTTACCCACTCGAGGTCGCCCCCTATGAAGTGCACAACGTCATCGGTAAAGCCACTGAGATAGAGATCGCAGGCTTATACTTCAGCGTAGAATACGTTCCAGGTCACGCATCTGACAGCTTGGTCTTTATATCTGATAATGTTATATTTGCGGGTGATACGCTTTTTGCTGGAGGCATTGGCAGAGCAGATCTACCAGGTGGTGACATGGATCTACTGGTCAAAGGAATCCTTGATAAAATTCTAATTCGTGAGAGCAAATCACGGGTTTTTCCAGGGCACGGGCCAGAAACAACAGTAGGTGCCGAAAAGGCGGGAAATGCATTTTTGCAAATAACAAAAGAGTGAGGTTATGACATGAAAGATGGATTTTTAGAGTAGGACCTCTTGCGTTAGCGGATGAATAATGTCACATTGTTGGTGAGAAAGTGGTGTCATGGCATCTAATGATGTTTTCACTGCACCTCACAAGTGGCTCAAGACGCGGCTCGGTCGCCAAAGAGACACTCGACCAACCTAAACCTATTCACTAATCACAACCCAATAAAACCATGGAAGAAACATTCGCAGACCCCGACTTCAATACCGACTCTCCATTCAGCGAGACTCCAGCATCCCAAAAAGCAGCGAGCGATCTCCGCGCCGCCGCTGGTGACAAAGCCCGCCAAATCGCCAATGATGCAGGCGCGAAGGCACAGCAACTCAAGCAAACTGCTGTGGACAAAGCTCAGCAATTCCGCGAATACGCTGGCAACAAAGCCAGCGAGATTAAAGATACAGCCGGCACCAAGGCGCAACAATTTAAAGATGCCGCAGGCGAACAAATGCAAAACAGCCGTGTCAAAGCGCGCGAAGCTCATGCCGATGCAGAGGAATACATTCGTCAGCATCCTACCAAATCAGTACTCACTGCTTTGGGTGTGGGAGTTTTGATTGGTCTGGTCATCCGCCGCTAAAACAAAAACCTGAAACTATACTCAGCTGAATTCGTAGGTATAATTTCCTAGCATTCAGACTGAGTGTTTTGCGTCTAAAATCTGATGCTTTTTAGTTTTCAGATGAAGTTTGACTCATTGAATTGAACCCTTCCCTAGATCTAGGAAAGAATAGCACAGTCAAAAAACCGATGGAAAAAGCCCCACCTTCCGCCGATCAGTCAGCCAAAGAAGATGATACCAGCGTCATGAAACTCGCTGTATCTGAATTCGTTTCGGCTCGTCTTGAGCTGGCAGCTATCGAAGCAAAAGAAGCCGCTGAATTTACTGTCCGCAAGGTTGTGTCAGCCGTGATTTTGGCGTTGTGTGCATTTTTCATCTGGGCTCTTTTACTGGCAGGTTTGACGGGATTGCTAGCGGGGTGGGCTCAAGAGCAGCTGGCCGGTCATCTGCCAGGAGTTTCCGGCTGGGTCATCGTGCTATTTGCACTTGCCATTATTCACACCCTTGTTGCCATTATTCTGATATGGGTGATTAAGAAAAAACCTGCCGCCCCTCTGTTTGAGCTGACACGTCAGGAAATAGAAAACGATAAACAATGGGCAAAAAGCAACAAATAGCGAAACGCAAGCAGGAGCTGACTGCGGAGCTTGCCAAAAATCGCGTTCTTATCAGCGTAGGACGCAACGAGCTCAAACAAAAGCTCAACGTAAAAAAGCAGATTACTAAGCTTCTCACGCGCAAACCAAAGGCTCTATTCATCGGTTCATTAGGTGCTGGATTATTGGCTACTTTACTCATTAGGCGACCAAGAAAAACAGCTAAGGGCAAACCTTCGACAAAGAGCACTGTCTTACTTGGATGGATTCTGGCAATAGCCAAACCAGCGGCAAAAGCTTGGCTGGTCAAGCGGGCAAAGACTCTTGCCGTCAAGCAGTTGGAGTCCCGCCAACAACTAAAAAATGAGACTATCTGATGCATAACCATGATGTTATGCCTTAAGACTCTTAGAATTTGTCTTTCCCCTTTACTCAAGAGGGTTAATCCATCCAGAATATAACATCCATGAGGTGTATTGGTATCAGTCTTTTCCTGTCCTTATCTATTGTCACGCTCTGTGCACAAGATGAGGACGCAGACAATAATACCAGAGACGCTGCCAACGACTTGCTTGGTGCTGATTTCGCAAACATGCCAGCAATGCCCAATAGCATTCGCATTGAACACGACGGCACAATAGAACTCGACTCGGAGGCCGGTACGATTTTGTTCTCAGGTAAGCAGGTAAACATTAGCGGGGACAACGGCATCATGCTTAAAGCCAGTCGAGCCCTGGTGAATTCTAAGAAAGAAACCGCCACCCTAACAGGACAGGTTTCCGTTCGGCAAAAATCAGTTCGAAATCCTGATGGAACCATTACATCAGGCATTCAACTATTTGCAGATACGGTAATACTAGATAGTAAAAAAAAGACCGTCACACTAACAGGCAATGTAAGCATCTACCAAGGGCAAACACTTCACCGAGGTAAACACGCGGTTTACCACTACGGCAGTAGAATCCTTGATACTGAAGGTCTAGCCAGTGGCCTTGGCCCCATAATGCTAGAATCGGATCGGTTCACCATGCATGAACGAAATGGGCGTAAGGTTTTTGTTGGGGACAATGCAGGCATAACAACACACGATGTCAGCAAGCCCAACTTTTGGTTGCGGTCTGACCGCACCACAATCTATCCTAATGATCGGATTATCTTTAATAATCTCCGTATATATGCTGGAGATACGGCTGTTTTTTGGCTCCCTTATCTTTCACAGCCACTTGACGCAGACCTTGGATATCACTTCATACCGGGTGCTCGCACAAACTGGGGATTCTTTTTACTAAATCGGTATGGCATCATGCTGGGAGGTGAAGTGGATAAGGAGACAGGCGCCAGGGAAAATGCATGGTTACTATCACAGTGGCATTTCGATATTCGCTCAAGACGCGGTTTAGGATTGGGGCTGGATCTGATTGATTCCCGACTCGCCAACAACCCCAATCTTGGCTGGCTAAAGCTTTATTATCTCAATGATCTGAGCCCATCTATCGAGCGTTCCGCTGAATCTCGTGGTTTCGTTAACGAAGATCGCTGGAAATTCGAACTCCAACATCGCATCGTTCTTCGCAAACATGACAACCAGCAGACACTATTAGATTTCGACATCACCGCACTGAGTGACCGCTTTTTCTTGGAAGACTTCGAACCAGGCACCTTCAGAATCAATCCCAATCCCGATAACGAAGTCGGCATTTTCCATCATCACCCGAACTTTTTAGCCGGTATATATGCCCGCCTAAGATTGAACGACTTTTATCAGACCGACACACGCTTACCCGAGCTATTCATTGATCAAGTCAAGCGCCCTATATTTGGCTCACCAATTCTCCATGAAGGCACTACATCATTTGGTGTCTATGACGAGCACTTGCCAAACTTTGAAGAAAACAACCTTAAGGCAGAAGCTGCGTTGCTGCCGCTGGCAGATCCTCGCAGAAGCGAAATTATGGATCTGTTGGCTGATAGAGGCTTCACTCGGTTCCATACCTTCCACGAATTTACCTTACCTCTAAATCAAGGGAGCAAGATTGCCATCACACCGCGAGCAGGATTTGGTCACACACGCTATTCTAACATCGATGGTGCAAACAGCTTTCACCGCACCCATTTATCTGCCGGTGTCGATGCCTCAATGAAGTTTACCCGTGTTTATCCTGATGCTGTGAGTGAGCAATGGGGTGTCAATGGATTGTTACACATTTTCCAGCCCTACGTAAATTTTTCCCAACTATCCACTAATGAACTGGACTCATCATTTACGGGGATAGAGACCCTGACGCCCTCGACTCGACCAAGACCTCTTGAAGTTGGTCGTTTCACCGCTAGAGATGACTTGACGGACTGGTCTATAGTAAGACTTGGCGGACAGAACCGCCTGATGACCAAGCGTGATGGTGACACACATGAGTGGCTGGTGATGGACACTTATGTAGATGTCTTCCTAAACGACCCCGAATTTGATCGCAAAATATCCAATCTCTATAACGACATCATTTGGCACCCAATTCCATGGATGCAGCTCTCATTAGAAACTCAATTTCCCATTGCAGATAGCCAATCTGAATTTCGTGAGCTTGCTGGCAGCATAAGATTGATGCCTACAGAGTCATTCGAAATTTCTCTTGGGTACCGCCAGCTGAATAATCACCCGATTCTTGAAGACAGTAACCAAGTCACCATCCGAGCCTATTCCAGAATTAGCGAATCATGGGGCATCGGCTTTTATCAGCGCTGGGAGCTCGATGAGGGAAATCTCGCTGTGCAACAATATTCACTTTATCATGACTTTGACAGCTGGACGGCCTCTGTTGGTTTACTAGTTAGGGATAACAATAATCAGAGAGACGAGTTCGGATTGATGCTAAACTTCACCCTGAAAGACTTTCCATCCGTCAGACTTCCACTCTCAGTTGATAACGAATAAATTCGCACACCACTCAATATATATAATCATGAATACTATGACACCAGCAGCACTTCTCGAACAGCTCCAGTGGCGTTACGCCACTAAAGAATTTGACTCGGCAAAATGTATTCCAGAGGACATCTGGAAAAAAATCGAGGAAAGCCTCGTAATCACTCCTTCATCGTTTGGATTGCAACCGTGGAAATTTGTTTGCATCAGTGATCAGCCCACCAAAGAATCTCTATTAGAAAATTCATGGCATCAGCGTCAAGTAACCGACTGTTCGCACATGGTTGTACTTTGTGCGAAAGATCATATGGATCCTGATGATATCAACCACTGGCTAGACCGGCTCTGCGAGGTCCGTGGCGTTACCCGCGACACTTTGGAAGGATACGCAGGAATGATGACTGGATTCTTTGCGAACATGTCCGCTGAACAGGTCTCTGCCTGGGCAAAAAATCAAGTATACATTGCACTTGGCCAGTTGATGACGACTGCAGCAGTGATGGGCATAGACGCTTGCCCGATGGAGGGTATCGTTCCCGCAGAATATGACCGAATTCTCGGTCTCGATGGCTCTGGGTTTTCAACGTCTGTGGGATGCGCCATGGGCTACAGAAGCGACGGAGATAAATATGCAGAACTTCCCAAAGTTCGCTACAGCTCAGATAGGGTTATAGAAAACATCTAATAATGCGTCGAATTCGTCGCAAGCGCAAATGACCAAGGCTATTGCCCGTCTTGGTGTTTTGAGTAATATGCTTTTACGATCGATTCGAGAATGGCTTTTGCCAGATCTTTATCTTTGTCTTGATAGCTCACCTTCACAGTGCCCTCACTAACACTGACAGAAAATTTCTTTTGTAGCTTTGTTACAGCAGCTGCCTCATCTGCTACGCTCCAAACACTGACTAAATCGTGCTTAGCTACTGTGTCACTCATTACCTTCTGGTCGAGAATCATGGCTTTGAATACCTTTGGATCAAACCCTTCTCTTGCAGTTCCCATGGAACCTTCAAAACGAAATTCCTGATTCTGTTTCTGCTTATATTTCTTGTAAGCCCAAAAGGCACCGGCTCCACCAAACAGAGCAACGAGCAATAGTGCCACCAAGGCAAGAATTGTATTTCGCGACATGGTTATAGGATACATATTCCATCTTCAGAGCCAAGCGAAAGAGACCGGATCCTTCTGATACCTTATGCTTCAAACATATTTCTGAAGAATAGGCTGAAGTCTTTGAGCTGTATCCTCAGGCCAGTAATCTCGAGGCGTCATCAGAGCAGGCGCAAGCGCATCATGCTCCGGCCAATTAGGTTCCTGAGGAATTTCGGCCACTGCCTTTGCTACGATTTTTTGTGCGTTTGCCGCATTTGCGTGGAGATTCTCGATAACTGTCTCAACACTCACGTCCTCTTCAGCCTCGTGCCAGCAATCGTAGTCTGTCACCATACATAGTGTAGCCAGAGCAATCTCAGCCTCTCGCGCAAGTTTTGCCTCAGCGAGGTTGGTCATTCCAATAATATCAAACCCTAGGCTCCGATACGCCTCACTTTCAGCCCGGGTGGAAAAAGCAGGTCCATCCATATTGACATATGTTCCGCCATCATGAACAACGCAGTCTTGGTCAATTGCCGATTCCTTGAGGATAGCACGTAATTTCGAACTAACAGGTTTTCCGAAACCCACATGAGCCGCAATGCCGTCTCCAAAAAACGTGTGCTGGTCTCGTCGGCTTGTGCGATCATAGTATTGATCTGGTAACACAATCTGGCGCGGAACATAGTTTTCCTTTAAGCTACCTACGGCGGTAACACAGATAAGCCAGCGCACACCAACACTTCGCAATGCCCAGATATTGGCACGATGATTGATCTCATGAGGCATGACAGTATGACCTCGCCCGTGCCTGGGAAGAAACCACACTTGCCTACCTGAAATTTCCCCTCCAATAAGTGCGTCAGAGGGTTTTCCATAAGGAGTATCGATCCAATTCTCTTCTGCTTGCTCAAAGCCCTCCATCGCATAGAGGCCACTGCCACCTATGATTCCTATCGTATTCATTTTTATGTAATATTCAGTTACCTATTGCCAGATATTTCCCAGCACCCAGTTCTGCAAGTTTACTCTCACTAACAATTGTTACGGGCGTCCCCACACGAGTCATGGCGTAAATCAGAGGCTGTGCTTCCTTGTGGGCTCGGATACAACCAAAACTACATCGCGTACGCCTTGGAAACTTCCCCACATGCATTCCTACCCCATCCCATGTGATGCGTAACCAAAATGGCATCTCTATCCCCTGATACTTAGTTCCAGCAGGTATAGACCCTTCATGAAGCCAAGTTTTTGGCACGATCACTTTACCTGTCTCAATATCAACGTACCGACCATATTTATTAGACCTTTTATTTTTGAGTTTTTCAAGCACGCTAAAATCCCCAACTGGAGTGTCATGACCCGGAACACCCGTAGAAACCCCAGTTCTCACAAGCACCTTGCCTTCACCATCAAGTAACCAAGCCTGCTGATCAAAAATTGAAACCAAAATGCGTGTTTTACCTGTATCCGCCTTGTCATAGGCGACCTTGTTTACCTCATAATTAGATAGATGCGGCTGAAACAACTGGCAAGACGACATCATACCTGATAGAAACATGAGACCTATTAACTTCGTATACTTACAGTTCAGCACATCTCGAAAATAACTCCTACAGCGCACTCTGAACACTGAAAAACTGAACTCTAGCCAACTTTCCGTGAAACCCGCTATTATTATCACTCTGTGTGTCACCACTGCTATGGGCGCCATTTCTTGGTATGGGTTTAAGCACTATCCCCTGATGAAAACTGCCGATCACTATAGCCCTTTGAGCGAAGATGAATACGCCCAAGGTAATCTAAGAGAAAAGGACACAATCAGGAGAATGACACCCCGTATGACCAGCGAACTCTCAGAGAAAGAGCTGCTACCTGGATCACCCGTCTTTATTCGCATCTTCAAAGAATCCAGAGAACTAGAAATCTGGGTGCAAAATACGGAAACAGAAAAATTTGATCATTTTAAGACATGGAAGATAGCCGCTATGTCAGGAGGTCTCGGACCGAAACTGGCCGAAGGAGATCTTCAAGCACCCGAGGGCTTTTACTACGTGACTCGCTCTCAAATGAAACCCGATAGCACGTTCCACTTGGCATTCAATATAGGCTACCCGAACAGCTACGACCGCGCGCATGATCGCACGGGTTCATTCATCATGGTTCACGGTAACCGAGTCTCAGCAGGCTGCTACGCCATGACTGATCCCGGCATTGAAGAGATTTACACACTATGTGCTCTTGCTCTGAGCAACGGTCAGAAATTCTTCCGCGTCCACGTTTTCCCCTTCCGCATGACACAGGAGCGTATGGAGCAAGCACAGGGAAACCAGTGGCACGACTTCTGGAGCAACCTGAAAAACGGGTACGATTGGTTTGAAAACAAGAAAATACCGCCGGATGTCTCTGTGGAGGAAAAGCATTACGTGTTCCGGTAATCTGGTGTGCGGACTGCTTGCCTCCGCTCTCGGGCTGGAAAGCTTGCTTCCTGTGGCGGGGTTTCATTGTGCTGGTGCCATCCATCGTGCTGGCAGCGAAGGGACGGGAATGCAGCTGGCGCTGCCGTGGGAGCCGGCAAGACCGGCTCAGAAAAAAGCGGAGGCAAGCCATCCGCACTCCAGACCCCAGCGACCACCCAAAAGCCGGCATAACAACCCTTGCATGAAAACTTCTAACTGAATACTAACAACCTCCTCAAATCCGTAACATGGATTTGAGGCAAGCAGAGGGAATGGGATTGTCTTCGCCCGCTCAGACTGTGCCGGCAAGCAAGTTTCCTCCTCCGGAAACTTGTCATCGATGAGCCCGTGGTTCACGGGCAATTCTGCACTCAAACTACGTTCTCATCCGCCCGACTACAGCCCCCAGTCGATTCGTGGCCGTGCCACCCGAAGCCTTGGCGAAGAGCGGCAGAGGGAATGGGATTCGAACCCATGGTAGGCTATAAACCTACACTCGATTTCGAATCGAGCGCCTTAAACCAACTCAGCCATCCCTCCTTCACTTTGTTTCTCTAGGAATAACCCTTCAGAAAAAATAATTTGCAGATCAGGTGCCGCCATTTGCTATGCGGGATATCCAAAAATGTCAAAACCCGATCAACAAAAAAGACCGGCACTTTACGCACCGGTCTTTGAAAAATGGTTTGTCTGAAATTGAGAGGCTATCGACGGCGACGAAGCAAAAGTGCAAGTCCCCCCAGCCCAATCAAAGCGGTTGAAGATGGCTCGGGTACGAATGTGATATTCAATCCCGTCGCAGACCTTACGGGATCGTCTCCCCGTGCCCATGCTGAGATGGCAAAAGTTCCGCCAGGAGGATCATCGGATGGGATTAAAAATGGTGTTCCCGTGACATCGCTATTAGTTAATATCCCCGCAGTGCTGGAACTAGCGTCATCAAATGCGGCTGAGGAATCAAACCACACGATTGCAAAAGGAGTGTTAGCTGCATGAGGGCTGTTGAACGAAACCGCCGTTAGTGAGCCAGCTCCACCAAAACCCTCTGGAACAAAAGTAGGACTGAATTCAGATTGACCTGTGGTATCTGAAGTTGTTTGAGCCGATATATAGAGTTTATCATCTCCACCTTGGATTTGCGCGGAAGTACCACTGCCTGATATATCATACGCTGCTAGAAAACCATCACCTGAGTTATCGACTATTATACCCCAAGTTAGCCCATTTGCTGCCGTGCCGGCAGCATTGGCAAAGTTCGTGGCAATCCCACCTGTAGACGAAAACGACTCGCTGAAAGCAATAGTGATGGCAGCATTCGAGCTATGGCTAATAAGCGGCATGATAGCCCCGAGTATACAAATTTTTGTTCTCATATATTTTTTGATTAGGTAGTTGTGAATATGGTTGTATTAAAATTAGTCATTTAGACCGGGGACGTAACTAGGCAAGCTACTCCATTCTACGTTTCCAGTAGGAGCATTAGCAATTCTTCGGTAGACAAATGCCGTGCCAGGCTCCAATACATAATCATTTGCAGAGCCGGTGTTTCCGTTGATGAGATCAAACTGGTAAAACCAGCCCGCCGCCTCGCCGCCGTATACCAAGCCAATTTGGGCAGACTTATTTTGCCCTTGAGCCTTTTTATCATAGATCAGGATGCTGTCGCCCGCTGTGACCCCCAAGCCTGTGGCTGACATTTTTTCTCCCACAGGACTTGTGTAACCGACGATGTTGTCTTCGGCTTGGCCTGCGACTGCCTTTGTAAGGATGGCTGAGTGCTTAGTTACGGGAACTGCACCCGTAACGACAAGCTTGGTGATAGGGCTAGCACCTGTTCTTATGACAAACCCTTCACTTGGGTGGATGATGAAATCATTTGCAGACCCAGTGGTTCCGTTAATTAGGTCAAACTGATAAAACCAGCCCGCCGCTGCACCACCATAAACAAGAGCTACCTTGGCAGAGGAGTTAGTCTCGCCGGGTCCAACATCGTAGAAAAACATATTCGTGCCGGGTGGGATGACAGAATCTCCAAATAGGGTCGAAGCTGTCCAGCAAGGAATGATTTTTGCCGTATCGTCAGCAACTATTCCAGTGAGAGAGGAACCATTCGGAAGGGTTAACGTTAGCTCATCCGCAGTGTGTGATTGAATTATCGCCGTCAGCCCTTCTTTTGCTCCACTGGTAATGACGACACAGTGAGCACTGCCAGTCCACTGTCCTGCAGTGAATGCAGCACCAGTCTGAAACTGAAGTTTATTAGCCTCAGAGGGCAACTCAAGCTTCCCAGTATACTGGGTAGCCTGCAAAAGAGGAATTGTAGCGTAGAGATCCGTATTCGCAGCAACTGCAGGCTGTCCTTCATCGGTGTTACCTAAGCTCACATATCCAGAGGGGTTAGTGTATGCTGAATTTTGTCCGTAGGTTATTGAAGCGCTAACTAAAATGGCGCTTAATGTGTAGATAGTTATTTTTTTCATAGGAACAGTAGGTTGACGTGTAGATTAATGAATTATGCGCTAGACCTGCGAATCAACATTCTT
>JBGCEU010000229.1:0-8886 GCA_045106535.1 Akkermansiaceae bacterium | reverse complement strand
TTCGTGTTAGACAGATCCGCATCACGTGGTTTATCCACTGCGATGTCGCGGCAGAGCTTCCAATACGGAGTGAAAACCTGATACGGCTTACCGGATTTGTTTTCAATCGCGTGGGGTTCGTTGAGCGCGCTGGCATTGAAGCTGTGCACCTTGATGCCGTCGGCTTGCAGCTGTTTTTTGATCGAGCTATCCAATTCGATCGCCTCCGGCTGGTAGCGCCTATTCCAGTAAACGGCATCGATTTCATACTCGCCGATCAGTCCTAACAAAACCTCCTCGACACTTTCCCCCTGAGCGAGGTGGAGTTTACCACCACTATTTCCCAACTCCGAATCCAGATCCTCGAGCGCGTGATGCAGCCACCACTTCGATGCCCCACCCTCGCTCAACTGCGGCGATTGCTCGAGTCCGTGGATGTAGACAGGCAGAATCTCAGCACCCGATTCGGCAGCCGCCGCCAGTGCCGGGTTATCTTTTAGTCGGAGGTCACGGCGGAACCAGACAAGTGCGCGAGTCATAAGTGCGGCACTATTGCGCGGATTGGATGTTTTTCAAGTATTGGTGCGATTTATAAAGCATCAGCACGAGCGGATGTCATGATTTGTGTTCATCCGTGCAATCTGTGTAAATGAATATCTAACACAGATGCCGCAGATCGCCACAGATAAGCACGGCTCATAGGATGAGTGGAAGATTTACCCCTCACCGCTGCGGGCGACGACGTGTAAGTTCGCGATTCCCTTTTTGGAAAACTCCTCCCAGAAGCGCTTCATCAGAGGTTCGGCGAGCTTTTTACGCTCCTCCTCGGGCATGCTGTTGATTTTTTCCACGCCATGGCGTTTTCCTAATTCGCGTTCAGCCATGCGCGCGGTCAGTTCTTCCCAGAAAACCTCGTTACGCATCTCATCGTAGCACTGAGCGTGGAATGAGCTGTCTTCTCGATCTTTTCGTAGCTTTAGCCGCTGCCGTTCCGGATCCATCTCAACGTGCTGCCCCTGACCGTTGTGCTGGAGGCGCGACAGGATCTTCTCGAGCATATCGTCGAACCGCGCCACGCCTTCATCGGCGCCGGGTTTGTGGTTCCAGTATGTGCCCCAGCACGCCAGTGTCAGCATTTCCGAAAGTGTGAGCAGCTCGTCATCAGTAAAGCGCATATGCATGGGGCAAGAAGTAGGAGAGAAGAATCAAGATTCAAGACTTTTGCATGCACCGCAGCTATGTATCATCCGCGCCATGCAATGTCCTTACTGTCAGGCTGTGCTCTCGGAAACCACCGAGGAGTGCCCGTCGTGCCAGCTATCGCTCACCAGCGCTAACGCTCTGCTGGGACCTGCGCCAAGGCTTTACAAGGGGCTCAACGATACCATCGGCTTACTCGGTAACTCAGGCAGCAAAAAAATTCAGTCCTCCCTCACTAATCTAACGCGCAAGTTTCCCCAGGTCGACATGCATGTCGTTGTGCGGGATTTCGATCCGCAATTTCCAGTGAGCACGCATCTTTTCTGGCTGTTCAACCAGGGAGATCTCGTCGCCGACGACCGCAAAGGCGGCAAGAACCGCACCATTCTCCTGTCGCTCGATCCCCGACAAGGTCGGATTGGTTTAATGGTCGGATACGGGCTGGAGCCATTTTTACCGAGAAAAGCGCTCGACCACGTGCTCGAAAAAGCGCAACCCTCTCTCGACGCAGCCGACTACACGAAGGCCGTAATTGTTGTGATCGAATCTCTCGACGACCTCATGTCCGGCGTTTGCGAGGGGCTTGAGGAAACACTCGGCGTTTCTGTGCAACAGCAATCAACAAAACAAGAATACTAACAACAACCTAAACTCATGGAAAAATACGAAATTTACCGCCTCATCCACTTCACTGGCATCTTTGTGCTGATGTTCGCATTCGGGTCACTCTTCACGGGAGATAAAACCACCAAGGGTGCTGCAATCGGCCACGGGGTCGGGCTTATACTAATTTTGTTAGGTGGCTTTGGCATGCACTCCTCGCCTCTCGGCGGCAGCGAATTCAAGCTCAAGGACACCTACAATATCATGTACGGAACCAAGTGGCCTATTTGGCTAATCCTGAAGGTTGTGATCTGGGTTCTACTGGGTGGAGCCTTGGTTCTAGCAAAGCGTCGTGTCATCAAGGGAGCCGTGGCCTGGATTCTTATCATCGGGCTGGCACTCGGAAGCTACCTTCTGGCTTTCAAAAAACCTGCTATGGGTAACAAACCCAAAACCGAACAAAGCGAGTAGTCTTCTCGCTACCACGTTTCGCCATGAAACATGTCGAAACCATCACCCTGCCCCACGACCTCGGCGAGTTTTCCGAGATCATCGACGTGCGTGCGCCCGGGGAGTTCGCGGAGGATCACCTGCCAGGTGCGGTAAATCTGCCGGTGCTCAACGATGACGAACGTGCTGAAGTCGGCACTATTTACAAAGCGAATCCATTCGAAGCTCGACGAC
Organism: Akkermansiaceae bacterium; assembly: GCA_045106535.1. Taxonomy (GTDB): domain Bacteria; phylum Verrucomicrobiota; class Verrucomicrobiia; order Verrucomicrobiales; family Akkermansiaceae; genus Oceaniferula. Next base: position 6,420 of record JBGCEU010000229.1, on the reverse strand, counting down.
TCGGCGCGCAGTTCATTTCCAACAATGCCGCCAATCACCTCGCCACGTATCTCTCCGACAAAAATAGGACCTACAACCCGCTGCTCTACTGCTGGCGTGGTGGTATGAGATCGAACTCGCTTGCTCACATCTTACGATCCATCGGTTGGCGGGCACGTGTGTTAGAAGGTGGCTACAAGGCATTTCGTAAGTTTGTCTCTGACGATCTGGAAAATCGATTAGCCGACCCTGCACTCACGCTCACCGTGCTAGCGGGTCAGACAGGCGTCGCCAAAACACGACTACTCCACACGCTACGTGACCAGGGCGCGCAGGTGCTTGACCTCGAAGGACTCGCCAACCACAAGGGATCAGTGCTCGGGCTCGAACCCGACACCACCCAGCCGAGCCAGAAGCATTTTGAAACTCTGCTGTGGCAGGCTGTTAGCGAACTTAATCCTAACAAACCTGTCTTCACCGAGGCCGAGAGCAATCGTATCGGAGCACTGCACTGCCCACCCTCGTTGTGGAAAAAACTCGGGCAAAGCACCGTCGTTGAAATCCAGATGCCGCTACCCCAGCGTGCCCAGTTCCTGCTTGATGACTATCCGTATTTCACCGCCGACCCCGAACACCTGAAGGGTTTGTTAGATCGACTCACCAAGCTACGTGGTGGCGAACAGGTTACCCAGTGGCACGAGCAAATTGATGCCGCCGCTTGGACAGGCTTCGTGGAATCGGTGCTGCGTGACCACTACGACCTCGTCTACCGCCGCGCGGGCGATGAGAAGTCGAACTACCCTGCCCCGTCGTACACCGTGGAGCTTGATGGATTTGCTCCCGAGTCGCTGCAAGCCGCTGCAAAGAAATTGATTCACCGTGCATGACGCTCACAATCACCTTCAGGACAGCCGGTTCGATGGTATCCGCGATCAGGTCATCGCGGAAATACGTGCCGCTGGGGTAACGCGCTGTGTGGTCAATGGCACCTGCCCTGACGACTGGAAAAAGGTTGCTGCTCTGACTATCGAACACCCTGACCTGATTATCCCATCGTTCGGTCTGCACCCTTGGAAAACGCCTACCAATGGTTGGCTTGAAAAACTAGTCCACTACCTCGACACCGTACCAAACGCCTGCATCGGCGAGTGCGGCCTCGACCACTGGATGGACGACTACGACATCGCATTACAGGAGAAGATTTTCCTCACCCACCTAGCTCTCGCCACTGAACGCAACCTGCCGCTATCGATCCACTGCCTGAAAGCCTGGGGGCATCTTGTGGAGCTTTTGGAGTCGAATTCCCTACCCGCACGTGGATTCCTACTCCACTCCTACGGCGGCTCCAAGGAACTCGTGCCCCGACTCACCAAGCTGGGTGCCTATTTCTCATTCTCTGGATATTTCCTTCACGAGAAAAAACACAAGGTGCGTGAGGCATTTGCAGAGGTGCCGCCAGACCGAATGCTGATCGAAACAGATGCCCCCGATATGCTGCCACCTGAGAACGCCATATCGCACCCGCTCCAAGATGGAATCAATCATCCTGCGAACTTGCCTGAGATCAAGCGACAGGCATCGAAATTCCTTGATATTTCGTCGATTACCGCCAATTTCTCGCAGTTTTTCGCATAACATCATATACAAACGCATCAATGATGTTATTTTTGATGCATGAGAACGACAATCACACTCGATGACGATCTGTTCGAAAAGGCCGCCGAGATTGCAGGCGATAGTAACGCATCCTCCCTGCTGACCAAGGCACTGGAAATGATGATCGCCGCAGAAAGCAGAAAACGTCTGCTCAGGCTTTCCGGTGGCACTCCTGACTTCGCCATTCCCGGACGTGACTCACGCTCTGTAGGTCTAGGCACCGCTGCTGAGGACGGGGCACCCTACAACAAATAGCCATGCTCATTCTCGCCGATACCAACATCTGGTGCCGCTTTCTCCGCGAGGGCAACAAAGTGCTCAGCGGACTGATCGAGCATGATTTCTTGGCAATCCACCCACTCGTCATCGGTGAGCTTTCGGTTGGCAACCTTCCTAGTCGGCAACAAACGCTCAAAGACCTGCATGCATTCCAGACTGTCCAACCCGCTAGTTTCGATGAAACCCATCGGCTAATCGAAGACAACCAGCTCTGGGGAAAAGGCCTACAATGGAATGATTTATCAATCCTCGCGTCAGTGGTCGCTAGCCCCGATGTGCTTCTCTGGACCGAGGATAAACGCCTGGCTGTGGCAGCTGAGCGGTTTGGGGTGGGTTATTCTGAGTAATCGGAAGACTTGACATGGCAAATTCATGTAATACAATGTTTTACATGATTAAGACCATTACCAAAATCGGCAATTCCAAGGGAATCATCTTTGATGCCGCATTGCTGGAGCTCGCCAACCTGAAGGAGGGCGATCAGGTCAATGTGGTTGTGCATGAGGGTGGCACGATTACGCTAACGCCAGAAATCATGGTGGCGGATGATGCCACTTTTAATGAGGCACTCGAAAAAGTGCTCGAATCACATTCTGAAACACTGAGCAAACTTAGCTAGGCAGCGATGAGCAATTTCATCCACCCTAGCAAGGATCAGGTCTTGCAAATTCACTCTGCAGTTCTTGCCAAGGATGGTGGCAGCGATGGCATCCGTGATATCAACCTGCTAGAGAGCGCTCTAGCTGCGCCACAAGCTACTTTCGGTGGTCAGTCCATCATAAACAACCCTATAGAGATTGCAGCAGCCTACCTCTATTACCTCTGCAATAATCATCCTTTTGTGGACGGAAACAAGCGCGTGGCATTCACCACCTGTCTGGTTTTCTTTCGCTTGAATGGCATTGCTGTCAAACCCGATGGACCGGAATGGGAATCACTTGTCCTGGACGTCGCTGCATCTGTGATAGACAGACACGAAACCACCAGACGCCTGAGCTTGCTTCTTGCAGGTCAATAGTGTCACCATTCTTTCGGTTTCATCTCAGCATGGTTAAAAACAAAGCCGTGCTCCACAAGCAGTTTGGGCTCTACCCAGCAGCTATCCAAAATTAGCTCGGGCGCTGTGCCCATGAAATAGGCTCCGATGCGCACACCGAACGCTGGGGCTGGAATCCCGATCGGCATGCCCACGCTTTTTCTGAACCGACGCATCATCTCGGCGTTATTCACGGCATCAGGCGCTGCTAGATTGACCGATCCCTCGATCTGTTGCTGGTCGATGATGAGCTGCACGGCGCGGCAGAGGTCCTCAATGTGAATCCAGCTCACCATTTGTTTGCCGGATCCCGCTTTGCCACCAAGTCCGAATTTGGCCAGTGTTCTAAGAATTCGAAACGGATTCCCCGGCTCGTCGGCAATGACCATGGTCGTTCTCATGGCAACGCGTCGGACACTTTTGGGGATTTCTGCGGAAAAAAACGTATCTTCCCACGCCTTGACGACGTCGGCAATAAACCCCTCCCCGTGCTGGCCGTCTTCGCCGTGGGCTTGATCGAAGGTTTCCTGATAGATGCCGGATGCGCTACCGTTGATCCATGCCTGCGGCGGGTTTTCTGACTGCGAAAGAGCTTGTCCAAGTAGCTTGGTGCTATCGACGCGTGAATTGAGGATCTGCTTTTTGTTTTCCTCATTATGACGGCAGTTGATTGATCGCCCCACCATGTTGACGAGCACATCGCAGTTGTCGACTTCGGCTGACCACTCACCAAGATTCTTTCCATCCCACTCAATGTAGCGACAATTTTCGTGCAGCCCATCACGTCGGCGCGCGAGCCCAGCGACTTCCCAACCTAGTTTAGAGAAGTGATCGGTTAGGTGTCGGGCAATGAAACCATTCGCACCCGCAATGAGCATTTTGTTCATGATGTTTCAGTGTAGTTGCATTGGGCTGAATGTAAAACGGAGGATAACTTGGTTTCTTCGCTGCAAAAACTGGAGAGATCCATTTCGGGATGTTTAAAAACAAAACCATGCTCTTGAAGTCGGGTAGGAACTACCCAGCGGCTCTTGAGAACGAGTTCGGTCTCGGTGCGCAAAACAAACGCACCAACCTCTGCCATCCATTTGGTAGCAGGTAGGCCGATAGGCATTCCTGCATGCTTGCGGAATCGGCGCATTACTTCGGCATTTGGAATGGGGTCGGGTGCGGTGACGTTAATTGGGCCTGAGATTTCGTCGTGATCAATCAGCCATTCGATAGCGCGGCAGAAATCATCGACATGAATCCAGCTGACCATCTGCTTGCCATTGCCTACTTTCCCTCCGAGACCAAACCTTGCGAGGTTGTAGAGATAACGAAACACCGTGCCCGGCTCGTCGGCGAGCACCATGGCGGTTCGCAGTGCCACCTTACGCACTTTGCCTGGAACGTTGGCACTAAAAAATGCCTCTTCCCATGCCTTGGCGATTTCAACTGAGAAACCTTTGCCAATTTCCCCGACGTCGCTTTGTGGTTTGTCTTCTGCGTGACGGTAAATCGTCGCGGTACTCGAGTTCATCCACAACTCCGGTGGGTTCTCGCAGGCAGTAATGGCATCGCCAAGCACTCTGGTGCTGTCCACACGAGAGTCGTGAATCTCACGCTTGTTAGCCTCGTTGTATCGACAATTCACCGAGCGACCGGCGAGGTTTACCAGCACGTCACAGCCGTCTAGCTCACCAGCCCAGTCGCCGAGGGTTTTGCCGTCCCACTCGACGAATCGGCATTGATTGTCGATGCCTTTTTGGCGTCTAGCAAATCCGACAACTTCCCAGCCTTGTTGAGCGAAATAGCGTGATAGATAGCGACCTAAAAATCCGTTGGCTCCAGCGATAATTATTTTTTTCATAGTGTTAGTTGGTTAAGTGTAAAAACAATGACTTCTTGGGTGAATTTTTCAGGGAATAGCAATGGCAATGGCGCGGCGACCAGTGTGATAGCGAGCGAGCGCTTGAACCATAGCGGCCAGCTATCCCTCTCGACCAAAACAAGCAGCCCATGCACGGTAAAATAGAACGTTGGCAAGCCGTAGCCACTCTGCACAGGTAGCGTAATTGCAAGTTCATGCAACAGACCTGACACAAGAAACACGGTGAATATTCCGGCACTCTTGCCAAACCGTTTAGCAACTGGCCTCTGCACGGTTCTTGCCATCATCTGGGAAAAAGAAAGGTTCCATCGCTTCGACCAGAAATCGCCCAGGCCTTGGCTCTCAAGTGGATTCCTAAACAATGGTCGCACTGCAATACCCTGCATGCGCCAGAATGCTGTGAGCAGTCTGAGCAATCCATAGTGGAATGCTAGGCTCAGTGGCACAAACATCAGCAGAAGCGGAATGTTATCCATGTGTGCCACAGCGACACTTGCTACCAGCCCAATAAGAAAACAGGCCACTCCTATAACCGCGTCTTTTTTCCAGTTTAGTTTTCGTTTTCCAGCTGCAAAAGGTGTCGGCTCCATACCGAACCATAAAAAGCTAAAAATGAATTTGCGTTTCCAAGTGAGTCCCCCTGCCCATTCGGCGAGAACGATTCCCTTCATGCCAATCAGCAAAGCGGAACAAATCAACACCATGCGCAAGAATGGCGGGTCGTTAAGATGAAGAAAATGCACAGAAGCGATCAATCCGATCAGCCCAAACCAGAGCACCCAGCGATTTCGTATCAGGCTACAGAGAGCCAGAAAAGCAATTGCTAACAGGAAACTGTTAATATAATCGGTCATGAAGGTAGGGCGAGTTTCTAACTTGCCGGCAGGCTTGGTAAATTCATCGTGCTTGGCTTCTGGGCTTCCTGGGTTGTCGGCAAGTTAGAAACTTACCCTACATTGAAATACAGCGCAGCTCCGTAGCTAAGCGTGAGGTAAAGAAACAGGGCAACCAACATCACCTCTGCGAGTATGTTGAATCGCGTTTGTGGTATCCCCTTTCGGTCGAAGCAAAAGAACTGAAGCCCGATCCTGACACCCCACCAGGTCATCATCATACCGCTGAGCAAGGCGGCCTGCGGTGTGCCATCGAGCAGGAGATGACTACCGAAAGTTGATACCAGTCCGAAAAATAGATGCACCCCGAGAATGTATCCGGCATAGGTCCAGAACAACTGCCGCATGAGTTTAGGAAGTGTAGCGAGTGGACCTTTCCAATCGAGGCACCGTGGTATCACTGCACTGGCAATCACCAGAATCAGCTGCCCTGCGCCTGCCAGGATAATCGCGGTATTGAGTAACTCTTTTTCCATGCGATTTCAGTGGGTAATGGTTAGAAAAGTAAAGACCCCCGCGAGATAGAGAAATGACGTGCTGAACAGCACATTGAAGACTGGAAATTCCTGCTTGATACTGCGTTCGTAGTAAAAGAACTGAGTGAACACACGCGCCGTCCAGAAGATTGCCATAAAGCCTAGCAGCACCCGCCCCAGCGGCTCGCCCAGGAGCAACTGGGGAAGGATGATGCAGGCCAATGCCAT
>JBGCEU010000228.1:0-5106 GCA_045106535.1 Akkermansiaceae bacterium | reverse complement strand
AAGGTCTGGCGTCTTGCCTTCGAGCAAAATCAAGAAGGTGAATGGGTGCTGTCCAGCAAGCTCACCGATGAAAAACCTACGGAAAAAGAGCTTCTCAAGGTACTGCACGAAACGATCAAAAAAGTGAGTGATGACATCGAGAAGCTATCGTTCAATACCGCCATTTCACAGATGATGATCTGCACGAATACCTTTGGTAAAGCAGACAAACTCCCAGCCCTGCTGATGCGCGATCTACTCAAGTGCCTGAACCCATTTGCACCGCACATTACCGAGGAAATCCACAAGCAGTTAGGTGAAGCGTTCCCGACTGCCAAATGCAGTGAGGGACGCATCCTCGCGGATCGCGCATGGCCAAGCTATAACGAAGATTTCCTTGTCGAGGACGAAGTGGAAATCGTCGTCCAGGTCAACGGCAAGCTACGCGGAAAAATCACCATTTCGCCAGACACCCCAAAGGAGAAAATCGAATCCCTCGCCCAAGAGGACACCAATGTGCAGCAGCACATCGAAGGGAAAACGGTGCGTAAAATCATCGTTGTACCCGGTCGTCTCGTAAATATCGTCGCCAACTAATCCTATGAAAGTCGAAAAAGTTAAATACGTGCTCTGGGCAGCCGACTACCAACGCTGCCTGAATTTTTACCGCGATCTTTTCGGTGGGGAGATCTCCTTTACTAACGAAACCTGGAGCGAGATTTTGGTCGCAGGAGCTACGATCGGCATCCACGGTGGCGGCGAAGGTAAGCGCACGTGGACCGGCCTGAGCTTCCAAGTTGATGACCTCCGCGAAGGCATTAAGCGACTGAAAGAGTCCGGCGGCGACCTAACAAGGGAGCCGACAGACACCGAGGAAGATCCGCTCCACCTCGCGATGTGCGTCGATACCGATGGCAATGAGTTTATGATGACCTGTCGTCGTGACTGAACAGCCTAGACTTGAGCGATAAGCCATGATGGAATCGCGCATGCCCAAGTGCTTTCGTTTCCTGATTATCACTGCTATGCCAGTAGCATTCATTTCGTGTGAAAAAAAATCTTCAAGTAGTGAAGGCGCCAAGAAAACCGATGAGGTAGGCAAAGCGATCAATGAAGTTACAGATATGTACGCCCGGCAATTCGAGGGCGAGGCTGATCTGGAGTCCGACAACGATACTCTCAACCGTGCGATCGAAGTCGCACGGAAAGCTGAGCAATCCTCTACTGGACAGAAGGCAGCCAACCATATGGTGCTTCGCCACTGGCTGACCCTGATGCGGGATCACAACCTTGAACAAGCGGAGAACACAGGCCTGGTTCAAGCAGCCACTGACTACGAAAAAACCAACAACATCGAGGACATCGATGCCTCGTCAAAAAAAATCCACGAAGCTATAAAGTTCAATAATCGAGTGATCCAAAAAACAAAAACCGCATGGATGACCCAGCTCAGAGAGCTAGCAGGAGCCGAGGGTATGGACAACAAGATGGTGACAAAAGCCGTTTCCGATATCTCCAATAGCTTCAGTTCAATCAAACCGGATCTCTTTATCGTACGCCAGAAAGATCATGAGATCTACGAGGAGATACTCAAACAACACACCATTCTAAAAAACGCCTTTGGCAAATGGAAATGGGATTCTGAGAAATCAGAACCAGTTTTTGATGAGGAGGCGACGCAAAAAGCCTTCGAGCAAACCCATAAAGCAATCGGCAAGGCGATCGACGAGCAAGACGCCGCCCAAGCACGCATTCTAGCGATTCAACAAGCTGCAGGCTAAGCCGATTTTGTAATGATCAACTGGCTGCGGTTTTAAAAGAAGGCACAAAAAAACCCGTGCTCCGATATGTGAAGCACGGGAATGAAAAAATAGCGTATCAATTATTTCCTGCGACGTAGGAACATGGAGAGCCCAAGACCTCCCAGCACAAGTGCTGAAGAACTTGGTTCTGGAATAGCAACCACCTCCGAGCCGAACTCAATCTTATCGATGGTAAATGATTTGCTACCGTTTCCTGCATCGTTGAAAAAGTCCCAACGTAAGACTGTCCACTCACCGCTCCAAGTGCCACTCAAGGTGGTTCCATCATCACTGAGCAGATCAATCAAAAGCGTATGAGCACCCGTCGTGCTTGCGATGGTATTGGAGTTGGTAAATGTGTCAAAAGCAGCGCCTTCGTTGGTGGTATCGAGACGAAGCTGGTGCGTGCTTCCAGTCCAATCATTGCCAAGAGAGTAGAAAATCTGCACAAAACGATATGTCGAGGTCGTCAGGCCTGTGCCAGCGGTTCCTCCATTGATATCAAGTGCTGCAGAGCCGTAATTTAGATACGTGTCTCGTTCAGGACCCGTAGTGGGGTTCGCTTGTGTTGTCGCTGTGATATCTGTTCCGCTGGTCACGACACTGGAGTATCTGTTCGTGCCTCCAGGAACTGGAAATGTTGCTAAATTACCCTCGAATATCTGGGTCGTGCCACCGAGAGCCGAAGACCCATCAACTTCGAGAATAATAGCGGACTGGCCTTGATGCGCCGATAAGCACATCACTACAGCAGCTGCGAAATAGGTATGTCGTTTCATAGTATGTATCTGGTTGTGCAGTGGATTCGTAATCTTGATCGCTCTCCAGAGTTTACATGAAACGTTCCTTGGTCAAATAAAAAAAACAGAAACTTAACGGTCTAGATTCTCCCTGTCCGACCTCTTGAGGCTATTGACCACCATGTCGTAAGAGTGATCAATCAGTTCCCGCACCAGCTCGTGCGGTAATGTGCCGTCGAGGTACACGCTATTCCAGTGCTTTTTGTTCATGTGGTAGCCGGGCTTAACCGCATCATGTTCGTCACGTAGCTCCAGGGCACGGTCAGGATCACACTTCAAGTTAACGAACGAAGGGAACTCATCAGGATCGATGAGGGCAAATACCTTACCCATTACTTTGTAAACGAGCACTTCGGGGCCAAAGGGCGTTGTCTCCTCAACGCCTTTTTGGCTCAGGCAGTGCTCGATAACATCAGCAGGTGTCATAACTTGATAGTTGCAACATCAAATGCCTCTGGATCATAATCGTCATCCATCCATTCGGCAAATCCCTCGATACATTCCTTGTAGCCGAAGGGCCCACCACAGTCCTCGGGAGGGCAGGCGCGTTCACCGCCTAACAGTTTAGGTGCGTCATCAGTCTCCGTTTTTTCTTCGATCACTAACTCGTGGGTCCATGAGTCAAAAAAATCGTAGCGATACATCAAACGAATCGGCAACTTACGGCGACCCACAAATTGAGCCACCGTAATTTCTTTTTCATCTGTAAAATCATCTTTTGGACTGACTTCTTTTTCAGTGTTAGAAATAACATTACCAAGATGCCTGCCTTTACCGTAGCGAAATTGGTGATCCTGCTCGTCGCTCCACCCCATCACTTTTTGAATCAATGTATGAAGCTCAGCAAAAGTTGCTGAACCGGGCACTGAAAATCGCCGCCAGATTTCAGGCTCTACTTCGTAGAGAAATATTTTAATGCAGTAAGAGCTCATGTGATGCATTATTAAACACGAAAAATACGGAAGACACGGAAAATTTTCACCAGATAATGGCGAGGCAAAAAGAACGATTTTGCGAACCAGAGCTCGGCCTAGATTCTATGGAACTCAACGCTTTTTACTCGGCTTTAGCGGTAAGGTATTACCTCGGTATTCCGTCAGCAGCTGAGCGAGTGAGCTTTCTATTTCCTGATACTCAGGTTTGCCGCTGAGATTCTCCTGCTCAAGGCCCTGACTGGCGATGTCATAGAGTTCCCTGTCAATAATCTCGGTCTTATCACTGTGAAACCATTCCACATAACGCCAATCTCTTGTTCTAACCGTGTAACCCATCGCTTCCTTGCCATCAGGCGCGCCCCAGATACCGTGCCGCAGGAACTGGCTGAACGCATGTGTCTTGCCTTCCAGTTCTGGGTTTTCAAAGTGCTTGCCCAAGCTTTCACCAGTCAACCCCTCAGGGTGTGGCAGACCTGCTAGATCGCATAAAGTAGGGTAAATATCCACAGACTCGACAATCTGTTGACGCTTACCATCACCTGTCATCGATTTCGCAGGCTTGATGATTAGGGGGACTCGAGTGTCCATTTCGTAATTCGTCATTTTACACCAACTTCCATAATCACCCAGTTTCCAACCGTTGTCCCCCCAGAGCACGATGATGGTTTCATCAAGGATATCGAGCTTTTCTAAGTGATCGAGAACTTTGCCTATCTGAGTGTCAATATAGGTGACCGAGGCAAAATAACCATGGCGCAGCAGGCGGGAGTCTTCATCGTTGAGTTGCGATTCGTTCGGGTGCTCACATTCCTTAAAATCAGCGTAACCCCTGAGTTCCCTCATATTATTCATAGCCATGGGCGGCGCACCCAGCGGCGGCATATCGAACTCCGCCAATTCAATCGCCTCGCGGTCATACATATCCCAGTATTTTTTAGGCACATTAAAGGGCAAGTGCGGGCGATAATAGCCTAAGCCAAAAAAGAAAGGCTCATCCATCTGGCTAAGATCAGTTAGCTTGTCGATCGCCACGTCCGTTTGCGCACCATCATAGTAGGCGTCATCGGGAACGTCAGGCATCTCGGTAGCACAGGCTTTTAGATACCATTGCCCATACTCGTCAATGAACCTGCTACCGGTGCCCTCTTCATCGGTGATTTCTTTTTTCCGCTGCTCAAGGTAGTGAATATTCCCGTCATCGCGGTAGACCGCATCTGGATCGTATGGGTATCCTTCGATATACATCTGAGGCTCGGACCAAGAGATCGGATCGGGCTTGTCATTATGATAAATTTTACCAATGGCGGCTGTGTGATAGCCTTGCTGCTTAAAATGTTGAGGTAGTGTTACCACATCTGGAGAGCTTTCCCTGAAGTGGGTGTCTAATCCCCAAACGCTTAAATCATCAGGCCTTTTCCCAGTCAGCATACTAGCACGGGAAGGATTGCAGACTGCGATTTGAACATAGGATTTTTCAAACATGCACCCCATCGATGCCAAGCGATCTATGTTTGGGCTGATCACATGCTCACACCCATAGCAGTTTAATTCCGGCCTGAGGTCGTCGGCAAAAATGAATAACACGTTTGG
>JBGCEU010000227.1:0-5186 GCA_045106535.1 Akkermansiaceae bacterium | reverse complement strand
GGCAAACGCATCTGCGAATTGGTCGGGATTTTCCAGGAAACGCTTTGAGATTTTTGCGTATTCGGGGTCTTCCCTCAGTGAGAGATCCGTGGTCAGCATAGTCGGCTTACGCATCACACTCGGATCGTGGGCATCGGGGATCGTGGCAGCAGCATCCTTCGCCACCCACTGATGCGCCCCAGCCGGGCTCTTGGTCAGCTCCCATTCATAATTGAAGAGGTTCTCGAAGAAATTATTACTCCACTTGGCAGGAGTTTCGGTCCAAGTGACCTCAAGGCCAGAGGTGATGGTATCACCACCCTTGCCGCTCTGGTAACTACTCGTCCAGCCAAAGCCCTGCTCCTCGACGGAAGCGGCCTCGGGGTCGGCTCCTACGTGGTCTGCTGGGCCTGCGCCGTGCGCCTTGCCGAAGGAATGACCGCCAGCGATTAGCGCCACGGTCTCTTCGTCGTTCATCGCCATACGGCCAAAAGTTTCCCGGATGTCCTTGGCTGCGAGAAGCGGATCGGGATTCCCATCCGGCCCCTCGGGATTGACGTAGATCAGACCCATTTGCACAGCCGCCAATGGATTTTCAAGGTCACGTTCACCTGTGTAGCGACTGTTGTCACCACCACTGGGCTGGAGCCATTCCTTTTCAGCACCCCAGTAAACATCAAGATCAGGCTCCCATGTGTCATCTCGCCCACCGGCAAAACCGAAGGTCTTGAATCCCATGGTCTCAAGCGCGACATTGCCTGTTAGAATCATCAAGTCGGCCCAAGACAAGCTCTTACCGTATTTCTGCTTGATTGGCCAAAGCAGTCGACGTGCCTTGTCCAGATTACCATTATCCGGCCAGCTATTCAGCGGCGCAAAACGCTGCTGACCGCGTCCACCACCACCGCGACCATCGCCAGTGCGGTATGTGCCGGCACTGTGCCATGACATACGGACAAAAAACGGGCCATAGTGCCCGAAGTCCGCCGGCCACCAGTCCTGTGAGTCGGTCATCAGGTCGGCGAGGTCTTGCTTCAGCGCATCGTAGTCGAGGTTTTTGAATGCCTCGGCATAATCGAAGTCCTGCTCCATTGGATTGGACTTGTTCGAGTGCTGGTTCAGCAGATCAACTTTCAGGCGGTTCGGCCACCAGTCGTCATTGGTTGTGGCAGCTCCGCCAGTAGATGCGGCACCGTGGCCGAATGGACATTTAGATTCGTTACTCATTTTTTGTTAGGTTTGGTTTTTTGTTTCAATTATTTGTTCTGACACTTGGGGCATTTACCCCAGTAAATTACTTCGGCCTCATCAATGATGAAGCCTGCATCATCAGATGCTGTTAGGCAGGGGCGTTTTCCCACGGCACAATCCACATCAACCGTCTTGCCACAATCGCGACACACCAGATGGTGGTGGTTATCTCCGGCACGTGCTTCATACCTTGCCGCAGACCCGGCGGGTTGAATTCTTCTGATGATTCCTTTTTCGGAAAGCACACCCAGCGCATCGTAGACCGCCTGGCGTGAAATCGTCCCAATAGCTTCACGCACGCCATTGACAACCTCATCCGCTGTCGCATGCGCATGCCCGTCCACTTCGCGTAGAACCGCCAACCGCTGAGCTGTCACACCCAGGTTGTGCTCACGCAAAATTTCCGACCATTCAGTAGCGATCACGGCGATGAATCTGGCCCCGAAATGGACTGTGTCAAGAAATAGAATTGATCTATATTTTATAAATTCACTCTAGCGACTTCAATTTCTCAATCTCTTTGGTCAACCCCTCCGCTTCAAGCTTGGCTTCCTGCAGAGGCTTCCCTTTTCGCACGCCCGGTCGCTTGTGTCCTGTCTTAGTTAGCCATGCATCTCGCAGGACAGACATCCGCTGATTGCAGAGCTGGAAAATTTTCACATGCTTACCACGTAACTTTAGCATGTCCTCCACGGATGTTTTCTTCGCGGATTCATCATCTCCGAACCAGCGGATGAGCGGTTGCGCCATCATCCAGTGGCCTGTCTTATCGGGATGAACAGCATCTCTCTGCACGGAATACTTCGGGTCGGACTCGCGGTTTTTCTCGATCGCCTTGGTCATGGCTCGATTCACATCGGCGACCATCCACCCGTTCTTACGTTGATCAACGAGCCAGTTTGAATAAGCAGCCAGAACGTCTGTGTAGTAGCTCTTTTTTGCGTTTCGCATTTTGTCAAAATAGGGCGGTGTTAGAAATACGATCTTAGCACCCGTTTTCTCAACCTCTTGTTTCAGCTTCGTTATCCCCTGCTTGTATTTTGCGAAACGATCCTGATCCTGTGGAAGATAGATACCACAGTTCATCCCGTAGCACGCGAAAACGAGATCAGGTTTGGTCTGTTGAAGAACCCGATCCAGCCGCTCAAAGAGATCCGGCCTTGGAAACCTGCCGCCGGCATGACCTTTCTCACTTAGCCCCGACACTGTCTCGGAACTAAGCCCAACGTTGATCCAGTCGATTTTTTTCTTGGGAAACTCAAGCTCAGCCCATGCGATGAAATTGGCTACATATGCGCCACTGTAAGTGATCGAATCACCCAGAAAAACCACCCGGTTACTCGATTTGATCAGTTCCCTACGATCGGCGGAGTCAGCATTCACAAAACCGCCACTCGAGACGGAGAAAAACAACAGAACTAAAAGCAAATATCGCATAAAGATGATAATGACCGACAGTCTTCGGTTTTTCAATCAATGTCATTCTCAAAAAAATAGGACATAACTGACTGCTTTCAAGATTACGCTGCCGTCGGTTTAACCCAGTAACTTGATCGAATCACCTATTTTTCTTGAATGCCTCATGTGCAAGATAGAATAGGTTAATTGATTTTTTTTTCGACTTGAAGGCGTAACCGTGCATTCTGCGCACTATGTCCTACCTTCGATTTCTTGTTATTGGTTTGCTCCTAATGTTGCTAACATCGTGTCAGTTGCTTCAGAGTCTTCTCTATCTTCCCCAGCAAATAATTAGGGTGCCAGCCAGCGTGATAAGGGCTGCAGGAAGCAGTGTCGGTTTCTTGACTGACGCACCTGCCGAGCCAGTGACAGAGATGGAGGACATGTTGGAAACCCATGGCACCGTTATCGATCCTGTTTCCACGGACATATCCGCAGAATAAAAAAACGCGGCCTGCCTACTGACAAACCGCGTTTGAAATTTTAGCGTGTGAAGCTTAGCCGCATCCGCAGCCACCGCCGCAGCACTTGGAGGCGGCAAAGTTTTCTGCGACCACGTCCCAGTTCACCACGTTCCAGAATGCCGAGATGTAGTCCGGGCGACGGTTCTGGTAGTTGAGGTAGTAAGCGTGCTCCCAGACGTCGAGTCCGAGGATTGGCTTGCAGCCACAAGCACCGGCAAATTCGCCCATGAGCGGGTTGTCCTGGTTCGCTGTGGAGGAAACAGCAAGTGAGCCGTCTTCCTTGGTGCCGAGCCATGCCCAGCCGGAGCCGAAGCGAGTGGCAGCTGCTTTCGCAAATGCTTCCTTCATGCCGTCGAGTGAACCAAAGCTGGCGTCGATAGCAGCGGCAAGGTCGCCAGATGGTGCAGTTGCTCCACCAGGTGCGATGACCTTCCAGAAAAGCGAGTGGTTGAAGTGACCGCCGCCGTGGTTACGGACAGGTGTCTGGATGTCTGCGGGAACCTTATCGAGGTTCTGGATCAGAGCTTCCACGGAAACGCCTTGCAGGTCGTCATTGCCTTCAAGCGCGCCGTTGAGGCCGGCGACGTAGGCGTTGTGGTGCTTGCTGTGGTGGATCTCCATGGTGCGCGCATCGATGTGCGGCTCCAAGGCATCGTAGGCATATCCTAGTTCGGGTAATTCGTGGGCCATAATATTTTTTTCTTGGGTATAAGTTGTCAATGTTTGCACGTAAGATTATATCGAGACGTGCTGTGAACGCGACTAATATGCCGTAGCTCGCTGCCTCCGCAAGTAAAACCCTACGTCATCCTCCGGACGCGATGGTTTGCCTGCGGCGCTGGACAGAATTAACAAAATTTTTCAGAATTGGAGTGATGAGTATAGACCTTCATGCTTGGCTAATAAAATTCTGCTTAATTCTGTAAATTCTGTCTAAAAAATACATCTTCAATATTCATGATCTCACCTGAACAACTCCCATTCGTCACCGCCGCCGTCGGTCTGGTCGCCGGTGTCCTCGTCACCTGGCTCATATTTTCCACCAAACTCAAGTCGCGTGCCAGTATCGATGCCGAAAAGCTCCGCAGCGAGCAGCAACGCGCCGCCGAGCTCGGGTCGGAACTCGCGCAAATGAAGGAAAAACACGACCTCCAGCTCGTGTCAGAATCGACTCTCCGTCAGGCGCAAACTGAGCTCGAAGTCCGACTCCAGGAGGAAAAGAAAGCCGCCACTGAAAAGCAGGCGCTGCTGGAAAAGGCGGAGACCCGACTGACTGATACCTTTAAAGTGCTGTCCGCCGAGACCCTTAAGTCGACCCAAGACCAGTTCCTTTCCTTGGCAAAAAACAGCCTGAAGGCGCAGCAGCAGGAGGCGAACAACGAGCTGGAAAAACGCAAGACCGCCGTCGAGCAGCTCGTCAAACCGATCTCCCAGACACTCGACAAAGTGCAAACCCAGATTTCTGAATCCGAGAAGCTACGCGAGGGAGACAAACAAGCACTCAAGCAGCAGATCGTGCACATCACCGAGGCAAATATCGGACTGCAGAAGGAAACGCAAAAACTTGTCAAAGCACTGCGCCAACCGACCGGTCGAGGACAGTGGGGCGAGATGCAGCTGCGCCGCGTGGTGGAAATGGCTGGCATGCAGGAGCATTGCGATTTTGAAACGCAGACGACCACTACCAGCGACGAAGGCAAACGCCTCCGACCCGACCTCATTGTCAAACTCCCCGGCGGCCAGCAGGTTGTCGTTGATTCCAAAGCCCCGATGGACGCCTACCTCGATGCCATCGAGACCGACGACGACACTGTGCGCGACGCTGCGCTCGCCCGCCACGCCCAGCAAGTGCGCACCCACATCCAGCAGCTAGGCAGCAAGAAGTATCAACAGCAGTTCGACACCACACCGGAGTTCGTCGTGCTCTTCCTCCCCAGCGAGGCATTTTTCTCTGCCGCCCTCGGCGAGGACTCCAGTCTGATTGAGAAAGGCGTTGATCAAAACGTCATCCTCGCCACACCCACCACCCTGATC
>JBGCEU010000226.1:0-10879 GCA_045106535.1 Akkermansiaceae bacterium | reverse complement strand
CAACGTTTGTTACTTGCTGTTGCCAAAGGCAACAATGCTCCGGAGGAGCATTTGGTCGGTAGCCGATGAATTTCATCGGTGTTTCCGCTCCAGAGGAGCGGTCCTCTGAATGTGTCGCTCCTCTGGAGCTCAAACATGGAGGGGCCATGATGATCTACCAACCTGAAGCTCCTCTGGAGCTTTTCCGCCAAGGCGGAAACAATAGAAAGAACGTATTTGTCATCAAAACACCTATTGGAGGCATCGCCTGTATTAACACTCGAAATGACAAATCTTCTATTTGAAGATTTTTGAATAAAATCCAAACAGTCTCTTAGATCACTAATCATTATTCTGCAATCTCATTTCCATCATCACTTTAGTGCCTAAAAGCACGATTTCGTAAAATGGATTAGTGATTGATAATTGGAGAATGATTATTAAAGATTTAGTACCTAAGGCACTAGCTCAAAATTCCTGCCACTAATCCTGTATCACGATTCTTCTCACTCTTTGCTTATGATCACCCCAAACTTTCAACACATAAATTCCAGCAGCTAAGTCAGCCGTTTGAATCTGAAATTCGTGTTCGCTCTGAGGTAACTTCGTTGACGACGTTAGTACGCTTTGCCCTTTCGCATCAAACAGTTCCCATGTAAATACAGGAGCGCTGAAGCCCGGTTCGACCACAAGGGTTTGACCATTTTGGATGGGATTGGGATACACCTTCATAGGAATCCCTAGAGGCTCAAGATCGGCGATCAGGCCTACCGAAAGGGTGTCTTCGATCGCAATGCTAAACACATCCATTTCAGAAAATGGGACTTGCTCATTTAGCACGATATCTTGTCCTACAGAAAGGCTGGCGTCTATATCGAGGAGCGTTTCTATACTATCAGTCACATCGTATCGCGCAGCATAGGTCGTTCCATTTACCCACATACTACTATCTGTATTCAAAGAAAGGACTTTCGAAAGTGGGTCTTCCACGGGAAAGGCGACCGCCGGAATTACTGCAGCATTCATCTCCTCACTAAAGGAAAATAGCAGCTGAAAAGTCGCGGTTCCTGCATGCTCCATCTTGATCGTGTCTACGTTCGGCGCGATACTCATGACCACAGGGTTTTCAGTATCGATATGAAACACGTCTGCCATGTTAAATGTATCCATGGAGTTTTGGAACAAGTCCTCAGCCAGCACCACCGAAACATCAATGCTGTCGAGTGCCTCATTGGCGTCGGTGACATCATAAGCAGCCCGATATTGGGTAGGACTTAGCCACTTGCTGCTGTCCGTATTAAGCGACAAGCTTTGAGCGAGGGGATCTTCCACGGGAAATTTAAAATCAGGCGCGACATTGGTGTCCATGGCTTCTGAGAAAGTGGCCTCAAGGTAAAAAGCGGCCATTCCAGTGCCTGCGTCTGTAATTTGAAGTGGCGAAGCGACGATCGCGAGCACAGAAGGATTTTCCGTTTCGATGTGAAAGAGGTCTATTTGGTCAAAAATAGCCGTTTCATTTTGTGCCAAATCAAAAGCTCCTGTCAAACGCACATCAATGCTATCAAGCATTTCAGAGGAATTACGCACATCGTATTTTGCTTCGTAAAGCGTCATGCTTATCCATCCACTACTGTCTGGGTTTAGTTGAAGGGTAAATGCTAAAGGGTCCTCCATCGGAAATGTCACAGCAGGAGTTTGAGTGCTGTCCATTTCTTCAGAAAAAGTAAAACTCAACACAAAATTTGCAGCTCCAATATGAGTA
This sequence comes from Akkermansiaceae bacterium, assembly GCA_045106535.1. Classification (GTDB taxonomy): domain Bacteria; phylum Verrucomicrobiota; class Verrucomicrobiia; order Verrucomicrobiales; family Akkermansiaceae; genus Oceaniferula. The sequence goes on along the minus strand of JBGCEU010000226.1, from coordinate 9,138 downwards.
TCTGTAATCGTGATGATATTGGGAGTCACGGAGCTTGTCGCAGGATTTTCAGTGTCTATATGAAAAAGGTCTGGAGCATCTGCGGTTTCCAATGGGTTACCAACCGCATCAAATGCCAATGATACTTGCACATCGATGCTGTCCAGCGTTTCATTTGCATCCGCCACATCATAAACAACCTCATACGTTGTTGAATTTACCCAAGCGCTACTGGCAGCATTCGGAGTCAGGCTTTGAGCAAGTGGATCTTCCACCGGGAAGGTGACCTGAGGAAGCAAAGTCATATCCATGTTTTCACTAAAGTTCACCTGGATGCTAAAGGTCCCCGTTCCAGTATTCGGATCACCTACTAAAACCAGATTGGGTACGATGCTTATTATTTCAGGCTTTTCTGTGTCAATGCTAAAAAAGTCTGGATAATCGGTTTGGCCTATTGAATTACCCACGAGGTCGCTAGCACCTGTAACACGCACATCGATATCCCTCAATGTTTCAGAAGAGTCGACCAGATCATAGCTCGCCTGGTAGTACATCTCATTCACCCAAAAAGTATTGGCAGAATTGATGATCAGGCTTTTGGCCAATGGGTTCTCGACAGGAAATGAAATAAGCGGCCGTGAGCTTACGTCCATCGGTTCTGAAAAGGCAATAATAAGTCGAAAGGCTACGCTGCCGGTATCTGCAAGACTTAGAGATACATCGTTTGTTGTAAGGAACTGAACAACAGGCTCTTGCGTTTCAATATTAAACACATCCGGCGCATCAAAGGCCTCTTGTAATTCACCATTTTTGTCTAGCCCAGCTTCAACGCGCACGTCGATACTATCGATCATTTCAGATGAATTTGCGACATCATAGGCTGCTACAAAGGTGTATGCATTTAGCCAATAACTGCTGTCTGCATTTGCAGTGAGTGTATTAGCCTCAGGGTCTTCAACAGGAAAAGACACTTGTGGGAATACCGTGGTATCCATGTCCCGCTCAAAGGTGACGGTAATATTAAAAGTAGCAGTTCCAAGATGTTGACGGGAGACCGTGTCTACATTGGTAGTTACTGCTATCACATCAACTTTTCCGTTTGGATCGAAGTGTTTTTGTGCCAAATTTACGGACTGTGGGCCGAGGCGCATGCCTATGAGGCGACCTGGAATATCATCGACAGGTGGGTGGATTCCTCCCCATATTCGTGAAAGGCTACACTGGTCAGAGGCGTCGCGATAGGTTGCCCATTGCAAGGTTACTCTTTGTGAAGGGCCTTTTTCAAACACGAGAAAGCTGTCCTGTTTTGCAACAAATTCGCCCATTCCACCCGGAAAGTATTCGTCCCCAGTAATCATCGTCATCACTTCGGCAGCAGCTCGTGAAAATGTGGAGTGCCCTGAAACATAGCCAGCAAATGGAGGCGTAACGAAAGTTGGTCGTTGATACGGCCACCAATTTTCAAGCAAAATCCAGTCTACACCGGCGCTATCAGTAACAGGATTTATGATATAATCCGGCCCTCTCCAGGAACGAATTTTTATTTTGTTTACATCCCTGTTAAAAAGCCCTGCAAGCGGATCACCAACCTGCACGAGTTCGATATAGCCTGGCTCCAGCGGAATGCCATAAGGGTGATAATTGGGAAGTGCGGGATCGGTACTTTGTCCCCGATCACTCATATATCGCAATGCAGTAATAGGACGCGCATAATCATACCAGCCTTTCAAACCCCAAGCTGCTACGGCTGCGTCATGCACAGTTCCACCCATGGTGAAGTAAGCTTTGACATCCCACTCGAGGTCATCGATCAGTGGGCCCTGCCCCAACCATCGCCTTTCAAATAGCGGGTGATCCATGACATAATTCAGGATATCAAACCAGTGACCTGGAGGGGTTTCTGAATCAGGCCCATCTGCCCAAAACTCTGCTAAAACACGCGCATAATCACCTCTGGAGACCATCTGCGGAGCATATGGAAGCCCGGTTCTGGGGTTCATATTTCGGCCTGTACTATTGTCGCCTCCGTCTTTAAAATTGTAGAAACTCCGAAGGCCTGCAATCGTGTTGGGATAGCTTTGCAGGTTTCCGATACTTTTGGGTGAAATATCCCACATAGTGGTATCGGCAGGGTCGAGGTGTGATGACCAAACGCCTACCAGCGCGTGGCCCCATTGGTAGTCATCGGTGGTATTGGGCACCATTGTAGAGTCAAGGTAGGCAGGCGCGCCTGGGTCTTCATATACCTGATAGGTACGGGCGTTGCGCGTGAATGTCGTTTTTTGGGAATCTTGCATGGCAAAGGGAACCACATTCCCCCATTCAGGGCTCAAAAAAGGAGGTGCGACACCAGGAAATTGATTGCCACTTTGATCTATAAAAACGCTAAAAGAAAGCGGCTGCCAGAGGTTGGGATTAGAAACAAATGGATTCCCAGAAATCTCAGGAGCAAGGTTGCTATTCCTTTGAAAATAATAAGCATTCGCGTACCCAAAAGCCTCATTCGAGCCATCCTGAAGGCCAAAGGCGATCATCTGCGATGCCAAGTAGTTACCTAGCTCAGCCGGGCCACCTGTTGTATACTGCGTAGAAGTGTTCAACGGATTATAGCCCAGTCGAAGAAAGAGAGCGTCCATCAACTGGAGCGAAGCTGTCGCGCCGGGAGAAAATTGGAAACGATGTTTCAATAGCCTGTAAGCAGCGTAGCTCATGGCTTCTTCCTGAGCAGCCTTTACGTTGGAGGCTGTAATAGGAACCCCGGCAAAAGGGCAGAAATAATTACCGAGTGAATCTCCTAAAAAGTAGGTATCTGCATCAGGCTCATAGGCTGCCCATGCGTCATACATGACCGTCGAAGTATGGAAAAGATTCCGGGCATGAACGGTAGGGCGGGCAAAGTCATTTCTGATCGATTCCAGAAGAACTTCGCTCCATTCGCGTGCAACGGAATGTTGTGCCTGAGTTGTTCCTAATGACAAAAAGATCAGGGCAATCGAGGCGAATAATTTTGCTCCGACGAGTGATGAGAAGCGCTGTTTAAAAACCATCGCCAAAATTACAATAATGTAAGCTACCCGACAATTTTTTTGACCTTTAGATTAAGTTCAAGAACGCGATTAGTAGCTTTTTTTTCATCAAGCTGCCGACAACAATCTCGATGGCCAGGTGCAGAACACGGATGATGTCATGGAATGGACTCCGAATGCCGGTTCTAGCGGATATCAAGCTGCTGATTACAACCTTGATGGCCAGGTGCAGAACACGGATCGTGTGTTGATCTGGACAAGGAATGTGGGAAGAGGTAGTGCTGTGCCTAAGTAGGAAAATGGCAAAGAAATATTTTCAAACAGGGCTTAATTATCATATGATAATTAAGCCCTGTTTGCTTATTACGATGTTTTCAGTGTGCCTTATCCAACCATTTAAGCATAAGGTCCTCTTACTTGTTTTCGTTAAATATTAATGATGTATCATTACATAACTATCCAATTCCCATTTTAATCACCTCCAACGAGGGGCTATTCATGATCCCGACTTATGCTCTTCTCAATCCAATTCCCTGTTTTGAGAAGAATACAAATACACGATCTCAATTCTACCCCCTGGCACCAACAAGCACAATAATGAGCAATTTCGATCCATAGAGTAAGTAGCAATGCGCGTTTTAGATGAAATACTCAAGCTCTTTTATATTAACTGAACCAAGCTATTATACAATGAAACATTCCTACCATTCCAACACTGCCACGTTATCGCTTCCCCATCTCCTTTCGGACTTCAGGAAGCTCTTTCTTTTGACTGCCTGCCTGCTGCTCATGCACGGGATGTATGCTCAGGACTTTGTCTGGGCGAAAAGCATGGGGGGGACTTCTTTTGATCAAAGTAATAGCATCGCCGTGGATGCCAGCGGCAATGTGTACACAACGGGATATTTCCAGGGTACGGTAGATTTTGACCCAGGACCGGCCACTTACAACCTGACCAGTTCAGGGTTCAAGGATATTTTTGTTTCGAAGCTGGATGCTGCTGGTAACCTTATCTGGGCGAAAAGCATGGGGGGAGGTTCTAATCAAATAGGTAATAGTATCGTCGTAGATGCCTCCGGCAATGTATACATCACGGGATATTTTAGTGGGATGGCAGATTTTGACCCCGGAGCAGCCACTTACAATTTAACCAGCACAGGGGCCAACGATATTTTTGTTTCGAAGCTGGATGCTAACGGCAACTTTACCTGGGCGAAAAGCTTTAGAGGTAGTACAAATACACGTGCATTTGGAAATGGCATCGCCGTGGATGCCTCCGGAAATGTATACACTTCAGGATCGCTTGAAGGTTCGGCAGATTTTGACCCCGGAGCAGTAGGCATCGATAGTCTGATCAGCGCAGGGAACTTCGATATTTTTGTTTCGAAACTGGATGCTGGCGGCAATTATATATGGGCGAAAAGCATGGGAGGAAGTGCAAGGGATGTGGGTTATGGTATCGCCCTAGATGCCCTTGGCAATGCATACACAACGGGATATTTCGAAGGCACCGTAGATTTTGATCCCGGAGCAGCAATCGTCAACCTGGTTAGCGCAGGAGATAGGGATATTTTTGTTTCGAAACTGGATGCCTCCGGCAATTTTGTCTGGGCAAAAAACATAGGGGGAGCTTCTAATGATGAAGGTTTGGGCATCGCTGTGGATGCCAGTGGCAATGTGCACACAACGGGATATTTTCAGGGCACCGCAGATTTTGATCCCGGAGCAGGAACGGCCAATCTGGTCAGCGGAGGAGATAGGGATATTTTTGTTTCCAAGCTGGATGCTGTCGGCAATTTTATCTGGGCGAAAAACATGGGGGGAGCTTCTAATGATGAAGGTTTGGGCATCACTGTGGATGTCAGCGGCAATGTGTACACAACGGGATCTTTTCAAGGTACAGCGGATTTTGACCCCGGAGCAGGAACGGCCAACCTGAACGGCGCAGGAAGTAACGATATTTTTGTTTTGAAGCTGGATGCCGCCGGCAATTTTTGCTGGGCGAAAAACATGGGAGGGGCCTTCCCTGACGAAGGTAGGGGCATCGCCGTGGATGCCAGCGGCAATGTGTACACAACAGGATCTTTCGGAGGCACCGCAGATTTTGACCCCGGAGCAGGAACGACTAACCTGGCCAGCGCAGGAGCATCTGATATTTTTGTTTTGAAACTGGATGCTCCCACCGTGGCAATAGCGGCTCCGACCACCACTCCATATGAAATTTGTGAAAGCGAATCTGTACCAGCTGGAGATGGCCTTACTGCTAATTGTTTTTGCCCAAGCCCAACTTTATTGGACGAAGACTTTGAATCTGGATCGGGCGCACTGACTGTTTCTGGGGGCACAATTTCATCTAACTGTTTTACGGGCGGAAGTGGCAGTTGGGCACATATGACTTCTGATCAGGGAATTGCCAGAGAAATCCGGACTGGTGCATTTGACCTTTCTACTGCCGGGGCGAGCTATTCGATGGATTTTACCTATTTAAGATCAGAAACATCAGGTCCTTCTGGCTGCAATAAACCTGAGTCAAATGATCTTGTAACCCTGGAGTACTCTATAAATGGGGGCACTAACTGGATCCTGATTGTTGATCTTACTCTGTCTCCGTCAGGAACGGATTTTAATACCGCGATTCCCGCCGGAGCACTGACTTCAGCTACGCTTTTCCGTTGGTACCAGGATGCTCATGATACCTTTACTCCAGATGGCTCAGGATCTGATAACTGGGGCCTTGACGATGTTTCGCTGGGATCTACCACGCCGTGTACTTCAGGCACCAATTGGTATACCAGCGCATCTGGAGGAACACCTGTGGCATCAGGATCTGTTTTTGACCCAACATCAATACCTGTCGCCAACGGAGGAGTAGATGCCAGTACGCCAGGAGTTACCACTTATTATGCGACTTGTACAGCTTTTGGCTGCGAAGGGCCACGCACGCCTGCTACCTTTACGGTATTAGAACTTCCTATTCTTGATCCTAATCTTGATGCGACTATTTGTTCAGATGTTGCCAGCGGAATCATTCTTGCAGTAGCGCCTGGCTCTGTGCCGGAAAGACATTACAATATTGTGTCGATCACAGTAGCATCAGGACTGGCACCAGCAGCAGGTAATGGGGTTGTTGGTGATGATCAGGACGAGAATGTCATCGCAGGTGATATTTTCACCAATACAACAGGTGGCCCCCTCACGGTTGAATATGAAGTAAGTCCAGTAGGTTTGGCTGGTTGTGGCTGTCGTGGCGATACCGTAACCGTAACGCTCTCTGTAAATCCTGAGCCTGTCCTTACTTCAAATCTGGCAGACACCGTCTGCAGCGGCCAGCCCACCAACCTGCTACTGACTACTGCCAACTCCCTACTGAACACTGTCTTCACCTGGTCCCCGCAGAGCCTGCCGTCAGGCATCAGCCTGCTGAGCAGCAGCAGTCCAGGCACGGTCATCGCAGATGTGCTGACCAACAACACGGGCGCTCCGGTAGATGTGATCTACCATGTAACTGCACAGCAAGGAAATTGCAGCAGCGCACCCGCCACAGTCACCCTTCGGGTGGTGCCTTTCCCGGCAGTATCACCGACGGCATCCCTGGATGCCTGTCAAGATATCCTTACCCCCGGCCAGGCAGTATTTAACCTGAATATTCTGGATGCATCTATTGGTAACGGATTGACAGTCAATTACTTCAGTGATCCTAACCTGCTCAATCCCATCACAGGATCCTCGTCCTTCCTGAGTGGCACGACTACGGTATATGGTTCTGTGGTGAACCCCGGTTCAGCCTGTCCGGACCGGACGGATATCAGCCTGACAGTGGTCAGTATTGCTCAACCCATCATCAGCAGAATGGCTTTCCCCTGCAGCAATACTTCTCAACTATTGGCGCCATCACGGATCATCGGCATCAGCTTTAATTTCTATGATGCGGATCCGGATCAGGGCGGATTGCTCCTGGGCTCAGGCGCTTCCTATGATCCTATGCTTATTACGGGCCAGAGCCAAACATTCTGGGTAACAGCTACAGATGGATTCTGTGAAAGTGAGCCCGTATCGGTAACGGTCACGGTCCGACCCGCACCCGAAGCGGACATCCGTCGTTTCATGCAAGAACCCTTCAATGAAGTCTGTGTGGGAACGGAAGCCCGCTTTGTGACGACACCGTCTCCGAGTGGCACCCCCGCTGTTACGATGTATGATTGGACCTTCTCCGGCTCACCAACTTTGGCTGATTACGGTCAAATCATTGCTGCGGGTAATGCGAATAACCAAGGGGCTACTTATGCTGCTGGAGATGTCGGTGCGCAAACGGTGGATTTGACCATTACCTATGACAATGGCTGTACTTCCATGGCTCCGCAGCACACCATCACGGTGAACCCGCTGCCTAGCGCACCCAATCGCACCATCAATCGCTGCGACGGCGATGATGTCGCTTTCAATTTGCAAAACCATGTCAACAATCGCGGCAATGGGCTGAACAGTAATTTCAGCTGGCAAGCGAATGCTGTCACAGGCGTAACTGGAATGTCAACGACTGCTCAGACAGGAGACGTGATAAATGATGTTCTCGTAAATACGACCTTGGTCAATAAGATCGTCGTTTATACCGTGACCCCGACAAGTGACCCACAAGGCTGTGTTGGTCCTGACTTTAGGATTCGTGTCCGCCTTCGCCCTTCCACCCGCATCCAGATGCTACCGATTGACATCTGTCCCGGTGATCAAGTGAATGTCGCACAAGTTGTACGCGACTACAGCCTGCTCGCTGTTCGTGTAAATTTCTATGATGCAGATCCAAACGGACCTGGTGCCAACCAGATAGGAACGTCACGCATGTTCCGTGGAATTGCCAGAACGACAGACAAAGTCTTCGTGAGTCCAACGGTTACAACCACCTACTGGGTGACAGGCCTCACAGCCAACGGCTGTGAGCAGACGCTTTCCTTTGATGTGACTGTACTTACAAATTGCAATGCGCTGATCGCGCCAGTCGCGATGCTTGAAGGAGCATTTGATATAACGACAAGCCAGCAACGTACCCAGCTTCAGCAAAACGCACTCGTGCCTACTGCTGAACCTTATACAGGTTTGGGTTACAACTTCAATGGTGGCGGAAACGAAAGGATGAATCTGTCAGCAACTATGACCGCAGGTATTGTGGATTGGGGGATTGTGGAGCTTCGCGACGCGACCGATCCGACGTACATCGTCCATAGCCGTGCGGCCCTCTTGCTTGACAATGGCCAGATCGTCGATATGGATGGAGTGAGTCAGGTAGCAGTAACAGCGGTACCAAATGGGCGCAATTATATCGCAATTATTCACCGTAATCACCTCGGCGTTATGACGGCGCAGCCTGTGAGCATGGGAACGACCGTTGACTTCACCGATACGAATCTTGCGATGTATGGCTCGACTAATACGCGCGTCGTCAAGAATGGCAAAGCCCTGCTCTTTGCAGGTGACGCCGACGGCAATGGTCAGGTGCAGAACACCGACGATGTCATGGAATGGTCACCGAACGCAGGTGGTTCTGGTTATCAGCAAGCTGACTACAACCTCGATGGCCAGGTGCAGAATACCGACCGTGTGCTAATCTGGACGAGAAATGTGGGAAGAGGTACTGCTGTACCGAAGTAATGTATAATTAGCTGATTCGACGATTAGCTGATGTGATTATGAATAATGGCGTCTTCAGGACTTATTCTGAAGACGCCATTTTGTATCCTGGTTAGGCGGGCTATTTCGATTCAGCTTCCTTTTTCAAATCAGCCACAAACTGTTCAAAAGAGGCGTCAAACGATGGGATTTTGTTGGCAAAAATGGGGAACATAAAGCTGCCGATTTTTTCAGTCATGGTGAATATGGTGGCGTCACCTTTTTTCTCAAGCGTATAGGTACGCTTTCCCATTCCATCGCCCCACACAAGTTTTTGGTTGGGGAGCATTTCTTTCACTTTCAATTTGAAGGTTCTGCTTGAGTCGAGCGTGCTCACCAGTTTGATCTTTTCCCCCTCCTCTATTTCGCCTTCTATGGAGATCACCGTAGAATTCCAGCGTGCGAAGTCTTCAGCATTGGTGAGCAGGGCCCATATTATGGAGGCATCCGCATTGATCGTCTGACTGATAGT
>JBGCEU010000225.1:0-34106 GCA_045106535.1 Akkermansiaceae bacterium | reverse complement strand
TCATGGATGATACCTTATGCAACCTACATAGAAATGTCCAGATCAGCCATCGCTTGCTCGATTCGCTTTTCCGACACTTTCACCCTACGCGGGAAGCTTGGCGCGAATTCCGAGACACGCCATTCCATCAACAGCCAGCCTACCTGCCAAATCCGTGCCTTTTCTGGGTCTTCTTTCCACGCATCAAACCATGGCTTCCAAAGCCTTTGAATACGCTCGCGTTTTTCATCGTCCTTAATCTGAGGTAAGCTTTGCAGTCGTTTCAGGCGTTCTTCCATCGCTTGAAAATACCGACCATACTCATGGAACCGAGCATACCCAGATCGCCAGATAAAACCTCGGCCTAACAGCCATTCAATTTCCTGACTAAGGTCATCGGCAACGATGCTCAGATGGCGGTCATTTTGGTTCGACTCAATCCACTCCGATACCGCACGGTGGCTTTCCAGCATCGCTTCGAACCCCTTCGCAACCTTCTCTGCGCAGTTAAATAGCTCACCCTTGCCTCTGGCTGATGCTTCCGAAAACTGTTCTGCATTTCTTGGCAACGGCATTCCCATAGCCCCTTCACTCGCGATCCGCAGCATCTGCTCCATCCCCTCCCCTTTGGCTTGCTCCATCATTGGCAGCATCATCTTTCCCGTCATCCCGAGAGGAAATTGACGTCGCACATAATCGACCTGGCTCGCTTGGTCGATCAGGAAAAGCCGAACACATCCGGCACGATGGCTTTCGTCCGCATCGGCACGGTCGAGGAAGGCTCGCATGCCTACCGTTTCGCCTTCATCAACCAACGCAGGGAATACACCGTCGTCTGTCACTTCAGGAACATCACCAAAGTCCCAGCCCTCACCACCAGTCATCTCCCAATCCTCATTCACTTGAATCTCTCGCCTCTCCCTCATCATCCCGGTGAGCTGCTGCCGGATTTCCTCCGCATCTTCACCAAAGCCGAGTTCCTCCTCGTCATCACTCCAAACGCGTAGCTTGGGTCGATAGCTCGCAGGCAAGCGATCTTCATCAAACATTCCGGCATCGATCACACGACCGCTTCGTTTGCTGAGGAAATCAGCCAGTTCGACTTTCAATGCCCGTGACGGCTCCCAACCTTTCCACTCCTCCATAAATGCCTCTGCAGCATCCCTTGCGGGTGAGCACGCCTGCCGCTGGCTTTTAGGCAATGACCTAATAAGTAAATAAACACGCTCGTCGAGAATCCCCGGAACCCCCCAGCTTGTTAGATGGTCAGGAAAATCAACAATTTCATCCACACCAATCTCAAAAATAACACCATCGGTTCGCTCTCCCGGGTTTTCCGCGTAGCTTACGTCATAGCTTTTTTCTCCACACCAAACACAGTCGGGAAAATCGGATAGGTCTTCTATTTCGCCCCAAACGCAATCCTCCACAGTGACCATGAGCTGATCCTCGTTGTCACCTGTCGTTCGCCATTTCTGAAATGCCTTGGCGGTGCAAATCCGCTCAGGAATACGCGCGTGAAAAAAATCATACACCGCCTCGTCCGACCACAGCCCACCGGCGCGGCGCAGTTTGTGTTCAGCGCTTTCGATTTCCGCGCGGACCTCATCGAGTCGGCCGAGAAACTTCCCACGCGTGCGTAGTCCGCTGCCAAGGATCGCTTCGCGGATGAACACCTCGTGTGCCTCTTCGGGTCGGACCCGACCGTAAAAAACCTTCCGACTATCGACGATGGTTAGCCCACCACACAGCACGGTTTCCTTGCCGTAAACAGCACCTTGGTGCTCGTCCCAACTTGGCGAGTGGTAGCGGTGGCGGCACATCTGCGGCACCAGTTCCTCAATCCAGCCGACATCGATTTTCGCTACCTTCCGTGCCCACACACGCGTGGTCTCGACGAGTTCGAACGCCAGCAGCCACTCGGGTTTCTTTTTTCCAAACAATCCCGATCCCGGAAAAATGGCAAACTCACGCCCGCCAGTGCCTCGGTAAGCACGTTTTTCCTTATCCCAAAAACCAAACTGCATCGGGATCCCCGCCATCAGTGACTTGTGCATTTCATCCTCATCACCCCACTGCTTACGCTCGGCGGCGAGCGGGCGTGAGTTCACTTTCAGGGTATCGCGCACAAGCCTCCTAAGCTCGGAAACGATTTGATCCCACTCCATCACACGGCGAAAGCTGAGGAAGTTTTGTTTGCAGTACTTACGCAGCTGATTGCGCTTGAAACGCCTCTTTTCTCGGAATGCATCAATCGCTGACCAAATATGTAGCAACGTTAAAAAATCAGAATCCTCATCGTTGAATTTCTTGTGAGCATTATCAGCTTCAGTCTGTTTCTCCTGAGGTCGATCACGCACGTCCATCACACTCATGCCTCCCACCATTACTAGCACCGCGTCGAGGACTTTTCTATTAGACGCTTCGATGAGCATCCTTCCAAGTCGCGGATCTAACGGCAGCCTTGCCAATTGATTGCCAATGCGCGTGAGTTCGCCCTCCCTTTCCATCGCACCCACCTCTTCAAGTGTGCGGCGACCTTCGCTAATCGCTTTCGCAGACGGCGGGCTGAGGAATGGAAACTCGCGCACGTCGGGGAGCCTGAGTGACTTCATACGTAAGATTACCCCTGCCAATGAACTGCGCCGGATTTCTGGGTCAGTGTATTCATCCGCCGCATCGAGTATTTCCTCATCGTAGAGCCGGACGCACACACCTTCGCAAACGCGACCGCATCGACCACGCCGCTGCCTCGCGCTTGCCTGACTAATCTGCTCGATCTGTAGCCTCTGTATCTGTCGGGAGGGATTCCATCGGCTAACCCGAGCCAATCCACTATCGATCACATAGACGATCCCCGGGATGGTCACCGAGGTTTCTGCCACGTTGGTTGCGAGGACCACGCGTCGCTTGTTGCCACCGACTCGAAACACCCTCTCCTGCTCATCCAAGCCAAGCCTAGCGAAAAGCGGCAGAATATCTGTGCCCGGAAAATTCGCCCCTTCTAACACATCCGCGCATTCGCGAATTTCACGTTCACCGGGAAGGAAGATCAATACATCTCCTTGGGCATCCAGATCCGTTACCCACTCCACTGCGCGGGCGACGTGACGAGAAAGATCTTCACCCTCAGTATGTGGCGGCAAAAAATGATCCTCCACCGGAAATGTGCGCCCCTCCACGTTCACCACTGGCGCACCATCGAAATACTCCGAGAACATTCCAGCATCCAGCGTCGCGGAGCTTACCACCACGCGCAGGTCTTTTCGGCGTTCTAACAAGTTCTTTAAAAAACCAAGAATGAAATCAATGTTCAGACTGCGCTCGTGCGCTTCATCAATGATCAGAGTGTCATACTGCCGCAGATCACGATCCCGCTGCGTTTCCGCAAGCAGAATACCATCGGTCATGAACTTGATTGAGGTATCCTGCTGCACCTTTTCCACGAACCGCACTTGGTAACCGACGCGTTCGCCTAGCCCGGTTCCCATTTCCTCGGCCACCCGACGCGCCACCGTCGCTGCGGCCAATCGCCTTGGCTGCGTACACCCCACTCGCCCCGTTTTCCCCTCCTCACACGCCAGCTCATACGCCATTTTTGGCAGCTGGGTCGTCTTACCACTACCCGTCTCTCCCACCACGATCACCACTTGGTGGGATCGCATCGCCTCCAGAACCTCATCACGCCGCTGGGCAACGGGGAGATCAGGGTAGTTGATTTTTGGCAGCTCAGGCACGGGCGACATGCTGGGGGTATCTGGAAGATGCGGAAAGTGAGAAAACGATGGATGACAATTTTTTTGCACCCTCGGCACTTAGGGCATGACAGTGTGGCGTGGTTTTGAGAAAAAAGGCGTATCCCCAATGACTTCCGAGCAACAAGCAGAGCACGACGCACTCACCGGTGAAATCATCGGCATGCAAAAAGAGTTAGCTGCGCTCGTGGAGGCGGAAAAAAAATCCCGCCAGCGTGCTGGGCGTTTTGCTCGATATGGCAACCGCACGCTACTCTATCTCTTCCTCGGCCCACGCCTGACCCACCGGCTTGGGGAACTGCTCTACGTTGCCAAAGAAAAAAAGGAGCCGATCCTAGGGACTAGCTTAGCACGAGTGCTCGACTCAGCGAGCCGACGCATGACCGGCTACAAGCGCTGGGCGGTCATCTTTGGCATCATCGCGGCAATCCCGGGAATCATCTCGATGACCCTCCTCTGGCAGCAGAACAAGGTGGTAAAACGTGAGACATACAGTCGGATTGCTGATATCGAGAATCGAGAGCGACTTGACCTATTGCTCACGATCTACACCTCCGAAGACAAAGACCCTAATAGCGCCCTGCTCACTCCAAGCTATCCAGCTTTATTGCGCAGCGAAGCCGCCCTCAAGTTGATCAAAATGGATAGCAAAACCCATCTTGAACATCACACCAAGCTTGATCCAAACACGCCTGATTACTGGCGAGTCAACCTGTCAAATGCTCCTCTGGCCAGAGTCAATCTGAGTCCTCTTGATCCGCGTGAAACGCGCGTAATCGAACGCGTCGACTTTGGAATGAGCAACCTCTTCAGTGCTTCCCTCAGCCATTGCCAGATATCTGACTGCTGGTTCGATGGAGCGGCGCTTGGAAAAACAGAGTTCGCGGATAGCAAACTGATCAGATGCTCGTTCAAAAAAACCGCCATTATGGGTGTGGATTTTACTGATACCGTTTTCATAGACTGTAACTTCCAAGAGGCCATGTATGATAAAAATACGCGCTGGCCAGAGGGATTTGATCCAGTCGCCGCAGGAGCATTGGCGCTACCAGCATCAACGCAGGAAGGTGATGCAAAGTGACAAAGGAAGAACTTAATTCCTACGATCTTAAACGCCTGCGCACGATTCATCATGAGCTGGATAAAGAGCTAGCTGCAATCCGGAAGCAATTGGCTAGAAACGTGATGGCAAGTTCGTTAGCAGCCAGACGCGCACGGCGGCTCGCGGCAGACACTCTCCTCGGCTGTCGGCTAGACCGCCGAATTGAACATCTTTTTTCAGCCCTCAAGGAGGGCAAACCCAGGGTGCCCGCCGAACAAGTTGTGCATATCATTGATGGTGTCGTGGCACGTACTATATCCCGAAGGATCTGGATCGGGCTCGTCACACTTATAGCTGTGACACCCGCTATCATCTCACTAGTTTTGTTAGGCATTCAAAACAAAACAATGATGCAAAAACTCGACGTGGAAATTGCCCACACTGCCAAGAAAGACAGGGAAGAGCTTATTACCATGTTTCAGGCAAACCGCATCCGCTGGATAGGCAGTGGTGATACCAGGCAGCTGGAAAACTTTAGTTCCTACCATCCCAGAATACGTGCCAGCGCCATGGCCACCTACATAGCCATGGAAAAAAAGGACTGGAAACCCGCTGAGCGAACAGCCCTACCCGCTACCCGTATGATAGACTTGCGAAATGGTGAGTTCATCCGCATTGAGCTCGGTAGCCAGTTGAGCCTTATGAAGGAAGCCCCCACCACGGATCTGACCCGTGTACGCTTCGATGGAAGTAATTTTACGACATCAAGAATTTACAACTTATGGCTGGACGGCAGCTCATTTCGAAACTGCGTTGCCAATGGTGCTGTGATCTCATGCCCATCAGCTAAGCACAGTGATTTTTCCGGAATGTCCGCGCAAGGAGCCTTGATTAGCTGGGCTCCCGATATCTCCGAGCCATTTAACATCGAGAACTCAAATTTCGATGATGTCGACTTGACTGGCGGCATCATTCAGCAAGTCATATTCAAGCGCTGTTCGATGAAAGGCACGAATTTAACCAATGTGATCTTCGACATGGCAACTTTTGCACACTGCGACCTTACACAAGTAAAACTGGGCAAGGCAGATTTCTCCAAGAACCTCAATGTTTTCGTTAAATGTCTCGTCACCAAAAAGCAGTCCGATGAGATTACGCTGCCCAGTTATTGTGACTACGAAAAAACTGATGACCCAAATATTCTAAAAATTACGTTAGACTATGGCAAATATGAAGCTTACAGGGATAGCTACTTTAACCAATGACACACACAGCCAAGCAAGCCGTCGTCGACGCCAAAGCCATTCTATTTGATTTCGATGGCGTTCTGCTCGACAGCGAGTGGCCAATCTATCAAACGTGGCTGAAATTATTTCAGCGCGAAGGACAGGATCTACCTCCAGAAACCTACGTGAAATGCATCGGCAGCGATTTCGATACATGGTCGCCTGAAAAGCACCTCGAAGATCTGACGGGAAAGACATTCGACTGGGAACCTGAAAACGCCGCGCGCCAAATCGAGATCATGCGTGACCTTGCAAATGCTTTACCAGAACCCGGTGTGATAGAGCTGCTGGAGTCTCTGTCCTCTAAACCTACCGCTGTTGTATCCAGCTCATCACACAGCTGGGTGGATAGTTGGCTAGAAAAACTGGATTTGGAATCACACTTTATCAAAACTGTCTGCCGTGGTGATGCACCGCGCATCAAACCAGCCCCAGACCTCTACCTTGAGGCGGCCAAACAACTTGAGCTGTCTCCGTCCGAATGCTTGGTAATCGAGGACTCACTCAATGGAATGCTCTCGGCACACGAGGCTGGAATGAAGGTGATAGCAGTGCCAAGCCAGCTAACCGGTGTGCTTGATTTCTCCGCAGCTGAGTGGCAAGTCGAATCACTGGCTGAGCTAGTTTGATTCAAAAGTAGCCGCTAACCATCACTCACCGCCCACTGAGGCTTGGATATCGAGATTTACTCCGAACCAAGCACCAGAGCCATGAGACCGACGCGCCCTTTGACATCAAATTTTTTGTAAAGCTTACGTGCGTAGTCATGCACCGTGTGTGATGACAGCTTCATCTGCACCGCAATCTCACCCTCGGACATGCTTGTGAGCAAATAGCAATAGGTCTCACGCTCACGACGGCTCAGCGGTGCGGTAGCTTGGATCGCTCCCCTCTCAAGACTCAGGTTCCGCTGAAGCTCACGCAAGCCAGCTATTGCTAGATGAAAAAAATGTTTATCGCTCTGCGTGAAAGGTTTTGCGTTTACGGGCCGATCTAACACAACCACGCACTCTGCGTTGTGGATAATTGGGATGACACCCACCATCCGCTCTCCTACCCCATAGTAATTGAGAAAATTGCGTACCATCCAATGATCACCCCACTCCTTATCAGTAAATACGTCCTCACGAATGCAGGCACGCGATTCGCCGACATTCTTCACCAACTCGCGAGTCATAGGATCAATACCACTTTTTCGTGCATGCATACACCAGCGCTCGTAAACTCGCTTGAGCACTTTTTGAGGATTCAGGTAAACTGCCGCCAATGGAGTCCATCCCTTCATCTCCTGAATAACCTCATCAAAATACCCCGCCTTTGGAAGCATAGGGTGATCACTCTCAAGCTTGCTCATGACCATCCATGAGGCATCAGATGCACCAAGTGTGGCGCAGAGGTTCTTTAATACCTGACGCATCGCATCAGTTGATCTGTGTACAGGATAAGATGCCACCGACCCCCAAAGGGACTGGAGCCGACACACAATAGCAGCATCATCCAAGCATGAACCTAACATACCCACTGATTAGTAAATCAGCCAACTAACACCCACAAGGTATTTCTAACAAAAATACCAACTTCACCCCTATTCAGGGGGGTTGCCAGAAGGGCAGTCCATGTTAATTTTAATTCCCTATTCACCAATAGCTCTTGCCGTGTGGCTGTGAACGTTTTGTTTGTGCTGTGTGTTGCACATAGATATTGCGACCCTCTAGGGTAACGGTCACACGGCATTCCCCAGCTATGAGGGAACACGCCATACAGAATCTGGATTTAATATTGAAAGATAGGGCATGCGCGTGATTGTATGGTGAAGTATGTTACACCGAATTTTGATCACGTTCTCTGTCGTTGCACTTCTTTTTCCAGAGGCGATTGCACAGAATTATTCCGCGAGCAGTGAACAACCACCTGTGGTCACGCGCGAGTTCCGTGGTGCCTGGGTGGCATGTGTCTACAATATCGATTGGCCAAGCCGAAAAGGACTCTCCGCAAGTGCCCAACAAGGTGAGTTACGGGCGATGCTCGATCAAATGGCTCGATTGAAAATGAATGCCATTATTTTCCAAGTCCGTCCTAATGCGGATGCTCTTTATCGATCAAGTCTTGAGCCATGGAGTCCTTGGCTAACCGGCACGATGGGGCGTTCACCTGGATATGACCCCCTTGCCTACTGTATCGCGCAAGCACACGCCAGAGGTATTGAGGTTCATGCCTGGTTCAATCCCTACCGCGCATCGCCAAGCGCATCGATGCCAGTTTCCAGTAAACACATTACCCGCACACACCCATCTCTAATTCGTAAATTTAAAAGCTACAAGTGGATGGATCCCGCCCACCGCACTACACAGCAACGCGCGCTCTCCGTCATTCTGGACGTGACTCGCCGTTACGATGTCGATGGCATCCACATCGATGATTATTTTTACCCCTACCCCGATGTCGCCAAAAACGGACGCCCTAAGCAGATTTTCCCCGATGGGAAAAGCCCGTCACAGCGTCGATCCTATGTCGATAGCTTCGTCAGCAACATGTATTCGTCTGTAAAAAAAACCAAGCCATGGGTTCGTGTGGGGATCAGCCCCTTTGGCATCTGGAAACCAGGAGTCCCATCAGGTACGACCGCAAGTATCAATGCCTACGAGCATCTTGCCGCCGACTCCAGAAAGTGGCTTCAAAAAGGCTGGTGTGATTATCTCTCGCCACAGCTCTATTGGCGAATCTCTGGGCCGCAGAGTTATACCCGCTTGCTCAGTTGGTGGCGCGGTCAAGGCCGACGACCCGTCTGGCCAGGTATAGCCACCTCTCGAATCAATAGCACTGAAGACCCAGGCAGACCTGCCAGTGAAATTATCAATCAGCTGCAACTTTCTCGCACAATTGGGCGTAATTACGCCGGCCACGTTCACTGGAGCATGAAAGCACTGCGCCAAAACCGTGGAGGCATTTCAACCGAGCTGGCTAAAAAGTCTTATACCACTGCCGCACTCGTACCTCCTATGCCATGGATCAGCTCAAAAAAACCTCCCTCACCAGGGCTCAGAGCCAGCCGCAGCAGGAGTGGTGTCACTGCAAAATGGTCATCTGTTCGCGGCGCATCGAAATACGCCATTCAGGCACGGTACGGGCGAAACTGGTTCACAACCCATGTCGTTCCAGCATCGAGTAACTCGGTCACTCTGAGCGGCTCTCCCGATGCTATCGCTGTTCGCTCGGTGGATCGTTACGGCACCACAAGTTCCCCCAGTGTGGTAGGCCGATAATTATTTTGTGAATATATCAGCATAAGCTGCGTCTATGGATGCAGAAAGCAGGTGTGAATCTTAAAAATTATTAAGCTTTACCAATAAGTGCTTCATATGTTAACAACCGCAACACTTCACCCGCACCCTTCCTTATCGGCATGACTCCTATCCGCGCCTTCATCATTTCCAGTTCAATGTTCCTTACTGTCTGGCTAGCAGCTTCTTATGCTACTCAGCTAGATCAAAACAACATCTCACCGACCGTTCGCCAGTCTCCCGTTTCGACTGAAGTCAACGCATCCGCTGAGTCCAAGACTGAACAAGACTCTGAGTCCATTGCCCGGCTGAGGTAATCCAGTTGACTTATTATATTGGGTTTCAACACCCCCTTCGTGTTCAAAAAAAATTGAACACACCTCGATTTTCTGTATCATGGCTGCGTGAGTGCACAGGATAGTCCATCCGCAGAGATATGTGAGATCAATGATCGCATAGTTTCTTTTTTTCAGGACGGCGTCCGCATGCTTGGCCTGCCGAAATCACTCGGCGAAATTTACGGTGTTCTTTTTACATCGCCGAAGCCGAGAACCATGCAATATCTGATCGATAATTTAGGCATCAGCAAAGGCTCTGTGAGCCAAGGTCTGAAAATGCTGCGTACTCTCGGTGCAGTGCGTGAAGTAGAATTTAGCGACGACCGAAAAACCTATTTTGAAGCGGATATAGAGCTAAAAAAACTTGTGGGTGGATTTATTCGTGAGGAGATACGTCCGCATCTGAAGAGCGGCCAAGACAAGTTAAGCAAACTCGAGCTCGAACTGGAAAAAATTGAGGATCCAGAGCTTAGAGGATTTTACAAAGAAAGGATCAAGCGTCTCGACCGATGGTCGGGTAAGGCGAACCTTGTCCTGCCTCTACTGCAGAAATTTCTCGGAGAATAAGATATGGAAAGCGAACCAACACTACCAAGCGATGAGCCGGCTTGGTATTGCGTGCGCACTCAAACCAAGCGCGAGCATCTGGCGGCCAAGTCATTGGCTCAGCTCGAAGGCTTACAATCTTTTTGCCCACGGCTTCGTTATCGGAAGGCAACGCGGAGGGGAAAAATTTGGTGGGTGGAGGCAATGTTTCCTGGCTACATTTTTGCTTTTTTCTCACGCCTTCAGCTAGAGCGGGATGTCGTACATACCCACGGTGTGATGAAGCTTCTCAGATTTGGTAATTACGTACCCGAGATTCCCGCAGCCTTTGTTGCTGAGCTGATAGAACAAATGGCTAATCAGGATGGGGAGGTAGAGGACACATTGACCCTCCAACCCATGGTAAAGGAAGGTGATGAGGTAGAAGTTGCTAACGGCGCTCTGCAAGGATTCCAAGGTAAGGTGGTTGAAATTTTACCAGCTATCGAGCGAGTCAAAATACTTGTCGAGTTTCTTGGCGACCATCAGGTAGTAGAAACAGATTTGTTCTCACTGATCTTACCTAGCAAACCTATTCCAGAGTAGGTTTTCCTACATGCGGAAGATGCTACCGCCTCGTTTACCAAGGATGACAAAGGCACCCATGATGGAAATACCGAGGAATACCATCGCCCAGACACCAAGCGCGGAGGCAAGCTCATGCCCATTTCCAAGAGTACTTAGAAGTGAGTAGATTGCCTTGGTGATAGGATAGTGCTCAGCCTGCTGGGCGAGGATCAAGCTATCGGATACTTCTAACATAGCGAAAGCAAATGCCAGGATACCACCTGCTACGAGATTAGCGCCGATCAGAGGCACGCCAACACGCTTCAGCGTGCGCAGTGGCGAAGCGCCCAAGGATCGAGCCGCTTCCTCAAGAGCAATGTTACTCTGCTGGAGGCCTGCTACGGCAGCGCGCACGACATACGGCAAGCGTCGCACCGCATAGGCGGCAATCAGCAAGAATATCGGATTGCCCGCATCCCCTACCATCCAGTGCAAAGGCTCTCCTTTTTGGGTCACAGCAATATAACCGAAAGCTAACACAAGTCCAGGAACTGCGAGAGGCAGCATCATCACCGCATCAAGAACCACCCTACCGCGAATCGTGCTCCTCACAACAACCCAAGCGATGGCAGTGCCGAGAATAATATCTAACAAAGTCGAACCAGTGGCATAGATCAGACTATTTTTGATCGAAGGAACCACCAGCGGGTGACCGAGAGCCTCGTCGTAATGTGCGGCGTTCATCGACTCCGGAAGAATCGTATTATACCAGTCGCCTGTCACGGAGAGAAGTAACACCCCGAGGTGCGGCACGCAGGCGATAAAAAAGACGGCGAGAAATGCACCGGTCATAGCCCAGCCTTTTGCACCCGTGAGCTTCACCTCAGCATCGTGCGTCTTAGGCCGTGGAGCACTACCCAAACCTGACCTACCTAACAAAACTTTGGAAATAGCAAACACAGTAGCAGAAATCACCAACATCACACCGACGAGTGCGTAAGGCATCGGGTTTGCGTTCAAATCCTTGATACCATCAAAAACTTGTACAGAAGCGACCCTAGTGTAATCGAAAACCAACGGCACACCGAGTTCGGTAAACGACCAGATGAAAACAATTGCCGCGCCCGCAAAAATACCCGGCATACAGAGCGGCAAGGTAATTTTCCAAAGCCTCCTCATAGGCGAGCACCCAAGGTTCTGAGCCGCCTGCTCCATCGCTGGATCGAGGTGGGTCAAAGTCGCCGCGATGTTCATGTAAAGAATCGGGTAAAGGTGCAGCGCAATCATGATGACCACACCCCAGAAGCGCCCCTCTCCAAGCCAATCCATCGGGTAATTCGCACTCATCAGCCCCATATCAATGAGTAGCGCATTAAGTGATCCAGTGACTCCGAGGATCTGCTTAATACCAACCGCACCAACAAATGGCGGCAGTACGAGCGGTGCCAAAATAAGAATACCTAATATTTTTTTCCCGGGGAAAATCCAGCGATGTGACGCAAGCGCGAGTGGAAATGCGATGAGTAGAGAAAATAGCGTACTAAACACTCCCATCATCAGAGCATTCCAGAGACCTTCCACATAAACAGGATTACTGAACACGCCGATGACGTAATCCATGGTGAAGCCGCCATCCTCACTCTCGAATGCCACCGCGAGCGTCATGCCCACTGGATAAAGGAAAAAGACACTAAAGATGAGCACCACAATGGTGGTGATCGAGTAAGCGGTCGGTTTATTCATTACCACTCCCTTCCTCTGCTAATTTTCCTGCTCGCTGATAATTTTTCCTAAAATATTTCCCTAACCTAACAGCGAGGTTTGCACTCTGCACTTTACTTCCGTCTTGTAATTGCCTGCGGATATAGCCCATAGCGTTTTGGTAAGAAACGGGCATGGTATCAGAAAACATACTCATGGCTCGCTCAGGAAAACCTGCCGCCGCAAGCTTACCCCACGCGTCTTTGAGCTCGTTATGCGAGTCCAGACACATCACACGGATGATAAACTGGATCGACTTGAAGCCCTTGCCAGTGAGTTCGCTTTTGTAAACAAAACCACCAACCTCTTCGTAAGGATTGGAAGGATCGGCAAAGTGTTTCATGTTCTCCTCCGTATACACATCCTTCCGCACTGGCATGCGACGCAGTGCCCGATACTGGGTGCCATCCGGCGTGCCTGGTTTGGCATTCCAGAGCAGCTGCGCTTTTTCTGTTAGTAAAAATTCCACAAATCCCTGGGCGAGTTCTGGCTCGGGCGCACCTTTCATCACAGCGACGGGATCCACACTCATCGAAGTGCCGCCTTTCGGAGAAATCCAACGCAACCTCGTGCTGCCGTCATCTTTTTTGAGCATCTCCTCGTAAGTCCGTCCATAGAAATCAATACACATACCTGCGGCGGCATTACCCTGAGCGACATCGTGGGGGATCTTCGTAGCACTATCGGTGAAATAGCGCGCATTCGCCGCGATTCTCTGAATGAGGTTGATTCCCCTGTCCCAGCCAAGCCCGAGTGCGCGCATCTTAAGCTGCTCTTCCGTCTCACCAGGTTTGCGTTCTAAAGTTGCGACCGCATCATGGATTTGCTCCTGAATCAGCATCTCGAAAGCACGGGAAACAGAACCGCTCTTTGATGGATCTGCGAGTGCTATGCCGCCAAAGTACTTTGGGTCGCCAAGATCAGACCACTTGGTTGGCGGTTCAATCTTAAGCCGTTTGAGAGAGTCCACATTATAGCAAATACCGAACCTCGACAGGCATACACCGACCCACTCATGATCGGGATCGTAGTAAGTCTCTCCGGTAAAATCTGCCGGAATCACATCATCACTGAACCACTGTGGATGTTTCGTGAAGACTTCCAGTTTGGCGAGGTGACCTGCCTGCGCTTGCTTGCGAAAATCATAATCGCCACCGCCAAAAAACACATCAATGCCAATTCCATCGTCTCCTACTTTTTCAGCTGCAGCATACTTGCCGTTGAGAATTTTACGAATCTCGGAAGTTCCTCCAGGTGTGAGCCAATTGACGTAAACGCTCTCGCCAGTCTTTTCCTTCCACCACTTTTGAAACGTCTCACCGAACTCGCGGCGGATTGTCTCATTGTGTGGCGTGATGATACTGATCCTGCGGTCGGCATTTTCAACTGTCACATTGCCACCGTCCTCTTTCTTACTGAGAAGAATGGGAGCAGCCACACACAGCACGAGTGCCGTTGCTACTAACACCTTGCTATTCAAAAATTTGCTCATGCCTTCAAAATCACCACATCAGCCGGGTTCGCTGTGAGCACCACACTATCACCAGGCTCACGCATTGACTGGGGATTTGTCTCCGTGACTTGCCACTTCAAGCCTCCCGCACCCTTCACCTTATATTGCACATTACTACCGAGATACATCCGCTCAGTAATCTCGCCAACAACGCGGTTAATTGGCACGCCTGAGTTATCTGCATACAGAGCCTCAGGTCTCACGGACACAAGAACTTTGGAGCCCTCTTCGGGACGCCAGTTGCCACGCGTTACGTGACCATGGAATTCGCCCGAGGGTGACGATAGCCGAACTTGAAGGCTACCCTCATCTCTCTCGATACTGTGAACCGTGGCTTCCATCAAATTGGTCTCACCAATAAATCCAGCAACTAGCGCACTGAGTGGATTCCTGTAAATATCTTCTGGTGTGCCGCTCTGGACGATACGACCTGCATCTAGAATTGCCATACGATCCGCCATCGAGAGCGCCTCTTCTTGATCGTGGGTCACATAAACTCCCGTGAGATTGTTCTCCTTTACGATGCGGCGAATCTCACTGCGCATTTCCAATCGCAACTTAGCATCAAGATTCGATAACGGCTCATCTAACAAAAGACACTTTGGCTTCACGACAAGCGCCCGTGCTAGAGCAACACGCTGCTGCTGACCACCAGACATCTGATCGATCCTGCGTTCACCGTAATTGTCAAGATGCACCATCTCCAGAGCTTCCTCGACGCGGCGCTTGATCTCTTTTTTTTCCACCTTCCGCTCCTCGAGGCCAAACGCAATGTTCTGACCCACACTCATGTGCGGCCAAAGTGCGTAGCTCTGGAACATCATCGCAGCCTCACGCTTATGCGTTGGCAACTTAGTCACATCCTTATCGCCATAATAGATTTTTCCCGATGTCGGAGTTTCGAGTCCAGCAATACAGCGCAGTAGTGTCGTCTTGCCACAGCCACTTGAGCCTAACAAAAAAAACAACTCACCTTTTTCAATAGCGATACTGGCATTGTCCAGTGCTCGGACATCCCCGTATTCCTTGACGATCGAATCTGCGCGTATGGCATCCATGTGATACCCATCATCTGTATCCCGCTGACCCTTGGCAAGACAGAATGCGAGAAGGAAAGTCATCTTTTTGTGCATATGAGTCTCAAGTGCCCGTCTTCGAATAGGAACAATCTTACTAGTACTCATGACAAACACCGCTACGACTGCCAAAAACCCGACAAAATAGGCTCCAGAAATCTTGGAATCTATCACCGTCATAACTACTACTAGCGTGGTGACCAGTGGGCAGGCACCAAGTTCGTCTTGAGCAAGTAATACAAACACTTTTTCCGGAGGTGTCCGGAAATATCGGAGAATACATAATAGACATAAACCCTCGGATCATGGTGTGGTCCGGGGGTTTTTCCGTTTCCAAAAGCCTCATTTCAGAAAAAAGGGAGGTTATTTGTCTAAAAAGTCACGTACCAATGGATATTCATGCCAAAGGTAGATAGAAATTCGGTCATCTTACTGTATCTTCTCAGGATATTTACCCTTCAATTTCACAATTACTCAATTTTTCATGATAGCTCGTCGCATTCTAGCCGCAGCCACTCTGGCTTGCACTGCTCTCAGTTCGAGCGCTGGCGAGATCAAAGTGACTCCAAAAATTGCCGACATCCTTGATTACTACTGTTTTGAGTGTCACGACGCAGATAGGCAAAAGGGAAATATCCGCTTCGATAACCTGAACAAGATCCCACTGCACGCTCAGCTTGAGCTGCTCAACAAGGTGCAGGAGCAGGTTTACTTCGAGCAGATGCCGCCAAAGAAAAAAGAGCAGCCAGAACCCGAGGAAAAAGCGGCTTTACTCTCTTGGCTGGGAACTGAGCTCAAAAAACACAACGCCTCACAGCTCGAAGACAAGCTGCGCGACCCCGATTACGGGAACTTCATTTCGCACGCAAAACTTTTCAGCGGAGAAATCAAAGCCAAGCCCTTCACTCCCGCAAGGCGCTGGTTAGTGAGACCTGCGATCTTCAATGAGCGGGTAAAAGACATCTTCCAGCTTGAGGGCCGCTCGCGAGGGGCACCGATGTTTGGCGTCACCAATCCCTTTGTGCTGCCCGAGAGATCGGGTGTTCGTGACTACGATACCACGGCTCTGGATGGTGGGCACCTGCTGATCATGCTCTCCAATGCCGAGTGGATTTCCTACAAACAAATCCGAGCCGCGCGAGTCAAAAACGGTGAACTGAAGGCCGACTACTTTCCCAATAAAAAAGACCGCTGGGCACCAAGAACTACCCTCAAAGCATTTGAAGACATCATTCTTAAAAAAGGTAAACCGACCAAACAAGAACTGACCGAAGCCATTGAGACCCAGTTTTTCAATGTCCTACGCCGCCAACCCAGCGATTCCGAACTGCGGGAATATCTTAGCCTCACCGAATCCTCGATTAAGCTGGGAGGAAATACCGAGGGACTGCGCCAGATGCTCGTCTCTGTGATTCTGGAATCTGAATTCCTCTATCGCCTTGAGTTCGGCGAAGGCAGCCTAGACCAACATGGCAGGCGCAAACTTTCGCCACGTGAGGCAAGCTATGCCATAGCCTATGCCCTTGGCGACCGCAATCCAGACGCACAGCTTGTCAAAGCCGCTGCAGAAGGGCGACTCAACCACAAGGAGGATTACCAGCGCGAGGTCAGCCGCTTACTCGCTGATTCTAACCATTACCGAGCTAAAATCGATCCGGCCATTGAAGGAAAACAAACCCGCTCTCTGGTTGTTTCCCACCCGCGCTTGATTCATTTCTTCCGCGATTTCTTTGGCTACACCAACGCCCTGCGTGTCTTCAAGGATTCCCCACGAAGCGGCGGCTTTTATCGAAACCCCGACCGAGGAGACACCCAAACACCCGGACGCCTCGTGAGCGAAGCTGATCTCGTCGTGGCTCATCATGTCGAGCAAGACCGTGATGTCTTCGAGAACCTACTCACGACCGATCAGTTTTTTGTCTACCGTCACTTGGATCAAGAAGCTGGACGCAAACAGATCGAGACGTGGCGAAAGTTCTACGATAAATTTAAAAACACCGACTGGAAATCGAACCCAGAGAAGGTATATGCCGATAATCTCAAATACATCCAATCGCAGAAAACAATCCGACTACACGCCAAGCGCCCGATCAAAGAATTTCTCTCCCACATGTATTTTTTCGAGGAATCATTCGGTCGTGGCCGCACCCCATTCACCAAAGTCCCCTGGGCACACGGTTACAACTCCCACCACGCACCATTTTACAGCCTGCCACAGACACCAAGCATTGGTCGTTACGCAAAAGCCGGCCACAAAAACTTCAAAGGCTTCGATAACAAAGAATTTTGGAGTTACCCACTCGAGCAGCCATTCAAAATCAAGAACCGGAAAGGTATCTTAAGCCACCCCGCTTGGCTAATTGCCCATTCGCAGAATACAGAAACCGATCCCGTACGGCGCGGCAAATGGATTCGGGAAAAACTCCTCGCCGGACGTGTGCCCGATGTGCCGATCACTGTGGACGCCCAAATCCCAGAAGACCACCATCACACCTTGCGGACTCGCCTTGATCGGGTCACCAAAAAACAAGAATGCTGGAAATGCCACGACCAGATGAACCCCCTGGGTCTGCCGTTTGAAATTTTTGATGACTTCGGTCGCTTCCGCACGCAAGAGAGCCTAGAGCACCCGGATAATGTCGTCGCCAAACCCACCGAGCATAACGGCGCCCACACCTACAAAACTAAACCCGTCGACGCCACTGGCTCAATCAGCGGAACAGGTGAGCCAAAGATTGATGGTGATGTCAAAGATGCTCTGGAGCTGATCGATCGCCTCGCCGATTCAAATCGTGCTCGCCAGTCGATCATCCGCCACGCCTTCCGCTTTTATATGGGAAGGAATGAAATGCTTTCAGATTCCCAAACTTTACGTGACGCCGAAAAGGCTTATCTTGCAAACAATGGCAGTTTCAAAGCGGTCGTTATTTCCCTTCTCACATCAGATTCATTCATTTACCGTAAACCAATCACCCGACACTAACACTATGATCAACAGAAGAGATTTTTTAAGACGCTCCCTGCTAAGCGCCGGAGCGCTCGGACTATCATCGAATCCGCTGTGGGCCAAAGCCACCGTGGGACAAAAGCACCCGATGCGCTTCATCTTCATCCACAAAGGGAATGGACTCTTTCCTCACGCCATGGTGCCAAAGACCTTCGACAAGGATCTGATGGCAAAAGAAAAGGCAAGGGCTCCATATGAGGCCTCTCTCAAGGATCATGATCTCCAAGACTGGATGGGAGCACTCAACGAGCACAAAGACAACATGACTATCCTGCAGGGGCTTTCCGGCAAGATGTGTACTGTTGGCCATCACTCGTTCCAGTCATCACTTGGTGTCTATAAAGCGAACCAACGCCTTAGCTCCATCAAATGGGCTACCGTGGATTTTGAATTGGCCAATCTGTTCCCCTCACCCCTCCAGCACATCGAGCTGGCATGTTTCCCAAGTGGCGGAGGTAACTCACGGGGCAACATCAACGGCATTGAAAAAGGATTCTCTGCCCGAGGCCCACAACAGCCTAACTACGCGTTTGGCTCACCCAAGATTGCCATCAAAAAGCTCTTCAAATCAGTCGCCAATTCAAAAGACGCCCAAGTTCAATATGAACTTGAAAGACGTGTGCTTGAATTCGCCGCTGGAAATCAGGCAAGTCTATCAGAAGCTCTCAAGGGAATCGAAAAGGCAAAGGTAAAAAACTATGCCGACTCAATTGAAGCCGTGCGCGAACGCAACAAAAAGATCGATGCCATGGGAGACGTCATCCGCAAGCATGTGCCGCAGCTCGATGACAAATATTTTGCCGATGACCTCAGCACCATTGACCGCCAAGTCGGCCACACCGAAGTGCTTCTATCGACGCTTATCTCAGGTATGACCAACGTTGCCACCTTCACCATCGATGAGCTCGGCACGCCTTACACGGGCGTCACTGACATCGAGAAGGAAACTATCAACCTACACGACGTGGGACACGGAAAATCCGTGGGAGCATTCGATGCTGTGACAGTCCGAGAAAAAGTGCGCCGCCACCACATGGATGTCGTTGATAGCATTGTGAAGCGTTTAAAAAGTGTGCCAGAGGGCACCGGAACGATGTTCGATAACACCATGATCTTCTACTACCCCGACGGCGGTGAGACTCACCACAGTAAAGGAACCGAGTTTCCATTCATCGTCCTATCCGGGAAGAATTCCAAGCTCAACATCGCCGGCAAATACATCCGCCTACCCTACTACGGAAAAGAAGGCCACAAAACCCTGGGGAACTGGTACACCAGCATCCTCAACGCCTATGGCAATGACATCGAGCACTACGGAGATCCCGACACCGGGCTATCGCACCTCAATCAGAAAGGCCCGATCAAGGAGTTCATGGGTTAGAAATTCAGAACTACAAACTATCGATAGAACAGGTAGTTTTTCTTATTCATTTCATCTATATTTGATTTTCACACCCAACAAAAAGCCCGCAGAATTACGTGCGGGCTTTAAAATTAGTCTGGTGAGATCGGGTTTAGAACTGGTAGTCCAAGTAGAACTGGAACTGACCTCCTTTATCGGCTGCTTTGTCACCCGATGGTGTACCGAGAGGTATAGCGTAGTCGATGGCTAGTGGACCAAACGGTAAGTTCAGGCGAAGACCAAAACCAGCATCGTGGTAGAAGTCAGAGCCGAAGTCCCAGGAGTCCGCATTGACCATTCCTACGTCATAAAAAACAGCACCACGAACACGCTCGATTAGCGGGAATGTATACTCAACAGTGGCGAACGCGGAGGTATTGCCACCAAGAACTTCACCTGTAGCGGCATCACGTGGACCGACGTCACGGTTTTCAAATCCACGCAGCGAATGCGGGCCACCAAGGAACTGTCGGTCAAATACTGGAACAAAATCACTACCGCCGTGCGTGTCTGCAACGGTGAAGGCACCTTTTACATTTAGAATGCTATCACCCCAGAGTGACCAATGCTTGGAACCAGAACCACGGACAATGAATACATCCACATCTCCACCGATAGCTCCACCGGCGTAGGTGACTCCAAAGTCGAGCTTGTGACCCTTACGCGGCAGCTGGTTGCTGTCACGGCTGTCATACACATAGTTCAAGCTGAGAGCACTACGAACGTAGTCACCATCTTCACGATTAAACATGGAAATAGGAGCTACGAGGGCGAGTGTGTCGGACTCAACATCAATGGTGATTTGCTCAATACGATACTCGCCACGGATGTAGGATCGTTTTCCAACGGCCTTACGCAGCGAGATGGCTGTTCCAAACTGGCTCTGCTCATATTCGGGGCTGAAGAACAGCGCATCACGATAGAAAAACTCAGTCCCAAGTGCCAGACGGCGACCCATGAACCACGGCTCGATCCAAGACAAGCGGAAGTCGGTGCGCTGACTACCAAGCTGGACGCGGGTGCTGAAACGCTGGCCAGCACCTGTGAATCGACCCCAGTTGGTGATATCGAAGTTGGTTTGCTCGAGATTAACATATCCGACAATGCTATCGACGGAACTAAACCCAAGACCAAAGCTAATTGATCCAGTCTTTTTCTCATTCACGAGGATATTAATGTCGCGATAACCTGCTTGCGCACTCGGAGATGCACTGACCTGAACATCATTGAAGTAGTTCATGTTCTTCAATCTCTTACGCGTGGTATCCAGCTCCACAGAGTTCATATTTTGCCCGGGCTTAAGAACAAGCTCGCGCCGGATGACCCGATCCTGAGTCTTGTCGTTGCCCTCGATCGTTACACGGCCTACAAGAGATCGGCGACCCTCTAGGACTCGATAAGTGATGGAAACCGATGTGGGACCGACATTACGAATGTCAGGGCTGATAGCAGCATCAGCATATCCGCGAGAGCCGTAGTAGTTACGAATCATGGTCACGTCATCACGCATCTTGGAAACAGAGTAGCCGTCCCCTGCATTGAGAGTTAATGATGGTGCTAGGTCCGCGGCATTAAAGACGGTCATCTTTCCGAAACCGACTGAGGCGACAGTAAATTTGGAGCCCTCACGGATGGTGATGACAAGATCTACACGTCCGTCTTGTGCGGGAACACGCTGTAATGTTGCAGAAACACGGAGGTAACCACGGTCACGATAATAATCCAGGACACTATCAAGATCTTCCTCTAGTTTTTGTGGATCGATGCGACCGGACTTGGTGAGGAAGGAGAAAACGCCTTTTTCCTTTGTCTTCATTTCCTTTTCAAGAAGCTTATCGTCATAGGCATTGTTACCGATAAAGCGAATCTTGCGAACTTCGGCTTTGGCGCCTTCTTCAACAAGAAAAACAAGTTCAGCTGAGCCTGCCACATTCGTAGGCTGGATTCGGTGACTAACTCCTACGTCTGCATAGCCAAATCCGCGATAGTGATCCTGTATATTACGGCGAGCAGTGAGAATCGCGGCATCACTCATAACACCCCCTGCTTTTAGTTTCGTCACCGAAGCTAGCTTACGATCTGAAAATTTTGTATTACCCAAGAAGCCTACAGCTACGACCTTGGCGCGCGTTTTAACCTCGCAAATCAATCTAACCCTGGATCCTGCGCTCTCAGCAAGCCAACGAACGTCATCCACTAAACCACTCTCGTAAAGACTGCGGACATCATCATCAAGACGTGAGGCGCTGTATTTTTGGCCTGCACGCACTCCCATAAATCCTCGCAACTTGGCGTCATCAACGGTCTTGACTACTTTATGGCGGATAGTAACAGACGAAATCGTCCGCCCTTCGAAATTCTGCGCAGCCGCAGTGCTAACAGATGCTATCATTAAGAGAACTCCTGCGAGCATTAAAATGCGCTCGGGGACACGGGTATATTTTCCTTTGAACATGCCTAGTGGTATTATGAGGGTGATGTGCGTTTGACGGAGCCTATAACACTATCTAACAGCTTTCCAGTCAAGGGGAATCACAACTGTTTTCAGGGCAAAAAGCTCCGGAAAACGCCAGTCTGACAGCATCTTATCGGCTCTTTTGGCACTGAAAACTTTTATCCCGGCTCTTTTGTGGCGGAGTTGGGACAATACTCACTCCCCTACGCGGCAGTATGCGTGAACCACCTGTGTAAGATCGTGTCGAGAGCGAAACCGGTGGCCGAGGCACTATAGATGGCCCCACTTTCTCCACTTTTCGTTCGTAAGGTGGTCTTGGGCTATTTATCGGATAAGAATGCTGGCGGTCGCTGTAATATCGGGAGGCTGCGACTCCATTGAGGGAACGTTCGATATCTTCTAGCTGCCGTGGAGCATCAGCCTGAGCTATCTCGATCTCGGAGTCTCTTGTTGATACCCGAGATGGCCATGGTTGCTTTTTGAGCGAACTAACATGCGCGACACTGGGCAGACTAATCTTCAGATCGGTAAGTGTGCTTTGTGGACGCTTGGGAGCATCTGATTTCCTGACCGGTGTATCCAGCCAGATATCGCTCACACCTGTTGCCTCATAATTTGAAGTAGCGCAGGACACAAGCAGTGCACTAAACACTGACATTGGTAAAAAAGCATAAGCAGACATAGAGAAGATAAGCGTTGCTGCCAGTGGGACGCGTCCCCATCTTGATTTATTCAAAACCTACCTCCGAATCAGTGGATGACCTGACTTTGCCTTGGATGTGAAGGGCGCACGCAAGTATGTGGGAGAAAGCGGTGTGGAAATCAGTTCCTCCTGCCGTGCCGCATCCAACGCCTGCCAGACGTCGATGTGATAGTGTGCCTCAGGCCGAGTGCGCACTATCTTGGCGGCAAGCTCATCGCTCAAACCGAGTGATTCCGTCGGATCGAATGTAAACAGTGTCTCGTTTTTCAAATCCTCGATAACACTTACAAACTCGCCTCCCTCATGTAAATCAACAGCCATCGCTTCACCATTCTGCGCAATCCGTGAGCTAAAATAAACACCACGCCGCGCGTCACCCACCGCGATAGCTGGTTTACTGTTTCGCGCAATCTGAGTTGCAGCAAATGACCCCAAGCCAACGGCAGGGCAGCCGTGGGCAATCGCAATCCCCTGACCTGCTGAAATACCTATCCTCGTGCCGCTGTAGCTTCCGGGTCCGGTTCCCACAATCACTAGGTTGATTTTCACCCCATTCAGCTTCGAGAGAGCTGCTTCCAAGGCATCGAACACCATGGAATTGTGATTCCTATCACTGGCAAATTCCTGCTGAGAGATAATATCCCCATCCATCCAGAGAGCCACGCTGGCCTCAGGGACAGAAGTTTCAATCGCAAGAATTACATCCATGTCGGCTAATGTAATGACGGCAAACAAAATACCAACTCTGGAATCGGGCAATTTCTGCACGGGGTATGTCAACAATCGGAATAGATTACTTCTTGCATGTCTCGGTATTTGCCGCTTATTTCCCCGCACACGTGTGCCGATTTTAGGCTTATGCCAAATTAGCACCGTTTTCCGCAGATTTATTCAACACAGTAACATTTCACAGATAAAATTATGACTGACTATGCCAAAGGACTCGAAGGAGTCATCGCAAACGAATCCGCCCTCAGTGATGTCGAGGGCCTGGAAGGTAACCTCTCCTACCTTGGATACAGCATAGATGATCTCGTGGAAAACTGCTCTTTCGGTGAAGTCAGCTACCTATTGCTTAACGGTCGCCTGCCGAACGCTCACGAGCTTCATAATTTCCAGCAGAAGCTTCGCCACAGCCGCGAGCTGCCGCCACAGGTCATCGACTTTCTCAAGTCTGCGCCACACGACGCCAGCCCAATGGACGTGCTCCGAACCGGTGTCTCCATGCTCGGCCTCTACGACAAGAGTGCCAAAATCGGTGAACCTGACCACGAAGCACTGCACGAGTCCGCCATCTCAATCATGGCACGTATCCCAGTGATTGTGGCATACTACCACCGCGCCCGTAACGGACTGGATCTTCCACCCGTTCGCACTGACCTCTCAGGAGCCGCTCATTTCCTCTACTTGATCAATGGCGAGGAGCCTACCGAGGCTGCTATCAAGACACTCGACATCGCCTATACCATTCACGCCGACCACGGCATGAATGCCTCCACTTTCTCTGCCCGTGTCACCGTTGCCACTCTCAGTGACATCTACTCCGGCATGACTTCTGCCATCGGCACGCTCAAGGGACCTCTTCACGGTGGTGCTAACGAGGGAGTGATCCACATGCTGGAAAAAATCGGCAGCGAGGACAAAGTTGATGCCTACGTCGAGGACTGCCTTGCTAACAAAAAGAAGATCATGGGCATCGGCCACCGGGTCTACAAGGTGCTCGACCCCCGCGCGCCGCACCTCAAGAGAATGGCGATGCAGCTCACTGAAGAGCTAGGCGAGCCGAAGTGGATCAACATGTCCAACCGCATTGCAGAACTCATGCGCGAGCGTAAGGGGCTGAATGCTAACGTCGATTTCTACTCCGCCACAGTCTATTACTCACTCGGTATTCCCACAGACCTCTTCACCCCGATCTTCGCCATCGCCCGCTCTGCTGGCTGGGCTGCCCAGATCCTCGAGCAGCTGCGTGATAACCGGCTCTACCGTCCGCTCACGAAGTACGTCGGCCCGGCAGAAACCATGCCCGTTCCTCCAATGGAAAGCCGCTAGGTTGATACGATCCAACACTTTTCAAAAATCCGGCAGGAACAAGCCCTGTCGGGTTTTTTGTTTCTTCCAATGTCATATAGTGAATCCGTTCTATAATTGGTTGTTGATCGTTCAGAAATAGATCTCCACCAATTATGCCGATGAGGACAAGGGCTGCTAATACACATTGATGAATCATGGGGCATCCTACCTACATTGCAGGCGCTGCCATGGTTTCCCCTTCGATGAAAGTGGACTCGGTGGTTACCATTCTCTTGTCAGGCTTTCCTTGTGCAATATTGTTGGCCCACGACGACACCCTGCGCATCAGCGGCCGGGTATCAAATCCAATGTGTGAAACGGCGGGTGAACACCATGAATAGGTTCTGCATGGGTCCATACAGACGATCGATAGCTGTTGGGGCACCCGGATGCCACAGTGGGCGCAGTACATCAATACTGCCGTGGCCAATTCTGGGGTCTGGATCAACATTGCTGTAGGTGGGGTATGAAGGAACAATGAATCCAGCAAACTTGTAAGTCCCTCCCTGGATTCATCCCATTCGGGCAGGTTGTAGCTTCCCGCAGGGATGTTGTGGGCTTCAAGCTCATTGAGGAACATCTGTTCACTAAATCCCGGCTCAGGTTTGCGGCGGTCTTCACGTGCGATCATCACAATCCTTTGATGCCCCAATCCGATCAGGTGTTGGATGGCTTTTTGCAAAGCAGGAATCGTGTACGGTATCGCGCTGGCGATGGGCACTGAAGCGACTCGTCCATACAGGCCAAACGATGGTATCCCGTGCTCGGAAAACCATACAAGGACGGGTAATGATCCGGCAACAACAATCCATGCGTCCGCATCAGTACGCTCCACCAACCGAGCCACGGATTGGACATTCATTTTGAGTTCAACCAGAGTCTTGCCAACGTCAAAGGGCTTGTGACCCGCTTCATTGAGGTGCTGGAAAATTTTGAGTATGTGATCCAGTTCACGGTCATCAGGTTCGTAAAGCAAAACGGCGATGCTGAGTGACAGAGCTTTCCGTATTCCCTGACTTAGAATGCGTCGCGGCTTGCCCGAGCCCTGCGAAGCGATTACGCCCTCCTCTTGGAGCAGTTCAAGAGCTGCTTTGACCGTCTTGTGATTCACGGACAACTCGGCTGCCAGTTGGTGGATGCCGGGCATCTCGCCCTGGAGACGTCTCGCAGCAATTTCCGAGAGCAAGTGCTCGGCCACCTGCTCAAAGGCACTCATAATCCGGACGGGTTTCATATTCCAACCATACCCCTTAAGGTTATGCTAGGTCAAATCAATTTTCCCATTCCAGCTCGTAATATTGATGAATCAGTGAATTGGACTCTATATGCATCATGATTAGCCACACAAGCCTGGGCAATGACATCACCCAAGTATAACCCTTAGGGGAAGGGTTAGGAAAAAACATTTTACTGACGCACAAACGGATCGTCCTATTGTAGATGCGCAACCAAGCAAAACAATAACATCATGAACAAACATTACTTACTAAAAATCATTCCGACTACACTCATGTTATCCGCCATGCTGCCGCAGACTCATGCGGCAATAACCATTCTCGACGAACTCAGCCTTGCGGGTGACTTCGATGGCGATGTCGGTGACAATTTAGGTGGCGGAGGAACCTTCAGCGGAGGCTGGGTCAACAGCGGTAGCCGGAATCTGGGATACAGTAGCACTGCAGCAGCAGGGCGTCCCGCAGGAGCCTCGAATCAATACCTGCGTCAGATGGATCACCGCCGCAGGATGAGTTTAGATCTAGGTTACACTACATCTGCGACTGATGAGCAGTATAATATTTCATTCTACACTTTCGCTGCAACAAATAACATCGAGTTTGCTTCTGACTTCGGTCAGCTTACACTATACTATACCAGCGACAATCAGCGGACAGGATCCAGAGTGGATTCAATCGTTCTACAAGGATTTACATCCGATGGCGTTTGGAGCCAGACTGCTGTTTCGGGTGCAAGTTTCACGACCGATCCTGGCGCTGGTAGAAATCTTTTCCTCGATTACAGAAAGAATTCGACTGTTAACAACGCGAACGACGAATTCATCGGTGTGGACAACATCTCCGTTGAACTTGTCACACCGATTCCGGAGCCAAATTCCATTGCCCTAGGTGCCCTCTCTGGCCTGATGCTGCTGCTTCGCCGACGCAGACGATAACCTTTTGTATGCAATTGCTTGAGAAAAACCTCGGCCTGCTTTTCAGGCCGGGGTTTTTTTTACGGGCTCTATGACATAGGAAATGGGGTCAGTATCAGGCTAAGCCACCACGCAAGGTACGTTGAGAGTCATGCCGTGCTTAATAAGCACACGGGGTAGAGCCGATGCTTAATGGATGGTAAAATGGCAATCTGCCAGTCTATTCGCATGGAAACCACCTGTCGCAATAGCTTCTTTCAATCTTCCCTGTAATCTGTCTGGTTGTTTTGACCAAAGGACTTCGTGCCGTAGGCTTGTTCGATCTCGATCCTCCTGAGCTCGTTCTCCGCGCTGACTTCCTGCAAATGCTGCGCCTGCGAGTTCCTTTCCCAACCGCGCAGGAACCAGCAACCCGCTGCCAGCGAAATCATCACAAAAAGAAACACCACCCAGGCGACCGCAGCGAGAGCATAGTTCGCCGGCACCTCGATCATCCCGTTCATCGCAATCACACCTGCAATTAAGACGATGACAAACCAAACCTTGGTCACTTCCATGTCTGCACGAAACATCATGAACATGACATAAATCAGTAGCGGGATCATGATTAAGCCCCAGAATGAAAACAGATAGTACAGAGGTGCCCAGACCATCGCTAAGAGAACCGAACTACCCATATCGAGAATAATATCACCCACATCACTCCACGCACCCGCCCAAATAGCACCCACAACCTCCGCCATGTAGAGAGCAATCAGCGCAGAAATACAACCCACCCACAGAGTAGACATCATCGCAAAGACACGCTTCACTGTTTCCCAGCAACCATCGCCGAGAACATCACCTGGATCCATTGGCAACCTCACGACATGCATTTAATCCAATCCCGTCCTTGTAACGCACGCAAATTCGTCTGAAATAGCGACTTCCAACATACCTTAACCGCACACCACATATGAACACGAAACCTAACAACAACCTAATGCGTCTCTCGATCATGATGTTTCTCCAGTTCTTTGCCTGGGGCGCATGGTTCGCCACGCTTGGCCTTGCCATGGGAAATAATGGCCTTGGGGACTTCATCGGCGGTGCTTACGAAAGCGCGCCTCTTGCTGCAATTCTCGCCCCTCTTTTCCTTGGGCTAATTGCCGATCGGTTGTTTCCTTCTGAAAAAGTCATGGCTGTGCTCATGCTGATCGGTGGCGGCATCATGATCGCTATCGCGATGCTTGCACCCCAAGGTGCGGAAAAAGGAGATTTAATTGTTAAGCTAATGATCGCCTACATGCTTTGCTACATGCCTACTCTTGGCCTGGGAAATACCATCACATTTACCCACCTAGCTCAGGAGCAATTCCCCAAGGCGCGCGTCTGGGGAACCATCGGCTGGATCGTCGCCGGACTCGCACTCGGCGCAGCTGGGTGGTCCGCATCACTGAATATTTTCTGGTTGGGCGCTATTTCAAGCATCGCACTCGGCCTCTACAGCTTCACCCTACCGAGCACTCCACCTCCTGCTAAAGGTAAGCCAATCGACATTGGTTCGCTACTGATGCTAGACGCCTTCAAATTACTAAAAAGCCCGCCATTCCTCGTTTTCGCAGTCTGCTCAACACTGATTTGCATCCCTCTCGCCTACTATTACGGACAAACAGCACCATACCTTGGCGCTACTGGTTTCAAAGAGGCTGGATCTACCATGACACTTGGCCAGATGTCAGAGATCATTTTCATGCTCATGATCCCTTTCTTTTTCCGTAAGCTAGGTGTTAAAATGATGCTCCTCATTGGCATGGCATGCTGGGTAGCGCGCTACGCTC
This sequence comes from Akkermansiaceae bacterium, assembly GCA_045106535.1. Taxonomy (GTDB): domain Bacteria; phylum Verrucomicrobiota; class Verrucomicrobiia; order Verrucomicrobiales; family Akkermansiaceae; genus Oceaniferula. The sequence continues at coordinate 5,374 of JBGCEU010000225.1, read as the reverse complement.
TGTTTGCCTTCGGCGCACCCGAACAAGTGACTTGGATGATCCTCATGGGGGTCGCGCTTCACGGGATTTGCTATGATTTTTTCTTTGTCACGGGCTTTATCTACACAGATAAAAAAGCTCCCGCCGAAATCCGTGGACAAGCCCAGTCACTGCTCGTTTTTCTGACTCAGGGTGTCGGCATGTTTTTTGGATTCCGTATGGCGTTCGGCCAAAACTGGCCTTTCACTGAGAAGCCACTACCTAACACATATGGTGAATACGGAGCCGCACCTACAGGTCACGGCCCGCTCATGGAGAACATCAAGGAGTCGACCGAAAAGGCGGACACAAGTTTTTGGGACAGCTTGCTTGGCATGTTTGGCCAAGGATATCCAGAAGGAGTCGATCCCGAACTAGTTACTACAGCAATGACCGACTGGAAACACTACTGGCTTTTCCCAGCTGGTATGGCTGCTGTCATTTTTGTTATCTTCGCCCTCTTCTTCTGGGATAAAGTCGACCGTGACATTGATGCTGAAGATGTTGCCGAAGCAGCCTCACCGGATAGCGAGAGTGCCGTCTAAGTCGCCGAAACATTTCCAATCACAAATACGTATCCAACATTATGAGCGATAACCAACCGATACTTCACACACGTCGTAATGCCCTGAAAGGGCTTGCGGCGATGGCAACCGTCCAGATTCTCCCCAGCCACATTGCATTAGGTGGCCCCAAAGCTCCCAGCAACCAGCTCACCAAGGGCATCATCGGCTGTGGCGGTATTTCACGTTCACACCTCGGAATGCCCGGCAAGCTGTTGGCACTTTGTGATGTCGATAGTAAACACCTTAGCGCCCGCCAAGCCGAAGCCAAGAAGCGAGGTGCTGGTGACGTCGATGGCTACGCTGATTTCCGCGAACTCATCGCTCGCAAAGATATTGATATTGTACACGTCGCCACCCCACCACACTGGCACGCCATTCAGGCAATCGAGGCAATCAAAGCAGGTAAGGATGTATGGTGCGAAAAGCCCATGTCACGCACCATTGGTGAGGGACAGGCGATGGTAAAAGCCGTCACCGAGCATGAGAAAATTTTCCGTATCAACACCTGGTTCCGTTTTAAATCCCGCTACTACGGTCTCAGCCGCCCAGCCTCCGAAGCCTGGAAAGTGGTTCACCACAAGTTGTTAGGTGATGGCCCATACACTTTCAATCTGGGCACGGCATTTGTCGGTAACTGGAAACTCGATATGTGGTCAGGAAAAACTGACCTCAAAGAACAAGAGATCCCCAAGCACCTCGACTATAACGCCTGGCTTGGGCCAGCACCGATGAAGCCCTACAACGCTCACCGTGTCCACGGTTCGTTCCGCGGTTACTGGGACTACGATGGCGGCGGGCTCGGCGACATGGGTCAGCACTACCTCGACCCTTGCCAGTTCGTTCTCGGCAAAGACAACGAAAGCCCTGTTAGCGTCGAGGTCGATACCCAAAAACAGCACCACGATGCCGTACTCCCGTGGCGCCGTATCGAGCTAGTTTATGCCGATGGCACAAAGATCATCCTCAATGCAGAAAACAAGCCAGAGGAACCGATCATTACCGGACCAAAAGGCAGCATTTACCGACACTTCCGAACCAAGGACGTGCCTAACCTCAATGAGAAGCTGAAGGAACTTCCCGGACCACCACCAATGATCACCGACTTCCATCAAGCCGTTCGCGAGCGCAAGAAATTCGCCCTGAATGAGCAGAATGGTTTCCGCTCCAGCACCATCATTAACATCGCCAAGGCAGCACTCCGCCTCGGCAAACCTCTGAAGTTTGATTCTGACAAACTCCAATTCATTGATGATGCAGAGGCTAACAAGCTAATCAACCAGCCGATGCGCGGACCTTGGAAGATCTAATTTAACATTTGAGATTTACCATATAGCATTTACCAACAGCTGCCCCGAGGTTCTCGGGGCAGTTTTCACATAATCACCTAATTACTTAATCACCATGACACGTATACTCTGCGCCGGAGCCGGCCACATGGGCCGCTCACACGCCCTCGCCTACCACAATATCCCTGAGTTCGAGATCGCCGGTATCTGCACACGCTCGGCCGGATCTCGCGAGAAACTTAATGACGAACTGGGTGGCGGATACGCCCTCTTCGATGACTACTACAAGGCACTTGAGGAGACCAAACCCGACGCCGTTTCCATCTCCACCTACCCAGACACCCACGCCCCTTACGCCATCGCCGCAATCGAGGCAGGATGTGATGTGTTTATTGAAAAACCTCTCGCAGAAACAGTTGAGGAGGCAGAAAAAATTGTCGAAGCTGCGAAGAAGCACGGTCGCAAGTTAGTCATCGGCTACATCCTCCGCCACCACCCGAGCTGGCAGAAATTTATTGAGATGTCGCACGATCTCGGCAAGCCACTCGTCATGCGTATGAACCTGAACCAGCAGTCGTCCGGCGATAACTGGGAAACTCACAAAAACCTCATGTCATCGATCTCCCCCATCGTCGACTGCGGTGTCCACTACGTCGATGTCATGTGCCAGATGACACGCTCCAAGCCTGTGCGAGTGGCAGGACTCGGCGCCCGCCTAACCGATGAAATCCCTGAAGGAAAAATCAACTACGGCCACCTGCAAGTCACCTTCGAGGACGGCTCAGTCGGCTGGTATGAAGCTGGCTGGGGACCTATGATGTCCGAAATGGCATTCTTCGTCAAAGATGTCGTTGGCCCCAAAGGCTGCGTCACCATTGAAGCCAAAGAAGCCGCCGGAGCAGGGGCATCTGATGACGTCGATGCACACACCAAGACCAACACCCTACGCCGCCACTTCTCAGAACTTGATGAGAACAACCAGTTCGTCAAAAAAGACGAGTGGACCGAAACTGGCGATGAGCCCGACCACGATGAGCTCTGCCACCGCGAACAGGTCTTTTTCCTCGAAGCCATTCAAAATGACTCTGACCTAACAGACCACATGGATGACGCCATCAACTCAATGAAAATTGTTGCCGCTGCAGACAAGTCTTTCCGCACCGGCGAGATGGTCGAACTTTAGGCTTAAAGAGTTTCACCCCTCAGCCATCACAATCTTATGACCCACCGATTTATCACCACCCTAATTTGTCTAGTTCTCGCTACCGCATATAGCGCAAACGCACAGACAAAAAAATGGGACAATGATCCCAAGGGAATCAAAGTCTTTATCCTCGCCGGCCAATCTAACATGGTCGGCTACGGCAAGACCGAGATGGGAGGCAACCCCAAGTGGATAAAAGGAAGCAAAGAGCATCCCAAGGAAATCAAAGGTGGCACTGGTTGCCTACGCGAGATGGCTATCAACAATGCCAAGTATCCCGAATATGATTTCACATCACTACTAGTTGACCCAAGTAAGCCCGAGACAAGCGCCTGGAAAAATCGCAAAGACGTTAAGGTGTGGTGGCGCCACGGACATTCCGGAAAACTAGGTGGTAAGATCAGCAAAGGCGACCTCGGCCCTCCATTCCAAGGTGGTAACGCCAAGTGGTTCGGCCCCGAATTTGCCTTCGGCCAAATCATAGGCGACCACTATAAAAACGATGACGTGCTCATTATCAAGACCGCTTGGGGGGGGCACGCGTTGGCATCGAATTTCCGACCACCCACAGCCGTCAAAAAGCGTGGCGGTGAGGTCGGCGCTTCATACAAAGCCATGTTAGAATACTCGCACGAAGTCCTCGATAACCTCGGCAAGGAATTCCCTAAGTGGAAAGGCAGAGGCTACCAAATTGTCGGCTTCGCTTGGCACCAAGGTTTCAACGACAAGGTGACGAAAACACAAGCTCCCGAGTATAAGGACAACCTACCCGATCTCATTGCCGACGTGCGTGCGGAGTTCGGCAATCCTAACCTGCCATTCGTCATCGCCAGCACCGGAATGGGCACGGGCGGCAAAGTCGAACAAGCTCCCTACACGGGCTACAGCGCAGTCGAAAAAGCCCAACTATGGGTCGGCATCGAAAAACCTAAAAACGTGCTCTCCACGGACACGCGCCCCTTCTGGAAGCCAGTCCTAGAATCGCCCAGCAGCATGGGACACCACTGGCACCACAGCGGCTACAGCTACTTCATGGTTGGTAAGAGCCTCGCCGACAACATGCTCAAACTGCTTGGCAACAAGTGATACCACTTAACACGTTAGACAAAAAAGCGCGCTCCGTTTTCACGAAGCACGCTTAATCAAACTAGTTATCTCAGGTGCTACTTAATATCAAAACGATCCAGCTCCATCACCTTGGTCCATGCGGCGACAAAGTCGTTAACAAACTTCTCTTGGCTGTCACTGCAGGCGTAAACCTCAGCAACAGAGCGCAGGATCGAGTTGGAACCAAAGGCTAGGTCAACGCGCGTTGCCGTCCACTTCGGTTCGCCGCTCTTGCGATCGACTCCCGAGAAAGCATTTCCGCAGGGCGATGCCGACTTCCACTCGACCGCCATGTCGAGTAGATTCACAAAGTAGTCATTCGTCAGCTGACCCGGATTATCAGTCAACACCCCGTAGTCGGATCCGTCGAAGTTAGCACCCAGTGCACGTAAGCCACCCACCAGCACGGTCATCTCGGGGGTCGTAAGTGTTAGAAGCTGTGCCTTGTCGATCAGCAGAGCCTCGGCAGGAATACTATAGGCCCCACCGAGGTAATTGCGGAATCCGTCCGCAGCAGGTTCCATCGGCTCAAAGGATTCGGCATCAGTCTGCTCCTCCGTGGCGTCCATACGACCCGGTGTAAATGGCACGCTAATGGCCTTTCCAGCATCGGCTGCGGCCTTCTCAACGGCAGCGCAACCCCCAAGCACGATAAGGTCAGCGAGCGATACTTTTTTACCATCCGATTGAGCATCGTTAAATTCACTTTGAACGCTTTCCAGAACTTCGAGCACATGCGCAAGCTGAGCGGGATTGTTGGCTTCCCAGTCTTTCTGTGGTGCTAGGCGCACCCGGGCACCATTGGCGCCACCACGTTTATCGGAACCACGGAAAGTCGAGGCGGATGCCCACGCAGCGAGAACTAGCTGCTGCACGCTGAGACCGCTGCCTAGAATCTTTTCCTTGAGCGCAGACACGTCAGCATCATCGATGAGTTTGTGGTCACAGGCAGGAATAGGATCCTGCCAAATCAGATCTTCCGCTGGCACTTCAGGCCCAAGGTAGAGCGCCTTCGGTCCCATATCGCGGTGAGTCAGTTTGAACCAGGCACGGGCAAACGCATCTGCGAATTGGTCGGGATTTTCCAGGAAACGCTTTGAGATTTTTGCGTATTCGGGGTCTTCCCTCAGTGAGAGATCCGTGGTCAGCATAGTCGGCTTACGCATCACACTCGGATCGTGGGCATCGGGGAT
>JBGCEU010000224.1:0-22022 GCA_045106535.1 Akkermansiaceae bacterium | reverse complement strand
GAGTGGGGGGTGGGGGGGGTTGTGGAGGGGGGGAGGGGGGTTGTAGGGGTGGGATTTTTAACTTTCCTTGATAAGCAGGGGGGATTACTTATCTCGGTCAGCTGGACGCATATTATTCTAAAATATCATCTTGCCAAGATCTTTTTTATAAAAAATAACCTCTAAATGTAGTTTTAATGTATAGTTTTTATTATATTTCAAAAAACTATTTAATCAGGATAACTTAAGCAAAAACCCCGTTCTTCCTATAAGTAAGGGATAAAATCCAAGTGATTTCAGCGGTCAAAGCCGATATGCAGGATGACTTAGCGTCTAGGAAAACCCCATATTTTGTTCAAAATAAATTGAACTTAACTATCCTGACGACGTGATTATTGATGGATTTCAATAAAAATACGAAACTTCGAGCCTTCCGTGGCAACTTTTGGCCTAGGCTTGGTTTTTTTGATGGGCAAGTAACGACTTTTCAAGCCGCATGCCAATAGATGTAGAAGGAAACGCTGCTCTGCGGTGAGAGGATTAGACATTGAAGCGGAATTCAACGACATCGCCATCTTTGACTTCGTAATCTTTACCCTCGATTCGCAGCTTACCCGCATCACGAGCGGCAGACTTGGAGCCTAGCTCTGTGAGATCCGTGTAGTGCACGACCTCTGCGGCGATGAAGCCACGCTCGAAATCACCGTGGATGACTCCGGCAGCGGCGGGTGCCTTGTCGCCCGCCCGTATTGTCCAGGCGCGAGTTTCTTTTTCCCCACTGGTAAGGTATGTGCGGAGCCCAAGTAGGTGGTATACGCCACGAATAAGTGTGGAGACTCCGGAGTCGGAAATACCCATGTCTGCAAGGAACTCTGTGGCTTCTTCAGGGCTAAGTTCGATGAGCTCTTCCTCGATATGAGCGGAGATGACGATGGCCTCTGCGTTGTGCATGGTGCCGGCGTATTCGCGGACTTTGGCTACCATCGGATGGCTGTCGGGATTTTTCTGCGCGTCAGCTAGCTCATCTTCCGAGACATTGCATGCGAAGATACTACGCTTTGAGGAGAGTAGGAAAAAATCGCGCAGTAGAGTCAGCTCGTCATCGGATAATTCCAATGTGCTGGCGGGTTTTCCTGCATCGAGGTGTGGAAGAAGCTTTTCAATGAGCTCGATTTCCTTCTTGGACTCCTTATCACCTGAGCGGGCTTTTTTGATGCGAGATTCTTTTCTTTTTTCCAGTACCGCTAGGTCGGCAAGGATGAGCTCCGAGTTGATGATCTCGATGTCGCGGATGGGATCTACGCTACCAAGCTCGTGAATGATGTCATCATTTTCAAAACAACGCACGACCTGCACGATGGCGTCTGTTTCGCGGATGTTGGCGAGAAATTTGTTGCCAAGCCCTGCTCCTTCTGAGGCACCCTCAACGAGGCCTGCAATATCAACGAATTCAATGGCCGCGGGGATGATCTTTGCGGTGTTATTCATCTTCGCTAGCACGTCCAGACGATCATCCGGGACGGTGACCACACCGATGTTTGGATCGATAGTACAGAATGGATAGTTTGCTGCCTCCGCATTACGGGTACGGGTGACAGCGTTAAAGAGAGTTGATTTACCAACGTTCGGGAGACCTACGATTCCTGCTTTGAGCATGGCGCGGGACGCTAGGGGGAAAAGTGATAATTGCAATTTGTAAATTTGAAATTTGACCTAATGCCCGTCTACCGCTTGTTTGCGCGCATGCAGCACGTGCTCTTAAAATCAAAAATCCACCGCGCATGCGTCACTGTAGCGGATGTGGACTACGAAGGTAGTATTGAAATTCCCTCCGATCTTATGGAGGCGGCTGGGCTGTGGGAGGGCGAACGCGTTCTTGTTACCTCTGCGAGTAAAGGTGGAAGGCTCGAGACCTATGCTCAGGCCGGTGCCCCTGGAACAGGTAAAATCATCATGAATGGTGGTGCTGCCCACGTGATCAAGGCGGGCGAGCGGATTACGATCATGGCATTTGCTATCTCAGAGAATCAGATACTGCCTAAAAAGATTGTCTGTAATGAGCATAACGAGATCATTCGACGTGTGAGCTGAATCGCTTAACAGTAAAAAAAGACCGCAAAACCGACAAATCGCGTCTTTACAAGGTGTAAAGACTTCACCATATTCCCGCGCCCATGACACCGATTCTAGCTGCCGACTGGCTTACCATTTCCATCAATCTCTTATTGGTGATCCACGTGATCGTCTGTATTTTGCTTGCTCTCGTTGTTCTTATGCAGCGTCCCAAGCAGGAAGGTCTCGGTGCTGCCTTTGGTGGTGGCGTCACAGATCTGGCATTCGGTGCACAGACGACCAACGTCCTACAAAAGGGAACAGTTTATCTAGGGACGCTATTTTTTGTGATTACTCTGATTCTTGCTATTTTGATTGGAAAGCGTCAGGCGAGTGACCCAAGCCTGGCAAATTCTGAGAAAGCCGCTCAAGAAGAGACCGAGAGTCCTGCGACTGACGCGCTGAATGAAAAGAAGCCTGAAATCGTGCCTCCGACTGAAGAGGGTGAAGACGGTGGTGATACTCCAGCGCCTCCTGCTCCACCCACACCACCAGCGCCAGCGCCAACACCTGCTCCAGCCGATGACGCGGGCACAGGCACTGGAGAGGCAACAGATGCTCCAGCTGCTGGTGACGATCAAGGCGAAGGCGAATAGCTGAATCGTGAGCGGAACTTCCAGCTCCGTTGATACCGCACAGGAAGTTCAGAGCCAGCCTGTGTGGGCGCGGCCAGATGCCCTACCTCTTAAGCCTGATGCATCGGGCGAATTTGGTTTTACAGATCACAAAGGGATCGAGCATCCTTGCGACTCCTTGGAGGCGCTTGCTGAGAAGGCAGGCAAGTCACGTGATGGCATTGCGCTGGTTTGGACTCCTGAATCAGATCGAATGTTAGTTCCGGAAGAGGTTCCGGCAATGCACAAGCCACTGAGGCAAAGGCGCAGAAAATTTGCGCAGCGCGACGTCAGTGACGGTGCACGCATGGGGTTGGTATTTGGGGTAGCCCTGCTTTGGACGCTCTACGCAGCGTGGAATAATGGGGGCAAAAACATCGAGTCTCTCTACTCACATCAGCTTACAGGATTGGCTGCGTTGTTACTTTTGATTTTCGGAGCGCTTCCATTTTATGAAGGTTGGAAAACTCGGCGTCTACTCGAGCAGACTAAAGCATCTGATATGGCCAAAGAGATTCCCGAGGCGCGTTTTGATGCATGGCTGGAGCGACGTAGTATACCGGCGACGTGGTTTTTGTTAGGTGGCTTGCTGTTTGTTGGGTTGATCCAGCTCTATATTGACCGTGGAAGTGGGGGGCTTACGGAATCGATTCAGCAGGCGGGCCAGCTTAAAAATAAAGCATCGCAGTTCTCGAATGTTGAGGATGCACATGCCTGGTGGCGTATTCTAACAGCAGGCGTGCTTCACGGTAATCCAATTCACTTTCTCATGAATGCGGCAGGTATTCTCTATCTGGGTAGACGCACAGAAGCTTTGGCTCGTTGGCCTCACTTACTGATCGTATTTTTTGCAGCGATGTGGATGGGTGGAGTTGCTAGTGCTCGATTGATGCCGAATGATCCTGCGGTGGGAGCATCTGGTGGTCTGATGGGCTTATTGGGTTTCATGCTTGTTTTTGAATTTCTTCACAAAAAACTAGTTCCACGTCCTGCTCGTCGCCGCCTCCTTGCCGGACTGATCCTTATGGGTGTTATGGGTTTTCTCGGCATGAGCTTTATCGACAATGCAGCTCATGCAGGCGGGCTGCTTGCCGGTCTTGTATACGCCGTTGTTGTATTTCCTCCGTCAGCTTCCGCAGCGCGTCCTATGGCCGAAGGGAAGGACAAAATTGTTGGAGCATTGGCGGCTTTCTCATTCCTGATGATCTGTGCACTTGCCGGTATCAAGATTCTGAGCTTGGCGTAATTGATGAAAACCAAGACGCGGGCTTGTCAAATGCCCTCGTCAGGGCAATAAATGTGCGCGCCCTCCAATGCTGCGTAATTGATTGATGTACGTTCTCGGAATAGACACTGGCACCCAAAGTACCAAGACACTTGTCTTCGATTTGGAGAAAGCCACGGTTATTGCCGAGGCTACTCAGGCATACGGTATGATCGAGGATCTGCCGGAAGGTCACCGCGAGCAAGACCCAGCGCTATGGATTAAGGCGGTCGATTCCACGGTTAGAGATTGTCTCCGCCAGATTGGTTTGGAAAAAACGGCGCGTGTTTCTGCGATAGGTGTCAGTGGTCAGCAGCACGGGCTCGTGGTGCTTGATCAGGAGAATCGTATTATTAGGCCAGCCAAACTCTGGTCTGATACCTCTACAACTGAGCAATGTGATGAGATCGCCCGAGCGTTTGGAGGTAATCCGGGGCTGATCGAACTTGCTGGAAACCCGATTCAGCCGGGCTATACGGCACCTAAAATTCTCTGGCTTAAGCAAAATGAGCCCCAGAATTTTCAGCGCATAGCCACCGTACTACTGCCGCACGACTTTATTAACTATTGGCTCACTGGCGTGAAGCGTATGGAGCCTGGGGATGCTTCGGGCACGGGTTTGTTTGATATTAGAAAACGCCAGTGGTGCAGTGAATTGATCGACTTTATCGATGAGGGACTCCATCACGCCCTGCCGCCTATCGGTTCATCAGGTGATATGTTGGGATCTATCCGCCCTGAACTTGCCGATGCATGGGGGCTTAGTCACCAAGTGCTCATCAGTGCTGGAGGTGGTGATAATATGATGAGTGCAATAGGTACTGGAAATATTGGTGGCGGCAAAGTCACGGTCTCCTTGGGCACTAGCGGCACTGTCTTTGCTGCAACAGAAAAACCAATCATCGATCCGCAAGGGGAGGTTGCCGCGTTTTGTGACTCGACCGATAAATGGCTGCCACTTGTTTGCACTATGAACGCAACGGTCGTCACCGAAACTGTGCGTCAACAATACGGATGGGATCATGAGCAGATGGAGCGCGAGGCATCATCTGTCCCAGCTGGCTCAGATGGTTTGTTGATGTTGCCTTATCTTCAAGGTGAACGCACTCCAAGTTTGCCAGAAGGCTGCGGTATTATTCATGGTCTAACAACCGATAACTTCACGCCTGCCCATATGATGCGAGCCGCAATCGAAGGCGTCAGCCTGACTTTGGGCTACGGTATGATGAGGCTCACTGAGCTGGGAGTTGAGCCTGAGGAAATTAGGATCACAGGCGGTGGCGCGAGCAGTGGCTTATGGCGCCAGATGATAGCTGATGTAACAGGCATCCCTGTGGTAGCACTGAAAAATAACGAAGGTGCAGCGCTGGGAGCAGCGCTTCAGGCGGCGGTCGGTTTTTTCCGACATAGTGGAGAAGACCTAACTTATGAAGAGCTTGTTGCCTATGCCGTGCAGCCAGATGAAGCTAGTTTCTGCGAGCCTGTGCCAGAGCATCACCGCCTTTATCAAGATCTGCTAGCTCGTCAGCAGTATCTGGTCGACACCCTTCACACCCCGGGATTCATCTAGTTATTGTTAGGATTAGAAAATGGCTGACCGCTTGGAAATCAGAGGGACGTGGAAGCACTTGTTAGCTGGGAAAATTGTCGCCTTTCTCATGCGTTTCATAGGTCTAACATTGCGTTATGATGTTCATGACCCGACGGGTCAGAAGGTGAAGGCAAAACATGGGGTTCCAGTCATCTGGATTTTTTGGCACAACTGCTTATTCTGTGCACCTTTGACTAGAAAGCGTTTTAGCGGCGATGCTCCAGCGAGCGCACTAGCCAGCGCTAGTCGGGACGGTGCCGTCATTGAGTCGATGGTCACCAGCTTTGGAGTAAAGACAGTCCGGGGGTCAAGTTCACGTAGAGGTGTAGCCGCGCTGATAGCCTTAAAGAAAGCGCTCAAAGCTGGAGAGCAGCTCTTTATCACGCCTGACGGCCCGCGTGGCCCGAGGTATCACCTCCAACCCGGTGTGGTAAAGCTCGCCCAGTCTGCTGGTGCACCCATTGTGCCAGTCCGATTTCATCACTCTTCAAGCTGGCGTCTAAATAGCTGGGATCGTTTTCACATTCCAAAACCTTTTAGTAAGGTTACCATTACGGTTGGGGATGCTATTTGTATTCCTGGGAAATTAGATGAGAATGCCTTTGAAACACAACGCTTGAATGTGGAAGATGCTCTCAGGCAAGATGTGCATAATGTCCCCAATAGTTGAATGATTACATGAGCAAGATAATTGATGGAAAAGCTGTGGCAGCAAAAGTGCTGAGCGAATGTGAACAAAAAATTGAGAGCCTCAAGTCTAGCGGGGTTGTCCCTGGTTTGGCCGTTGTGCTTGTAGGAGAGGATCCTGCATCGAAGGTTTACGTGGGTTCAAAAGTGCGTAAGTGCGCGGAGTTGGGGCTGTTTTCCCGCAAAATCGAACTGCCTGCAGATACTACGCAGGAAGAAGTGCTAGCTACTGTCGAGGAACTAAATGCTGATGATCAGATCCACGGTATCCTCGTGCAGTCCCCGCCGCCGCCCCAGATTGATGAAGAGGCGATTGTTAGGGCGATCGATCCAGCTAAAGACGTCGATGGATTTCATCCAGAAAATGTAGCAAAATTAGCATTGGAAGATGAAACTGGGTTTGTGCCATGCACTCCAGCGGGTTGTATGAAGTTGCTAGAGGAGTCGGGCGTCGAGACATCTGGAGCTGAGGCTGTGGTGATAGGGCGAAGCATGATCGTGGGCAAGCCAATGGCGCTGCTCCTGATGAGTAAAAAAGGAAATGCTACCGTCACCGTCGCGCACTCGCGCACGAAGGAACTGGCTGAAGTTTGTCGCCGCGCAGACATTATTATCGCGGCGATTGGTCGTCCGGGCTTCGTCACCGCAGATATGGTGAAGGATGGCGCGGCCATCATCGATGTCGGTATTAATCGTGTGGACGATGCCAGTGCTAAGCGTGGCTACCGAATCGTTGGAGATGTTGACTATGACGCTGTGGCATCAAAGTGCTCTGCCATCACTCCAGTGCCTGGTGGGGTTGGGCCGATGACGATTGCTATGTTGATCTCGAATACTGTGAAGGCGGCAGCGCAGTCTGCTAAGGCTTGATTCTAACGCTTAATTTCCCAGACCTCGCAGATCTGGTTTGCCATTTCATCATTTTTAGAAAAACGATCAGTCTCACCGAGATAAACTGCTTTTACATCCTGGCCTGTAGCGCGGAGTACATTTACCACCGAGGCGACGGTGGTAGCGCGTTCAGAGGAGAGCTTTTTATTTTGCTCCTTACCTCCAGATTTGGATGCATATCCCACAACAAGGAAGTAGGCGTTGGTGTCGCCGCTCTTGCTAACGATATCACGAAGAATGGATTCACGATCAAAAGTAATTTGAGACGATCCAGTGGCAAACGACTGACGGTGAATAATACGGGCTCCGATAGTAGCTTCGATATTTGTATAGGCCGCTTTGAGTTGTTGTTCGTTGACGCTTTCTAATGTCTTGAGCCTGGCAAAAAGTTTGGCTGCTTCCGTCGGGAGATCGATAGCCGATTCTATGAAGAGCTTCGCGCGGTCAAATTTAGCACGCAGCGACTGGATTTCATAGTGTTGCAGACGAAGTTTGGGTCTGAGCTGAGCAAGTTCCGCAGCCAAGTCGTCATACTCTTTCTTGTCGACCTTGCTTCTTGCCTCAGCTGTCAGCTTGTCTACTTGGAGTTGAAGTTTGTTTTGCGCGTCGATGCTTTCGTTGAGTTGCTTTCTCAGGCGGATTTGTTCCTCGGAAGTCGGACGACCTTGAAATTCGGTAAGTTGTTTCTGATAGGCTGCAATTTGGTTTTGGGCGATTTTCAAATCGTTGTTTAAGCGAACTAATTCGGTCGCTGCGCCCGCCTCTTGATCAAGTTTTGCTTGGAGGGCTGTGATTTGCGCATAGAGCCTCTGAGCATTTTGCGTGTGCCCGGCGATTTCACCTTCACGAGCACGCAATGCCTCGTCTTTTTTCTCGAGTTCAGTTTGCCATTGGCTGGTCATGGCTGCCAGCGATGTAGCGTCCCGCTGAATACGCTCTGCCATGGAGCGCGCGGTGCTTGCATCCTCGGGCAGCGGCGGTAATCCACGGCTGGCACGCTCGGCATTGATTTCAGCACGTAGCTGAGTATTTCTAGACTTAAGAGCCGTAACATCATTTCCTGGCGCAGCTTGTGACTGGAACATGTTGCCATTCATTGTGAAAAGCAGCATGACAAAAAGCAGGACGACAATGATGACGATCAGTGCTGTGGTGAGTTGATTTCCGCCAGCGCGGGCAGGCGCGTTCTGGGTAGGCGCACTATTTTGCGGTGTGTTCTGAGTATCTTGATTGTCCATAGGTATTGGGATGTAAGTTCGTTAGGTGTTCGCGCGGTTTAGCCTGTTTTATGCCTGAACGCAAGTATGGTCTTGCGCATCAGATCAGAGCCAAATTAGGATTGATATCCTCATGAAAGCTTGAATGTAAGCCTCTTAGGTGACGTTGAAGGGCCACAAAAGCGATCATTGCTGCATTATCGGTTGAGACCGAGGGCGGAGATATGAGCAGTTTCACACCCGCTTGTTCGCAGGCACCCTGCATGGCTGCACGAAGTGCCTTATTACACGAAACACCGCCAGAGAGGGTGACGGTAGATTCTCCAGATCGCTTTGCGGCTCGTAATGTTTTTGAGACGAGAACGTCAATCACGGCTTGTTGAAAAGAGGCACACAGATCGGGAATGTCATCGGATGGAGCTTTGCCGTTCTCAGGATCGAGTTTTTCCAACTGATAAAGCACTGCGGTCTTCAGCCCTGAAAATGAGAAATCCAATCCGTTTTTCATCATAGATCTTGGAAATTGAAAGGCTTCCGGAGAACCATTTCTAGCCTGTTTTTCAATCTCTGGTCCGCCGGGGTAGGGAAGGCCTAGCATTTTTCCTACCTTATCATAGGCCTCGCCCGCAGCATCATCACGTGTGCTGCCCAATAGCTCGTAATCAGCGAATGCCTTCATGTGAATGAGCATTGTGTGCCCACCTGAAACGATGAGTGCCAGATTGGATTCCAGTTTTTCTAGCTCAATGAACGGTGAGAGTAAGTGCCCTTCCATGTGATTCACGGAAATGTAGGGTTTGTCCGTGGCGAGAGCGAGTGCCTTGGCTGATGTGTTACCAACTAATAGTGAAGATGCCAGCCCTGGTCCCGCAGTCGCGGCGAACGCGTCAATGTGGCTGATTGATAAGCCGGCATTTTCCAGAGCAATTTCGATCAGCGGTCGTAGATGCAGAGAATGATTTCTGCTGGCTAGCTCAGGAACTACTCCCCCGAACTCCCTGTGGATATCGATCTGAGAGGAAATCTCGGACGCCAACACATCAGCCTTACCTCCGTCATGGCGTAGGATAGCTACTGCAGTTTCGTCGCAGCTCGATTCAATGGCTAGGATCGTTGCCGACATGGTGTTTTATTTAGACAGGATTCACAGGATTCACAGGATTTTCTTACTTGGTATTTGAAGTTTGAAACTTGGAGTTTGAGCCGAAGTGCCCTTTACAAATAGCGGCGACTTTGGCAGAACCCGCGCCATGTCTGAGCTGCCCAAAGCCTATGAACCACAAGAGGTGGAAAAAAAATGGTATTCCTCGTGGTTGGAAAACGAGTGCTTTCACGCGGATGAGTCCTCCGATAAAGAGGGTTACTCCATCGTTATCCCTCCTCCGAACGTTACCGGCATTCTCCACCTTGGGCATGTACTTAATAACACGATTCAGGATATCCTTGCCCGGCGAGCCCGCCAACAGGGCAAAGAGGTACTATGGCTTCCTGGCACTGACCACGCAGGTATTGCCACCCAGACTAAAGTAGAAAAACAGCTTCGTGAGGAGGATGGAAAAACCCGTCGTGATCTCGGTCGGGAGCCATTTCTCGAGCGAGTTTGGGACTGGAAAGAAAAACACGGCGGAATCATCATCGAGCAGCTCAAGCGGCTTGGCTGCTCTTGTGACTGGGATCGTGAACGTTTCACCATGGATGAGGATTACTCCCAGTGGGTAGCCCAAGTTTTTACCGAGCTTTTCAACGAAGGGCTCATCTACCGTGGTAAGCGCATCGTTAACTGGTGCCCAGTTTCTCTCACCGCTCTATCTGATGAGGAGGTGATCATGAAGCCTCAGAAATCGAAGCTCTACTTCATGAAATACGAGCTAGTCGATGCACCGGGTGAGTTTCTGGAAATCTCCACTACCCGACCGGAAACACTCATGGGTGACACCGCCGTTGCAGTGAACCCCAAGGATGAGCGTTTCACCAAGTATATCGGCCGCAAAGTCCGCCGCCCATTCCCCGAAGCAGAAATCGAAATTGTTGCCGATGAGCATGTGGACGTCGAGTTCGGCACCGGTGCTCTGAAAATAACACCCGCCCATGACAAGGCGGACTTCGAGATAGGGGAGCGTCACGATTTGGAAATCATCGATGTGCTCCACCCCGACGGCACGATCAACTGCCCGGATTGCCCCGAGCTTGATGGTCTCGATCGCTTTGTTGCCCGTAAGAAAGCTGCCCAGATGTTAGAAGACAAGGGGCTGCTTATTCGCGTGGAGGAATACGATAATAATGTCGGCTTCTCCGAGCGTGCCGACGTCGTCATCGAGCCTCGTATTTCCATGCAATGGTTTCTCAAGTATCCCTGCGTGCAGGAAACAGCCGATGCCGTTGCCAATGGTGACATTACCTACCGCCCTGCTCGCTGGGCGAAAACCCACGCGAACTGGATGGAAAACATCCAGGACTGGTGCATCAGCCGCCAGCTCTGGTGGGGGCACCAGATCCCCGTTTGGTATCGGAAGGAAAAAGTCGACGAGCTACAAGCGGCAGAGTCGCTCGATGCGGCAAACATGCAGGCGGGAGACATTTATGTCGGTGCCGAGCCTCCGTCCGATCCTGAAAACTGGGTGCGTGACGAGGACGTGATGGACACTTGGTTTAGCTCATGGCTCTGGCCGTTCGCCACCATGACTGAAAATGAGCAGAAGAAATTCTACCCGACCACAGACCTTGTAACTGGTCCCGACATTATCTTTTTCTGGGTCGCGCGCATGATCATGGCGGGCTACCGCTTTGCTGGCGGTTTACCATTTAAAAACGTCTTCTTCACCTCCATCATCCGAGATCTCAAAGGTCGCAAGATGAGTAAGTCACTTGGAAATTCACCTGACCCGATTGACCTGATGGATGAATACGGTGCCGATGGTCTGCGCTTCGGTCTCATGCGTACCGCACCCATCGGCACGGATGTTAGGTTTGATGAATCACAAGTTGCTGAGGGGCGAAACTTCGCGAACAAGCTCTATAACGCCTGCCGCTTCCGGCAGATGGCTAGTGGTTCAGCAGAAGTTCTCAGAGATCAGGCATCAGAGATCAGTGGGCTGCGCCCCTATCACGAAGACATCATGGCAAAGCTCGATTCCGTTGCAATAGGAGTTGAGAAATCCTACGCCGATTATCGTTTTAATGACGTTGCCCAGCAGCTCTACGATTTCCTCTGGGGCGAGTTCTGTGACAAATTCCTAGAGGCCGTGAAGGGTGATCTGCGTGACTCTGCCTCAACTGAAGTGCGTAATACCACGATAGCCGTCTTTGACGCCGTCATGAGCCGTTTTCTTCAGCTTCTGCATCCCTTTATGCCGCACATTACCGAGGAACTTTCTTTGCGCATGGGCTACGTTGCCAAAGATGAGTTTGTGATGGAAAAAGCCTACCCGTCTACGCCATTGACCTCATCGAGTGACGGGACGGCAAGAGCCGAGGCCGTCTACGCAACCGCTGGAAAGATGCGAAACCTCAAGGCGGAATACAACGTTGCCACTCGTAAGGATGTGAAATTTATCACCGTCAAGGCGGCTGGTTGGCTCAATGCTGAGACTGATGTGCTCGGACTGCTTGCCGGTGGTGAGATTGAGATACTCGATTCCTATGATGCACCCAAGGGAACTCCCGCTACCGTCACGGATGTTGGTGAGGTATACATGCCTCTCGAGGGTCTCATCGATATGGAGGCGGAAAAAGCCCGGCTTGATAAGGAAATCGGTAAGGTTTCCGGCGAGGTGAAAAAATGTGAGGCAAAGCTGGGTAACTCCGCGTTTGTCGATAAAGCACCGGCTGAACTGGTGAATAGAGAGAAAGCGCGCCTTGATGAGTGGGCTCAAAAGCTCGCTCAACTTCAAGAAATGCGTGCATCGCTGGGATAAACAAACTTGTCACAGCATCCTGTGTCGATAGCCTGTCACATCCTCGTATTTACACATGCCTAAGCTCCAGAACATTACAACCCTGCCGAAAGATGCTGTCGATCTTCTCGAGGCGGTCGGATATTTGGAAGCTCGCGAGCTTTTAGATGCTAATAGTGAAGAGCTGAAAGGTGAACTGGATAAGGCAAATGATAAATTTCATATCGCAGGGGCTGATCCCAGTCTCGATGATATCGCCGAATGGAAAAAGATAGCTTCAGACTATGATCCCAGTGATATCGATATTGAATCGATTGAGGAAGAAGCTCTTGTTGAGCAACCGGAGGAAGACCCTGCCAAAGAAAGCAGTCAGTCCAAATCTGTTAATTTTGAAAATGATCCTGAGGTTCTCGAAATGCTCGCGCAATCGCCTGATGCTCTGTCTCTTGATCCTTCATTGATTCGTCGACACAAGCTCAAGGTTTCGGAGATTCCTGAAGGGATTCTTCTCACTCATTGTGAGGGTGAAGTAGAGATTAATTTGATGCCTCCTGAGCGGATGTCTAAACGTCAACGACGCGAGGCTGAGATTAAGCGCACGGGTCTCATGTCATCTCGCATACGCAGTTTTGACGAGGCCGATGAGATACCGGGTCATGTCAAGCCACTCGAGCGCGGTGAGAACAGAGACTCGGTAACTTTAAGCGATGGTTTAAATCAGGGAGTGAGTCCAAATTCGCGAAAATTTGTACGTGGTGTGCTCCATCCAAATCCATGGAGTGTGAAAATCTCTGCGTTTTTTGCGCTGCTAGTAGAGATTATGTTAGTGGCTAATTTCATAGTAATACCATGGCTGCTCTATCACGAGCATTCCACTGGAGATAGTATGCTTTGGTGGGTTGTTGGTCTTGCGTCCGGTTTATTACTATCCGCGTTATGCTACCTATTCTGGGGTCTAAGTGCCCGCTGCCGTGTCTGTGGGCAACGTCAGTTTGCTCCCAAGAAATGTCTCAAAAATAAAAAAGCCCACCATATTCCAGTCATCGGATATATTTTCCCCACAGCTTTACACACTATCTTTTTCAGATGGTTCTACTGCACCTACTGCGGCACTGCTGTTAGGCTGAAAAAGTAACGTTCACTCGCGCACGTGAGAATCGATTATAATGGTGACCGGGCCGTCATTCACTAAGGCCACTTTCATGTCTGCTCCGAACTCACCACTGGCGCAGGGCTTGCCAAGAAAATTTTCTGCCGATTTGATAAATTGCTCGTAAAGTGGAATTGCTACTGCAGGTCGTGCCGCTTTGATGAACGACGGCCTGTTTCCCTTCTTAGCGCTAGCGTGGAGGGTGAATTGGCTGATGATAAGTAATTCACCGTCAACGTCCGCGAGCGACAGATTCATCTTATCGTCAGCAGCGGGGAATATGCGCATCTTCGTAATCTTGCCGACAAGCCAATCAATGTCCTCATAGCTATCGCCATCGACGATACCTAACAACACGACGAAGCCACATCCAATCGCCCCCTTGATCTCCTCATGAATGGTGACACTGGCTTCGGATACTCTCTGGATAACAACACGCATGATTTTTATTCGATGAAGAGACGTTTGGCTTTACGGCGAAAGAACTGATTGCCGGGTAAATTGACTTTGGAAATCGATAGATCTTCGATGAGCCTCTGACACCGATCTAACAAATCTCGGTTGATGTCCGGGATGCCTTTTTTTCGTAGGTAGATCTGAATCGCTGTTGCTTGTGCGGATGCAGCTAGAGACTTCAATTTGGGTAAAAAAAGCCGGCCTTGAGGATCCTCAAGCTCATAGCCATCGAGGATATCAAGTAGAGCCTTTTCTCGGTTCGTTGAGATTTTTTCCGCGCGAAGCAGCGCAGGGCGGATATCCCGATTCATGATCTCTTCGAGTAGAGGTAACGCCTCATTGCGGATGCGGTTACGAGCTGCCACAGGTTCGGAGTTACTCTCGTCCTCACGGTATTTGATCTTTTGGTGGCTCAAGTAGGCATCAATTTCTTTGCGTGTTAATTCTAACAGGGGTCGGATAAAATTAAGACGCTTGTTTGTGATGATATGCTCGGTGTGGAAATTCATTCCCTTCAAACCAGCAGAGCCGCGTAGCAGATTAAATAAAATCGTCTCTGCTTGGTCATCGGCGTGATGGGCTAACAGAACTCGATCACAGCGGTATGCCTTTGCGCAATCGTAAAAAAACCGGTGCCTGGCATTTCGAGCTGCCAGCTCCATCGACTCTCCATTTTTCTTCATCAGCTTCGACACGTTCACGTTACCGATTTCACAGCTGAGGTCGTATTTTTTTGCTAACCTTCGCACAAAAGTAGCATCCTTGCCGGACTCCTTACCACGCAGTTGATGGTTAAGGTGGCACAAGACCATGTTGTGGTAGCCATGATCGAGTAGGGTATGGAGTAAAGCGACAGAATCCCTGCCACCAGAAATGCCGACAAGATAGCGTCGGCGCTTTGATAGCTTAAGAAACTCAGGATGTAGTGCCAGCTCCACGCGAGCACATTAGGAATGCCGCTGCCAGATGTCCAGCCAGAGCGCCATTCTTACGCTTGCCTCCAGTGAATTCTATGTTAAATCACAACCCAACCTCGCGTTTACGCCGCTGTAGCTCAGGGGTAGAGCAATTCACTCGTAATGAATAGGTCGCCGGTTCAATTCCGGCCAGCGGCTCCATACCCACAAAATAGTTCGCGGCTATGTGGCTGTATGCTTGTAATTTTGAAGGTTTCCGTTATAAAACGTGTGTGGAGAAGAATCGTTTTAAGTCTGAGTATCCTTCGACTCAACATTTGATTGCAAAGGCACGTAAACGCATGCCTGGATTTGCCTATGATTACCTTGCTGGTGGATGTTTTTCTGAAGTGAATCTGGATCGGAATATATCTGATATCCGAAAAATTCAGCTCAAGCCCTGGTATCTGGGCGATTTTGGCGGAGCAGCACAGGAAACAGAATTGTTTGGTGAAACATATGACTCTGCCTTTGGTGTAGCTCCTGTGGGCTTACAGGGGTTGATGTGGCCAAGAAGCTGTGAGTATCTCGCTCAGGCAGCAAAGGATCACAATATTCCATTTGTCCTGTCGACAGTGGGAACGGCGAGTATTGAGACAGTGGCTGAAATTACTGAGGGGAAATTCTGGTTCCAACTTTATCATCCGGCTGAAGATGAACTGCGGGACAAATTGTTGGAGCGTGCGTGGGATGCGGGCTGCAAGACACTCGTTATTTTGGCGGACACTCCGACCTTTGCCTATCGACCGAAGGAAATACGCAACGGTCTATCCATTCCGCCTCGTATGTCGCTACGGAATGTTTTTCAAATGTGCACGCATCCTACATGGTCATTTAGTCAGCTATTTGCTGGCTCCCCAGAGTTTAAAACAATGAAGCCCTATATTCCGAAGGGCTTGAACATGAAGCATCTTGCGCAGTTCATGAACAAGACGTTTTCGGGTCGGCTCACAGAATCAAAAATCTCTGCGCTACGCGATAAGTGGAAAGGTAATCTCGTCATCAAGGGAATCGTCAATGCGGACGACGCGGAGATGGCGATCAAGTTAGGCTGTGATGGTATGATTGTTTCTAACCATGGCGGCAGACAGCTCGACCGTGGTCAGTCGACGATTGAACCTCTCAAAGCACTGGCACCTGAGTTCAAAGGTAAGATCAAACTGATGATCGATGGTGGCATCCATGGTGGTGATGACGTCGCATCGGCGTTGGCATGTGGTGCGGACTTCACATTTATGGGGCGTACACCCATGTATGGTGTCTGTGCTCTGGGCGAGCATGGCGGTCATCACACTTTTGAGATGATCAAGAAGCAGCTACAGCAGGTGATGGAGCAAATTGCTTGTGAGAAAGTAGGGGATTTCCCCAAGCACCTAATTGGCTGATCCGCCTATTTCGCCGCCTTTTTCTTAGTGCGGCGTTTTAAATTACCAGGATGATCTCCTGACTTTTTTCTCCACATGGTGAGCTGCGATTTCAGCATAGGTAGGTTGGCATCATGCTTTTTGCCGGGTTCCAGCAGGTTGTTAACCATGCCGGGGTCAGTATCGATATCGTATAGCTCTTGAGCGGGTAGGCCGCCCTCGACGATTTGCTTGAGCAGCTTGTGCGGCACAGTTCCCTTGGCTTTTACGGTTGCCTCGTAGGTGCGATTATACCATGGGTGACCAGGTTGGTATTGGTCTGTGTTAAGCACCGGTTGTGCGTTGGCAAGACTGCCGCCCTTGGGTTGGGTGAGGTTCCGGATGAAATAATATTTTCCATCGGTTACTGCTCGTGCGCTGTAGTAGCGGTGGCAGGCTGTTAGGATAGTAGGGCGATCTGCGAAGGTGTCGTTCTTTCCGTTGATGATGGGGCGAAGAGACTTTCCGATCATTGTTGCTGGCTTCTTGATGCCAAAGTAGTCGAGAATCGTTGGGCTCAAGTCGAGGTGTGAAATAGGGTGCTTGATCACACGACCCGGTTTTTGGTTGGGCGCCTGAACAATAAACGGCACATGCAGGCCGGCAGCGTAGATCGACTGCTTGGCGCGGTGCATTCCCAGACCATGATCTGAGGTGTAGATGATGACGGTGTTTTCTAACATGCCTTGCTGCTTGAGTGCAGCACGCATGGCACCGAAGGTAGTATCAACGCACTCAATCGCACCGTAGTAATCAGCAATGTCCTGCCTAACTGCGGGGGTGTCTGGGTAGAATTTTGGAACTTCGATCTCTTTAGGGTCTACATTGGTGACGCCTCCATCTCCCAGCAGGCCACCCTTGGGATCCCATTTCCCCTGTGCTTGTGGATAGTGCTTGAATGGAAGGTGCGGTGCTGCGGTATTGAACCAGAGGAAAAATGGACCGCCGCCCGACTGCTTGACTACTTGGTTAATGATGCTGCGTGCCTGTGCTGGATTGGCTGGATCAGGGTAGCCGCGATGGAATGGAAACTTGCGGATGGGTTGAACGTGGGATTTGAAGGTAATTCCGGTGAAAATACCCCCTTCACGCAGGACTTCGATCAGTGTAGGAAGGTCTTCATGTACTCCGCCAAGTTTTGTGTTAGATGGATCGCTGCCTTTAGGGAGGGGGAATTTCACTCCATAATTATATACGTTCCGGATCGCTGAATTGGTATGAGGATAGGTGCCCGTCAGTAGAGCCATTTTCGATGGCGAACAGACTGGGGAGAGCGTGAAGGCTCGGGTGAAATTCACTCCTTCAGCAGCAAATTTATCGATGTGAGGAGTATCAAGTCCCTTGGTGCCGAGGCAGCCAAGATCTGTGGACTGATCTTCGGTAATGACGAGGATTACATTGAGTGGCTTGTCTCCGCTATTGGTTGCGTTTTTTTTGGTTTTTACTTTAGGTTTGCGGGCGGGCTTCTTTTTTCCTTTAGCTGCACCCGGCTTTTTCATTTTGGTGTATCCCTCAAGCTCTGGCTGATATTTATTGAGATCAAACTTTGGGTTAGGAATGGGAACGACAGTACCCGAATCCTCGATGAAGCCCTCAATCATTTTATCCAATGTGGCAACCAGCCCAGGTCGTTTGTAGGCGATGTTATTTTTTTCACCAATGTCGTTAGCAAGATTGTAGAGGCGATAGAAGTGCTCCCCGTTAGGCCCCTGATGGAATTCGCGGATCAATTTCCAGTCGCCATGATGCACCGCAATTGCAGGAGGCATCCAATCTGGAACCGGTGGATCGTGGGGGAAGTATGTGAAGATGGCCTCACGGTTGAGTGGTTTCCCGTCGAAGGCAGGTGAGATATCGATGCCGTCGAACACCTGGTTTTTTGGTGCTTCTATGTCTAGCATTTTCATCAGTGTCGGGTAGAAATCAACTGATTGCACCATGGCATCCGAGCGTGTCTCAGGTTTGATTTTTCCTGGCCATGAAACAACCATCGGCACGCGGATGCCACCTTCATACATGCTAGCTTTTCCTCCACGAAGTGGCGCGTTACTTGTAGGTCGGGTGTCGTCAACCCAGTTATACATGTTGCCTCCGTTGTCGGAGAAAAAGATGACGATCGTGTTATCGGCAATTCCTAGCTCATCGACAGCGTCTAACAGGGTTCCTACGGCATCATCCATACTTTCGACCATGGCTGCGTAGGTGGGAGAGCGTTGGGCGTCGCCGGGATCGACCAGTTTCTTATATTTATCGATCAGTTCCTGCTTGGCATTGAATGGGGCATGAACGCTGAATTGCCAGTAGTTTAGGAAAAACGGCTTGTCCTTATTCTTTTTCATGAATGCGACGGCCTCCTCTGCCATGCGATCTTCGATGTGTTCCTTTGGGTGATTAGGATCAAAGTCCGGGTATCTCCACGGAGCCACAAAATTTCCCGCAGGGCCGGGGCCGTGCCAGTTAGGAATATCGACATCAAATCCGTGTTGCAGGGCTGAGTAGGGCTTGGGGCCGAGGTGCCATTTGCCAAAATGCCCTGTGCTGTAGCCTGCTTTTTTGAGCTCCTTGGCGAGTGTGTTGTATTTTGTGTCTAGCCGGGTTGCAGAGTTTGGTTGGATGACCTTGCTCTTTGGTCCAGCAGCTTTGCCTTTGGAGCCTTTGAGTCGCACCGGAGGTAAGTGGCACTGAGGAGCAGTGAGTCCAAGTCGCCCTGGATTCTGGCCTGTGAGAATACTGGCGCGGGTAGGGGAGCAGAGGGGACTTGCTGCGTAGGCTCGACTGAAGGTCATGCCCTGCTTGGCGAGTCTCTCAAGATTCGGCGTCTGGTAGAGCTTGGTGTGACCGTAGAGTGTGCTGTCAGCATAGCCCAAATCATCTGCTAGGATAAAAATGATGTTAGGCTTCCGCGCGTTTTTGGCTTCTTGCGCATGGATATGTGCCAGAGCAGCGAGTAATATGAGTGTTGTTAGGATCGTGTGAATTTTCATGATGTTTACGGGCTGAGATCTGTGAAGGGTAATGTGAGGCGTTTGTCCGACTTATCAAAGTCAGGGTTTTTACGTGGGAAACAGCAATTTGATACGTTTGTGCGCAGCCACTGCTTAAGCTGGATGTGAAGTTTTTTTGTTAGTTCGGGATGTTTCGTCGAGAGATCGGTTTTTTCATGCGGGTCATTTGGAATGTGATAGAGTTCCAGCTTACCATGCCAGTCCCAGATGA
This sequence comes from Akkermansiaceae bacterium, assembly GCA_045106535.1. Taxonomy (GTDB): domain Bacteria; phylum Verrucomicrobiota; class Verrucomicrobiia; order Verrucomicrobiales; family Akkermansiaceae; genus Oceaniferula. The sequence continues at coordinate 2,593 of JBGCEU010000224.1, read as the reverse complement.
GCTTGTGAGGTCCGACTCGAATCGCAGAGTGGGGTGACAGCGGTGTGCCGCGCAGAGGATGTTTCACGATGACATTGAAGGGGTAATGCCAGTAGAGCGTGCGCTCAGGTCTGGTTTTGTCAGGTTTGAGTGCGAGATCGAGCATGCTGATTCCATCCACTCCTTTAGGAATCTCATTGCCTGAAACTTGTGCAAGTGTTGGCAGGAAATCGGTGCAATCGATCACTTGGTCACACCACTTTCCTGCGGCAGTTTTTCCAGGCCAGTAGGCTATGGTGGGAACACGGATACCTCCCTCGTAAAGCGTTGCCTTGCCCCCGACGAATGGTTGGTTATCTGTAGCAGCTGGCTGAGTATATTTCACTCCGCCGTTATCGGAGGTGAAAATGATCAAGGTGTCTTCTGCCAACCCAGTTTCGTGTAAAGTCTGACGTATTTTTCCTATTGAAGCATCAAGGTGTTTGAGCATCGCGGCATACGTGGGGTGCTTGTGACCCAGCGTGCCTCGTGTTTTTTTTGTGGTGAAATAGTCGACGGTTGTTTCTGGTGCTTGGAATGGCGTGTGCACTGCGAATGGGCAGTAATAGAGGAAAAATGGTTTAGCGGCGGGGTTCGTTTTTTTCTTCTTGGAGTGATCCTTGAGAAATTGGCTGATGCGCTCGGCTAGGTCATCGACTAGATACCGTTGGTGCGGTGGTTTGCCGGCAGTGCCGGCGCGAAATTTTCCGGGCATGGTTACGAATGCAGGTTTTCTATTATTCCATGCTCTTTGCCAGTTAAAGTAGGCGGATGCTCCGGCGTCGAGGGAGGCGATTTCGTGAAATCCGTGCGCTGCAGGTTGGAGGTGGTCCGCCCCGTGGCCACCGAGGTGCCATTTCCCTATGAAGTAGGAATCGTGGGTCTTTAGAACCTTGGGTAATGTCGGTAGCTTTGGGTCAAGCCCAGTGTTGCTGTGGCCATTTAGCCATGCCATGGGGAACTTGATAGCATCCTTGTGGTCGTAGGCATCGTGAGGACTGCAGCCGTCCGGTGTTTCTCTCCCTTGGTTGTAGTAGGTCTTGGTGTTAGGCGTCGCCGTCGTGAAGCCGAGTGTCGAAGCAACTCGACCGGTCATCACCGCTGCGCGGGTAGGGGAGCAAAGCTGATTGGCATACGATTGGGAAAAGCTGACTCCCTCACGTGCGAGCTTGTCGAGGTTGGGCGTCTCGTAATAGAGGTCTGCTGCGGGCGTGTCAGTGAAGTGGGTAGCAAAGGCAACGATGTCCATGATGCCAAGATCATCTGCTAGAATAAATACGATGTTAGGTTTGGCTGTAAGCCCCTGGCTAAGAAGGATACATGCTCCAATAAATATGCTTAGAAAGTTTTTCATCGTTGCTGCTGTGTATTGCCGGGATGCCAGTTTTTGGTGTTCTTGCTGTCTTGCAGAGTGATCTCTCCAAGTGTGATTTCTGATTGTGGGAGAAGGATACGAAGGTGCACGATTTTGCCTTTGGTGAGATTCTCAGGCGCCCTCAGCGTAATTGTTTGCCAGTTGGGTTTGCCTTCTATTTTTTGCTCAACAAATTGAGCTGCGGGGAATTTTTTTTGATTATCTTTACGCCATGCGATACCGACTTCGCCCTTAGTGACCGATCTAATTTTTATGGTAGCCGTGACGGCTCCTTGAAGGTTCAGATTGGTGATTACTGCGAATGGGCGTTGTTTTCCCGGAGTGATTTTGAGGTTTGTTTTTTCTTTTCTAGCTGTGGCATTACGGATTTGCAGAGGATCTTGAGGAATAAACTTTTTCCGTAACGGAACTGCTGGTTTTTTATCCAGATAGAAGTCATAGTAGTTGCTCCAAGTTTTTGTCATGCCATCAGTCTTCAGACCTGCTGGTTTGAGTTCTGAAGACCATGCAGTGAGTTCTTTGCGCAGGCGTTTTGCAATCTCGGGTTGCTGGTCGAGCAGGTTCTTGAGTTCACCCGGATCGTCTTTCAGGTTAAAAAGATAGCTCCTGTCTCCACCGACGAGTAGTTTCCAGTTTTGATCGCGGATGGCTGCTTGCGATACCCATCTCCATTTGAGGGTACGCTGAGGAGATGTGTTTTTGCTTAGATACGGAATCAGATTGGTCCCGTCAAGTTGGGTGTCTTCGATCCCAGCTAAATCCAAGGCGGTGGCCGTGGCGTCGAGCGCGATGATGGGGTGGTCGTAAGTTTTGCCTTCAGGCAGTGTGCCTGGCCATGAGACGACAAAGGGAACCCGAATACCACCTTCGGTGAGCATACCTTTTTCGCCATTCATCGGTTTATTTAGGGAGCCGTCCCAACCTGGACCTCCGCCGGGGGTGTCACGCTTGTGGATTTTGAGAGGGGCGCCATTATCTCCAATAAAGAAAATCAGTGTGTCTTTAGTCAGGTTAAGTTTTTTTAGTTCGGCTGTGATGGAACCTACCCCATCATCCATGGCTGAAATCATCGCCAGAGCCTGACGGCGTCGTTCGGGCATTTTGCCGGGAAAGCGGGACAGGTATTTTTTGGGGGCATCGAGCGGGACATGTGGCGCTCTATAGGCGAGATAGAGAAAGAAAGGTTTTTTCTGATGGGCC
>JBGCEU010000223.1:0-6754 GCA_045106535.1 Akkermansiaceae bacterium | reverse complement strand
TAATCCGCTCTGATGGCAAAAAACGAGCACGCCTCAATTGCATGCGCCACGTTCTTCACAGTCTGCCGTACAAGGGAAAGAACAAGAAAATTGCGGTACCGGCGGATCCCAAGATCCTGGGCAGCGTGGAAGACATGTACAGATACACTTGATCTGATGAGTATAGGAAGGAAAAAAGCCTTTTCCCCAAGTCCAACGGTAGTTCACGGCTAATGACCCGTTCAGTCGCCGTTCGATGGCTCTGAATTTGGCTTGGATTCCACTAAGATCGTCCAAAATCCACCGGCTTTTCCTCCACATACTGCCTCAATCCGACCATCAGGCAAGGCGAATCCGGACCGCGGCTTTCCAGCGCAGCAAATTGAGCGAATCAGCCAGGTTTCAGGTATCAGTCGAACAGGCTCGATTGCAGGCCAACCGGAGCGCCCTGCTTTCGGGCAACGGGTTGGAGTCTTTTGTTTCAGCTTTTTCCTTCAGGTGATCGAGGATCTTCTGGATCACTGCCATATCATCGAAACGGGCAATGATAGTTACCGCTTTAAAAACTCAACCAGCAACAAGGAGAAGAAATTTGCCAGAAAACCCAAGAAATGAGCCATAATCTGGCTTGAATAGGCGGGTCAATATTCAGTGCAAATGGTGGGTCACTTTTGGATGCAATTTAACAGTCAAAACCGGGATTATTTATACAGAGCATTGAGGTTGCCGCCCTGATTTCCGGCTCCTCGTCATCTTCATATTCATCTGGCTCGCCTTACACCCTCTCGACCAGTTCACGCAATTCGTCTCCTTCCAGGTTCTCAATATCCTCCTCAGTCTCACTCTCCTTGCTGTCGACCTTGGCCAGCATCACGTAGCGTGTGTGGCGCTCCACCAGCGTGGTGATCTGGCTGTTGTTGCTGCCACACAGCAAGTCGCCCTCCCAAATCCTGCCGTGATCAGCGGTTTTCTGCGTGTGGTGGCGTGAGCGACGCATTACCCGTATTCGCCGCAGGTGCTGTAGTAGCTCTTTTTTCAAGGCTCCTCGTGCCTGGATGAAGAGGCTTCGGTAGACGGTCTCGTGTGACACCTGATTGCTCTCATCTCCCGGTTATGTATGTATTGCACGTAGCTTATTGTCTTGACTTGCTTTTTTCGTGCGTATCATTTGAAATATCACGTATGTGTCACATAGCACAAAAACCAGCGCAATAAGAATACCACCAGCACGGAAGATCAGCGATGTTTGCCGATGAAGTCCAGTACCCGTGGACTTTGAGAAAAAGAGCGTTTATCCTTCCTATACTCTTTCTGTAAACTGCCCGTGGCGCATTTAAACGTCGAGGAGGAATCAAGTGAAAAAGTTAGTTATTGCCGTCATGCTCTCCAGTCTACCGTTCACAGTCAGCGCCGACATCGACCAGTACAAGGCAGAGGCAAAGAAGATTACTGGTGCTTTTTTCGAAGAGTTAAAGGGCGAGTTAAGCAAGGGTCTGAAGGCCGGCGGCCCGGTTGCGGCGATTGAGGTATGCAAAACCCGCGCACCCGCATTGGCCATGGAGCACTCGCAAAGCTCTGGTTGGTCCGTGGCCCGAACCAGCCTCAAGCTGCGTAATCCCAATAATGCCCCGGATGCCTGGGAGACGAGGGCGCTGCAGAAATTCGAAGAACAGCGCGCCAAGGGTGAGGGTCCAGATGCCCTCGTGTACACCGAAATCGTTGAAGAAGGCGATGAAAGATACTATCGCTTTATGAAAGGTATCGTGATGCCGCCCCTGGAAAAAATGCCTTGTCTCATGTGCCATGGCGAGAACCTTGATCCCAACACTGCCGCCACTCTCGATAAACTCTATCCCCAGGACAAGGCGCGCGGTTACAAGGCCGGACAGGTTCGAGGTGCCTTTACCTTGAAGAAGAAACTGTAAGACCCTCGGCAGGCATATTCAATAAAGAGTCTGGCATGGATATTGGAAAAGAGATCTCAAACCATCTTGAGTGGATAGAAAATTATTCCATCACTCCTTGGCAACGAGGAAATCACCCAGGAAGATATCACTGTTATCGCCAAACATGACATGTGTGTATGTCTCGCCGGGATCAAGAACCCGCCCGTGAGGGTACCTCTTGCCACCATTGCCGTTGTTGGATACTGGGTTGAGCGCAGAAATTGAGTAAAGCGGAAGCTCTTTTTGCGCCATAGCGGTGAGGCGCTCAACCTCCTCCGCGCAGCAATCGGGAGGCAGCAGGATGAGCTTGGTCTGCATTGGTACCGTGACGGCATCCACCTTTTTCGCGAGTCGTTCGACCTTATTTAACTGATGCTTGATTGTCATGCCGCCCTCATTTCGAGACGGTGCTCCAGTTCTTCAATCCGATCCCGCAGCTCCAACTCCTCTTCGGCCCCAGCAGGCCATACACGGTCGAGGAGGACTCGTGCGGCGGCGATATCGCCATCCATGGCCATCTTGACGAGCTTCTCGATGATATCGGGAACGTGCGCCTCGATCTGCTTGCGATAGCGAGTGTAACGATTGCGAGTGCCCTTTGGGCGACCATTGGGGTTTCCAGACTGTCCCGGCTTGAATTGTCCTTCGTGCGTCATGTATCTGTTTCCAAGCTGTTTTTATCAGAAACGATTTTTTTCTTGGCGCTGACGGAAACGCTGGCGCATCCTCTGCCGCTTTCATAGAGACCAGACCGCTGCTTGATGCTGCAACAGTGCTGCAGCGGCATTTACATCGCCCTGCTGCTCTACTGCGTTACATACCAGCGTGACAGCTTTGGGTGTGACATCGCGAACACGGGTCTTCAGACTCTTGCCCCTTGGTCTGTCCTTGCCAGCATGATTGCCGTCAACAAAACGTCCGTTTGAACCTCGATCACTCACCGCAATTTCACCGTTTTTCTGAACCATGACTGAAGTGTAGCAGGTGATGGCTCAGAGTGTAATGAGTCACCTGTGGAGGCGGGTTTATAGCAATGGATATAGGATTAGGTACAGCAATCGGCTGGAGGCCCCAGAATAGGTACATTTACAGGTACACTGCCGAACACAATTTAGCTCAAAACAGCACTATCAAACGGATAATAGGGTGTGCTAAGGTATTGTTATAGCGTGTATTATTGCGCTGTGGGTACTTCTGAGAAGTGGCTTACATTGACTGTTAATCCGTTTGTTCCTGGTTCGAGCCCAGGTCGAGGAGCCAATTTAAGCCACTGATTTTAAGGAAGAAATCAGACGCAAAGCGTAACACCTGAGACCGCTACAAGTGCTGAAACGTAACAAAAACGTAACAGCAGTTTTTTTGCGCTCATCAGGAGTTACCAAAATGGCTACCATCATCAATCAAGACACCAGCGAAAACATTTCGCGCTAACATCCGCACCAAGCACAAGACCCTCACCAAGACGTTCAGGCTGAAAAGTCACGCCAAAAGAATGGGCGCTTCGCATTGAATGCGATGCCGACCTCATGACAGCAACCGCAATGAAAGGTGCAGCAATGCCCTTTTCCCGTCTCGCCGAAGAGTTCCACGATCAGTGGGACAAGAAAAACAACATCACCGGCATGATCCGCTTCTGGTTGCCGTGACCGTCCGCTATGTACTCCTATGTGTAGCTACACATAGGTACTCGAAGGAGACATTAGCCGGTTAAGGCCAACGGGTAGGCATCGACCTGTTGAAACCGCGACTCCAAGCAGTCATTGATAGCAGTGGCAGCAGCTATCCTTTTTGTCTTTAATATCGTGATAACTGCTATATCTCAGATTATCCTTGTATTTTTCAACTGAAGTTTCCTAGAAATTTTGAGTTGCTTTCTGTGGCGGCGAAATTTCGATGGATTGTGATTAGTTGTATTTATATGTCCATCAGCAAAAAATTGGCATTTTTCATGCCAAACATCCGGCCAGAAACCCAAGTATTTCTTTTATAATCAATAAGATAAGCGATGAACAGAGGACATCTATTTTGATATAATTTCAGGTGCAAACTACTGAAATCATTAAAAAAGGAGCCCTCTGTCCGATGTTCATTCTACGCGATTTGCTTCCTCCTCTCCAGCAAGCATTTTCCAACACCCCTCAAGGACAAAAGCGCCAGGTCTGGTTTATCTATACCCTCCTGGCTGTCATCATTCCATTCACCTCATCGATGACTTCCAACCTGCTGCGCGCCTTGCAAACTTTGTTTGGCATGGATATCAAAAGCCAGCGATATTATACCTTCATGGGAAGTACAACCCTTCCCTGGGAATCGTTGTGGAAAACACTCTGGGGCCTCATTCCTGATCCGGCAACTTTAACTCGAATCCTGGTGACACTTGATGATTCGATCAGCACAAAAACAGGCCGAAAGATTTTCGCCTGCAGCCACTTCCACAATCATGCGGCCAAGAAGAATGAAACCACCTATCCCTGGTCACAATGCATTGTTGCCATTGGCTTGTTAAAACAGGTGAAAGATCGTTGGGCATCGATTCCTTTGGATTTCCGTTTCTACCTGATGAAAAAAGATATCGATGCGGAAAAAGAGAATGTCAGAAATCGGGACAAACTGGTTCCCTTTCAAACCAAAATGGAGCAGGCTGCCTCCATGATCAAGGGGGTCTTCCATTATTACCAACTCCCGGTACTTGTGATCACCGACAGCTGGTTCGGAAATAATGGCCTCTGGTCCCGGCTGTATCAAGGCAGGAATGGCGACTTTCATCTGCTCTCGCGTTTTCGCACCAATATTACTCTGTATGATCATACGCCGGTGAAGGCAGCTCATAAAAAACGCAAGTGTGGGCGTCCTAGAAAATATGGCGCGCGCCTTGGCAGCGTGGATCAATGCGCCGGTGCCTACAGAGAGCGGGCGCAAACAGTCTCTGTCATGCTCTATGGCAAGCAACGTGATGTGCTTGCCTATTCACGCACTGTCATGTTGAAAACAATGAAGTGCAAGGTGCGTGTGGTCTGGGTCTTCCGCAAGACGAGCTATGTGGCGTTAATGACAACCGATCTCTCCCTCTCTGTTGAGCAGATGATCGAGTACTATGGGGCGCGTTGGAAGATCGAAGCCGGTTTCAAAGAAATCAAACAGGAGATCGGGAGTGCAAGATCGCAGACGCGTGACGCACAGGCTGTGCTGAATCATTTCAACTTCTGTATGATGGGAGCAACACTGACTTGGATCTATGCAGACCGGTTGCAGAATACGCCTGATCGTCGATTCAAAATTCGGGGTCGCGCCAGTTTTGCCTTCTCCGACGTGCGAAGGATCATCGCAGAGGAGGCGCTGAACCCTGATTTTCAATCGATTTGCCCGAGTCATGTGCAAACCCCGCAAAATTCATTTATCAAAGTGCTCCTGCGCATGGTGGCTTGAGGGCTGGCGGATTCGGGAGTGAAAATTTCTAGGAAACTTCAGTTTTTCAAGATATAAGCTAATTTTAGGATTGTAGTGATCTAGGTTATCCAGAGCAGCCTATCCTGTTAACAGAGAAACTGCTTATCTCGTTAACCGAGAAACTGAGAAATAAACTACCTGTCTACCTTGGCCGAGATTGAATTGATGAAGTAGCGCCGTTCAATCATTCGCGTCTCACCTTGCAAACATTCCCGCTCCACCATGCCAATGCTGCGTAATCCTTTCCAGCCCTGGATATCCGGCAGTGTTCGAAGCTCTTCGCTAACCCAGTAACGCCGGATCTCCAAACGGCCATGATCTTTATCCACCTCCTCCAGATAATCATGAGCGACATCTGAAAATTGATTGGCATCAGCTACGGTAAAGAAATCCTCAACCGCTTCGTGAAGCTTACCCTGGTTGCCTTTCAATCCCAGGACATAATCGCCTTTCTGATCAATGATCTGCTCTGCAATGGCGCGTTGGCAGCCCATCGCGTCAATGGTCACGATACACTCTTTCAGCTCGAGCAATGCCAGCAGCTTTTGGATAGCTGTGATCTCGTTTGATTTCTCCTGTGTGGCTTCCTGCCCAAGAACCAACCGGTTCTCACAGGCCCATGCACTCACCATGTGGAGTGGATTGCGTTTGTTTTTGCGATCACGCGAACCCTTTGCCGTCTTGCCGTCGACTGCGATCACTTCGCCATCGACCTCTTTCATGACAGCTTGCGTCCAGTCCATAAAGCACTCTCTGAATTTGTCAGGTGACACTCTGGACAGGACATAAGCAATGCAGTCATGCGAAGGCACCCCATTCTCAAGTGGTACAAATTTGCGCAACCAGTCCAGCTTTTCTTTGCCAAAGTCCTCTATGGCTTCCCAACCATCTGCGCCACTGGCCATGGCGCAGACCGATAAAACAATGATATCGATTAACTTGTGGAGCTTCTTGCGGTCAATTCGGGGATCATCTAATGGCGAAAAATGTTCGATAAGGCAAGCTGTCACGAGTATCTCCTTGAGCTATTTCTCGCTATACTCTCCTATCTTGCTGGTTTTATGAAAATTTTAATGCGGTCGCCCTGGCGGGTTGATTCTGTTTTTCCTGCTTCAGCTTGATGGTTTTTATGATCCATTTATATGATCCATACCATTTCGACCAAAGGGAGAAATTCTGAAACTCCCTAATTGCAGGTTCTTGTAACCATCTACGCCGTCCTGCTATCGGTTGATACTCTTTGTTTGGTAACCGTGCAGCGGCCTGGGTTTGCTTCCTGATTCCTTTCGCAATAAACTGTATTTGAGTCTGTGAAACGATGAACCTCCTGTAAAATAGCGTCATACCGGCACGCTTTTAGCCGGAATGATGACTTCTTGAAT
>JBGCEU010000222.1:0-12671 GCA_045106535.1 Akkermansiaceae bacterium | reverse complement strand
TGCTTCAGATCGCAAGTGCTCAGCACGATTTGGCACCGTTACGCAAGGCGCTCACACAGCAGTCTGAACACAAGACGGTCAGTGTGAAAATGCGGCAGGAAAAGACTCTTCCATCTTTAACCGAGCCAGTAAAAAGCACGGGTTACTTGTGGCTCATCCCCGGTAAGGCGTTCCGCTGGCAGCTTGGTGAGCCACCTGCTCAGAGTGCGCTCTATGATGGAAAGTCAGTGTATTTACTCGATGAGAAAAAAAAGACCGTTATCCGTCACGATGCCGATAGCCGCAAGGTGAAGCCACTATTACTGATGCTGGGAATAGGTGAAGGAGCGTCTTTCGATGGTATGATGAAGGTCTTTAATGTGTCGGGTGTTAACCAAAAAGGAGAGCGCTATGTCGCGGTGCTCGTCCCCAAGGCGGGTAAACTCAAGCGCGTCATAAAGCACATGACATTGCAGGTGAATCTTAGCACATCGTTCATGGAGAGAATCGAGTGGACCCAGAAAGACGGCACCATCGTGAAGACCGAGTTCTTCCGCCCGACACTTAACAAGCCGATTCCTCGCTCTCGGTTTACCTTCGATACGAAAGCTTACACTTGGAAGTAGGGTTGCTTTAAGTTTGTTGAAAAAAATCTCTTACCAATAAATAGACATTATTTCTTGGTTTGATCCGGCAGGGATTTTTCTATGAAAAGTCCGGCCGTGTGGACGCAACTTGTCCAGACCGGTTGATAATTTTCTTAGTGATTTCACCGCCGGACGGTTTGGACAACCATCCCTGCTGCGCATACTATTGCTTTACCGCGTAGTAGTCTGTTTCAGGCACACCCCAGATCAGGCGCCGTGCAGTAAACTCGATGAGTCTCCTGTTGTAGGGAGATCTTGTTGCGGCACCGGATGCCATTGCTTGAACCGCGCGTTGAATGTGGCGCTCCATGATTTTTTCCGGACTCCATTTGGGCTTGTCCTTCGCTATCAGGTTGCCGGCCTCATACATCCTGAGAATCCTGCCGTCATAGAAGCAGTCGATCAGATCTTGCCAGGACTTGTGCCATTTTAATAGCTCGCGGCAGTAGTGATCTAAGCCGTTGGTTTTATCGCTGGAAGGAGCGCCGTGTTTAAAAAAATGATTATCTAACAAATTAGCGGACTCTAACGACATAAAAAGCCCTGGCGACAGCATGGGGTCAACAAATCCATATGCATCTCCGAGCATAGCCCATCCTCGGCCGTAGCCTCGATCGCTGATCAGCTGGTAATTACTATACACCATCACATCGCTCACGCGCTTGGCATTTCTTGCCTGAGTCTTGAGCAGGGGATCAGTATAAATAATTTTCTCTAACCGTTCTTCTGGTGTATCACCATAATGTTTGACTGCATCCTTGTGAATGACCACACCTACAGATAGCTTGTCCTTCAAAGGGATTCGCCACGACCATCCGTGTTCAAGTATAGAGATGATGATCTGTCCTTCTTCAACTTCGTCATGAAGGAAATTTTCGAAGTGGGCAAAATAGGAAACATCAACTCGCTTGCCTTTGGTGGCATCTAATTGGAGGGTTCGGGCAAACAGCCGCCCTCTTCCAGTGGCATCTAGCAGCCACTGTGGATGATTAATTTTCGCGGCAGCTAGCGACTCAGGAGCAAGCTCCAGCTCACGATCAGGCGACAATGATTTTTGCACTGATGCCCTGCGATTGACAAATCGCACACCAAGCTCTTCGGCGCGTGCTTTTAGGATGCGATCGAATTGCGGGCGCGGCACATTGTAGGCATAGCCCGGCTGTTTTTTACCCCGATTTTGGAACTTCAGATGCACTCTTGTTCCACCAGAGTGGAAGAACGAGGCTCCAGGTTTAAGAACTGAAATTTCAGCGACTCTTTTTTCAACTCCTAGCTTACGAAGGACTGGAATCACCGCAGGCACCAATGATTCGCCGACTAACAGCTCAGGCCGTTTATCATCATCAAATACCACCGTGCGAATCCCACGCTGAGCGAGCAGGCAAGCCATCGTACACCCAGCAGGGCCAGCACCAATGATGGCAACAGGATGATTTTCACGATCCATGATACTTCTTTTAATGTCGTTTTACCTTGCCGCTCGCTGTCTGGGAAATGTGATCCACCTTCACGAATTGCATAGGTATCTTGTAGGATGCGAGCTGATGTGAACAGTGTTTTTTCAGATCAGCTTGTGATGGTGGTTCCATGCCTTCTTCGATAATCATTTCGGCACAAGGAAAAGACCCGATGGTTTCGTGATGTTTAGCAAACGCTCTGCAGCGATGAATTGTGGGATGAGTATTGAGCACCGCTTCAATTTCTTCGGGAAAAACTTTCATGCCGCCCACGTTAATCACGCTCTTACATCTGCCTCGCATTTGCAGCGTATTTTCATGTATTACCTCTACCAAATCACCTGTCGCAAACCAGCCATCGGCGGAGAGCTGTTCACGTTTTTTCCACGGCAGCAAGTAGGCATCAAACATGCCGGGTCCCTTGAGGTAAAGTTCTCCCACGCCGGTCTGAGGGTTGATGATTTTCCACTCGTAAGCCGTAAGTGGTTGACCGAGCGCGGTGGGGATGTCGTGCGCATGATTTAGATTGATGATGGGTAGCCCCACCTCGATGATGCCGAGAGCTTGGGTGAGTGGCAGATCGAACCGCTGAGAAAAAGCATCCGCTGCCGCGTGGCTGAGAGCTGAGGCGGTAGCAACGGCAAGTCTGAGCTCGGGTAATGGCTGCGCATCTTGGCATTGTGCTAGCCTGGCGAAGTGAAAAGGACTTCCGTAAAGTAAGTTGGCTCCTGAGTCGCGTGCGGCCTGATAGATTTTGTCAGGCTCGTGCGAGAGCTCGAGCACGGTTGCCGCTCCATGGTAGAGATAAAGCACGATTGACACTGCAAAGTGGTGCGCCATGGGGAGCGTCCACAGCACCTTCTCTCCGCGTTTTAGAGATAGCCCAGTGTTGGCGGCTGTGATGCGTTCTAACAGAGATTGATGGGAGATAACCACGCCCTTGGAAGCCGCCGTGGTGCCCGAGCTAAAGCGGATGAAAGCCGGCATCAGTGCCTCAAATTCAGATTCAGGAAATTGCGGTTTGGCCGTATCTAGATTGATGAGCAGCGCATTTGTACTGGCTAATGGCAGCTTAATCGCCCCAACTCCGCTGTTACCTTCGTCGGGTGTTAGAATGGCGTGTAGCGCGGTATCGCGGATTAGTCTCTCGCGTTCGCATTTGGTCAACTCATCAGGAATAGGAACAAAGCATGCCCCCGCATCTATCACCGCCATCGCCAGTATGATATAGCCCAGCCCATTTGGGAATGCCACGCCGATGCGCGGAATACACGCCCCGGAGCCATCAAGAATGCCGTGGCGAGATACAAGCTGCTTTTTGATCTCATCCACCAAGGTAAAAAGCTCATCGAAGCTTATCACCCGCTCACCATGAATCACCGCCGGAAGTGAGCCGTGGTTTTGTTTTCGTATCTCAGCAATGATGTTCACCGCGTCCGTATTATGTTAGAAGAATTTACTGACTCCGATGGAAAATCCAAGTGCGTCAATTCCCGGATTCGGATCAGTTTGTCCACGATTCGATATGTGCTGGAAATATGCGCCGCCAAAGACCGAAAGATCGTCACTCAGCCTGTATCGTAATCCTGATTTGGCAAACCAGTTGAAAGTAAAATCCTGACCCTGTCCACCCATCACACCTTGGCTATTTGTGATTCCAATTCCCCCGCCGATTGATGCGTAGATTGACCACTTGTCGTTTGGAGACCACCACTCGAATGATGGTGCGGCACTTAGTCCGAAGTAGTAGTCCTCAGGCCCCTGATCAATCCAATCCGCCATCACCGAGAGTTGAGTGCGCACAACAAATGTTGAGCCATTCGAGAGGTCTTTCTTCATCACGTAGGGCATGCGCCATGATACTCGGTTTGTTACGATGCGGTAGGAAAGCGGGGTGTTGTTTCCGATGTTCCAGATCACACCAGTTTCAAAATCCAGTGAGTTCCGAGCCCATGGCGAGACGACGCTCTTGTCTTGGTTGGCCTGAACATGAAGGGATGATAGAGCTAAAATGATGATGATACCGGATAACGCGTGCATACTCATAGCGCGGTGATTATGTCAGCCCGATACTGCCATGCAAACATCCTTCTAATTGAATTGTGGAGCCAGGCAAGCTTGGGGTTTTTCGGCTTTTCGGATTGCGATAGTTGGGGATGATCATGCATAATACAGATCAATGCCCCACCCAGTTCCAGATTTGATGTTGGCCACGTCACGTGCCTTTCATGGGATGAAACGCATCTTGTTTCAGCCCTTTGATATTAAGAAGTGGTTTCTACTTGGGTTTACGGCGTGGCTAGCGCAGCTGCTTGAAAGTGGTAGCTCGGGCGGCTCATATGGCTCGAGTAACAACACAACTCAGGGAGGGACTGCAGAGGATTCACGTCAGGCGTGGGAAATGTTTCGACAATGGGCACAGGATAACAGCGGTATGATTATCACTGTGTTATCTACAGCGCTCATTGTTGGTGTTGCGATTCTTATAGCTCTCGTCTGGGTGCGCTCACGGGGAAAATTCATGTTTCTGGATAACGTCATTCATAATCGCGCTTTGATTGGTGAGCCATGGCGAGAATATAGAGAGGAGGGGAACTCACTCTGTCGCTGGACTTTATGTTTAATGGCTGTCTTTCTGGGTATTTTACTAGCGATTATGGGTTTTTCTGGATGGTATGTGTTCGATATCGTCACAAACAACACATGGACGGCTGAGCATATTTATTCGCTAGTTGGTATCGGTCTTGTGGTTTTGTTTTTTGGAATCATCTGGTTCTATGTTTCTGTTTTGTTAGAACATTTTGTTGTTCCTATGATGTATCGTGAGCGCATCACGGCGACTGAAGCGTGGAGAAAGTTTTTGCCGCTGCATAAGTCACTCCTGCGGTGGTTTCTTCTATTTGCGCTGTGGTATTTTGTCCTCAGTCTGGCTGTTGGGCTGGCTGTGGTCATCTTGGGTTTCGCGACCTGCTGTATTGGCATGATCGTGCTATCGATCCCTTACCTTGGTGTCGTCCTGATTCTGCCTACCTTTGTCTTTTTCAGACTACTAGGTGTAGAATTTCTCCGCCAGTGTGGAGATGAATTTGATGCTCTCACTGCGCATGCACCACCGATGCCTGAGCTGGGCGGATAATTTTGCCAAGGCTTAGGTAGCGCCATCAAGCATCTGCGCTTTCTTCGCCATCAGCTTCTTCTGGTAACGGCCCTGGATCACGTCCACCAGCACAAGCACGGCGATGACAAAGTAGAACGTTGTCTTGCTCATTGCCTCTACCGGGTGACCAAAGAAGCTGATGTGCGCGATGTGACCACCTTCGGAAACGAGCAAGATACCCACGATGAATAAGATAAACAGACCGAGCACCTCGTAGAGTCGGTTTTTTTGCAGGAACTCCGAGACCTTGTCGGCGAGCACGATCATCAGCACGCCACTGATCAGAATGGCAGTGACCATTACCCAGGCGACTTTTGTGATGGCCATCGCACTGAGGATGGAATCGAATGAAAAGATCACATTCATCATGACAATGAGGGCTACGATCTTTTGCACGGATGCCACCTTTCGCTCCTTATGGCCTTCATGAAGCTCTTCCAAGCTGATCATGTGAATCACTTCCTTGATGGCGGTGTAAATAATGAACGCACCACCAAACAAGGTGATGGCTGCCGCAAAATTCATATCAACACTGAGCCAATCACTGTGGTAGCTAAACCATGGTGATTTGAACGAATCCAACATAAAGAGCAGTAGGAAAAGGAGGCAGATCCGTAGCCCCACTGCCAGTCCAATGCCCCAAATGCGAACGCTCCTCTGTTTTTCCAGCGGCGCCCGCTTGGATTCCAGTGAGATGTAGAGCAGGTTGTCGAATCCAAGCACAGCTTGGAGCGCGATCAGCATGGCGAGATCAAGAAGGTTTTCCATACCGCGATTTATTATCAGCTACAGTCATGCTTGCCAAGTCCGGCTGTCATCTGGCATGGTGTGGTTATGCAACAAAACCGATTGGGCGGTAGTGCCATCGTTGTCAGCGATATCTGCATGGGTACGATGACCTTTGGCAAACAATGTGATAAGCAGCAGAGCTTTCGCATCATGGACAAGGCGCTGGATGCTGGGATTGATTTTTTCGACACAGCAGAGGTCTATCCTGTGCCTGCGACAGACGATACTGCAGGTCTAACTGAGCAATGGATGGGCGAGTGGATGGAAGAAAAAGATCGCGATAGTCTGATCATTGCTACCAAAGTGGCAGGGCCAGCCCACGGGTGGTGGAACCCTCCTGTTAGGGGTGGAAAAGCGGCGCTAGACCGGCACCACATTCGTAAAGCAGTCGAGGGGAGTCTGAAGCGATTAAAAACGGACTATATTGACCTCTATCAGATTCATTGGACAGATCATGGGATGAGACCCGAGGATGTGCTTGAGCCACTTGACGAGCTTGTGCAGGAGGGGAAAATCCGCGTCATTGGCACTAGTAACGAAGACGCCTACGGGCTGATGAAATCACTCTGGACGAGCGATAGTTGCGGACTCGCAAGGATGGATACCATCCAGAATAATTTTTCGATTAACAATCGTCGCTTCGAAGACGAGCTTGCCGAGGTTTGCCGACACGAAAAGGTCAGTCTGTTACCCTACAGTCCGCTAGCAGGTGGTGTGCTAACAGGAAAATACAATGAGGGGAAATGTCCGGAAGGTGCACGTTTCAGCCGCTATCTTAAGCAAGGCCAACCCCGACAAAAAGCCATGGCCGAGCGTTTCGTCAATGACAAGAGCCTAAAGACGACGGAGAAAATCATCGCCCTCGCCAAGGAACTGGATATGGATGTGGTCACTCTCGCTACCGCATGGAGTAAGCAGCACGACTTCGTAGCATCCACCATTGTTGGTGCTTCTAGAGAAGATCACCTCGATCCCATCATTGCCGCTGCTGATGTGACGCTCGATGATGATACCATGGAAAAGATCGATACGATCACAGAGGATATCCTCTATCCCATGGGGTGATTTGATGACTTATACCATTTCCCGTCTGTTTACTACTTGGTATCACTCCTCGCGGGGTTTTGGATAGGCGAGATCGTCGCTAGAACGGCTCTTTGAGCCACTATGCCCGGCCCGCGGTGGTCTATTCTTAAAAACCCAGATATTCTGGCAGGGTTTAAAATTTTAAAATAAATATTGATTAATAGTAAACTTTTGTTAATTATGTGCGCGTTGGACGTCGTATTTTAAAAATATGATCGTCGGCATTCACCCTGCAAAATTATGAGATATTCAGTCATTATTAAGACTATAAGCGTTCTTTTAGCAGCTCTTAGTTCTCTATCGATTCAGGCCCAAACTACCCAGTTCGTTGATTTCGAAAACGGCACATGGGATCATGGAGGCATCGCCTCTACAGGTTGGGATTCTAGCGAAGTCAGTGGCACCTACACAATGGGCGATGGCAATAGCGTCACGATGAATGTGAGTTTTCACGGCAGCGCGGTAGCAGCATCTGGTAACCTGAGCATTATCGACGAATGGTATTTTTCAGGTTTCGCTTTCCAAGCGCTACCGAGTGGAAGCACCAATAGTGGAAGCCTTGCCAACTACGAACGGGTCGATTTTGAATTTGACCAACCCGTGCTAATCAATGAGTTCATTATCATGGATGTGGATCGTGATTCTTGGGATGACGTCCTTCTAGTAGAAGGCTGGTTAGATAATGGTGGCGTTGGAACGCTTGGATCAGGAATCACTTCCACCTACGGTTTCCGTAATACGACTAACCTGGACACAGAAACGATCTTCGGCGAGACGCACGTGACCGTCGCTTCGGGTGCCAACACCGTGAGCGGATCAGAAAGCGATATGCTAATCGATTTTAGTCAAGCGGTTGACGCAATTAGTCTTTATTACTGGAACGGCGACTATGGCTCCACCGCGAGCACACAGACAATCGGCATAGCTGGTAACGGAATCACAGTTACCACGGTGCCAGAACCTGTCCCAGAGCCCTCATCGGTTCTACTCATGATATCTGGATTATCTGCCCTGCTATTGCGCAGGCACCGCAGGTAATCCGTCTTTAAGCAAAACGTAAACAGTGAGATCTACAAAATGATCGTAGAGCCACTCTGCTCGCCGGCCTAATTGGCGCGACCTGTGTAGCTGTTCCAGAGCGCGTTCAGCTTTTGGGTAGCTGGCTCGCCATCGAAGGCGGCGAATCGGTAGCGGCTGATGAAGGGTTTGGCGGGTTCGATCTTGAACTCTCCCGTTACCATGGGGGCGTAACTGAAATAGGGAAACTCGGGGTGAATACGGACCGGCTGGGGAGCTCGAAAATTTTTCGGATGCCCTAGGCAGGCAATGCCGCATGTGGCACCGTCGATTTTTCCATAGAGAGCCACCCACTTGGGTCGCGAATGGTTGCCGTTAATTCGGGTCTTCCCGTTGCTGGTTAGAAAACTTCCGTTCTTTCGCCATGCCTCGGAACCCCGAACGCAAAGACCACCGTATTTGTATTTTGCGAGCTTCAACGGCTTAGTCATGACGTTGGTTTGGGTAGAGACGAGGTCGAAGACATGCATGGTTGGATGCGGTACATGAGTCAGCTCCCAGGTTTCATGCAGAACGACTTGCGGCGGTTGGATGGTGGTGTTGAAGTGTTGTAACTTCACGATGATCTTATTGGCATCCGCACGGATGGTTTCGACGTGTTTGATAACTCCCTGTTTTTTGTGACTGTTCCAGAAATCGACCTTCTTTCCGTCGATGATGGAGCTTGTCCACGCCATCATGATACCGTGTTGGTGTAGGTGATCGCGGGGGAAGTCGTCTGTAACGATTCGTCCGGAGGGGGTACGCACCGGATGTATGAAACCGCTGCGGCCATACCACGGCTGTTTGGGGTCGGGCGAAGGTACATGGGCGGCATGGTAGGTGAGAATTTTCTGCAAATCGCTTTGGAGTAAGAGCTCTTTCGCCTCTTGCGCGGCTATTATTGAGTTGCATACTAAGAGAATCAGAATGAGGAATGTTTTCACTTTCTTGATTTGAGGGTTACGATGATCTTGTTAGGTAAATCTATGGTGCTATTCTAGCCTTCTTTCAGAATCGAATAAACAGTAAGATCAACGAAATGATCGTAAAGCCATTCTGCTTCACGAGCGATACCTTCTTGCTGGAAACCAAGACGTTCTGGGATGGCGCGGCTTGCTTTGTTTTTAACGGCAGCTTGGATAACGATGCGATTCAGATTGAGTGTGCCAAAAGCATAATCCAAAACGGATTTCACAGCCATGGTCATGAGTCCCTTGCCCTGATGGCCTTCGTCTAACCAGTAGCCGATGCTCGTGCTTCGGTTGCGCTCGTCGATCGCGTGAAAGCCAAGACGCCCGATGATCTTGTCGTGATAGACGAGGACAAGCTCGGGGCTGGCATCGGGGTCTTGCTGGAGTGATTCCAGATTTTTCCGGCAGTCGTCCGGTGACTGCACGTCGTCCACCCAAGGCATCCATTGCCTTAGATAAGCACGGTTTTTATCCACCATGGCAAATGTCTCCTCAGCATCGCCGGGGACGGTTTGGCGGAGGTGGAAGTGGTCGATGATGGGGAGTGTGAGTGGTTCTTTCATAATGGTGATAGGGAGGGCGGACAATCTTGTCCGCCGTCTTATACCATTTGGATAGTTATTCTGGCTTTATAATATATACCGTTACCGTGTGGCATCTCCAGACCACGCAAGCCTATCGATCCGCTCGGGCAGCATTCAGTTGTTGCTTGAAACCCTTCTAAACCAGAAATCCGGATGTTTCCTCTTCGGTTGCGGCCGCGAGGGGTTTGGTTAAATCTGCCAATAACTTAGAACGTTTTTTGTCCAGAAAGTGCTTTTTTAATTTTTCAAACGATGCGGAGGCCACCGCATTTTCGATGAGTATACGAAGATCGGGAGAATCTGAGATAGATTCAAAAACACAGCTTTCCCCAAGTTTAAATTTTTCGAAGAAAAATGTTAGGATACCTTCAGGCTTTAGCTTTTGGCGTGACCATGTGTCTTGCCCTGTTATTTGTCTCTTTACTTGCCAGTGCTCTAATGTGTCTTCACGTTGTAATTGAAATTCGGTGCCATCGTCTCCAGGCGTTTTAATACGAATTGAGTGAGCTTCCCCTTCAAGGATTAGGAGCATGGCGTGGACACCCCAAAGCGTTTAATGAATCATACCCACTTTGTCAGCGGCTCCGCTTGGATGAGTGCTCAATGCCATCAGTGTGGTGGTAAATGAAGTGGGTTACTCGTTGTAAGGTGTCTGATCCTCGGCGACGCTGGAGATTTGTGCTTCGCGGTTTTTGAGGAATAGTAATGCTTCCGGCACAGCTGTGAGCGTGCGGATATATTTACTCATGGAGGTAGACACGCGCTGCTTGCCATTGAGCCAGCGTGAGAAGTTCTTTCCTCCAATGCCCAGGATCTCAGCGGCTTTCTTTTGCGTGAGCTTATACTGGTCGAGAAACTTCTGAAGCTCCTCAGTGGTAATGGCATCAGTGATATGATCGATATAATCACTCACTTGCTGTGAACCTGTTGGAGTGAGGAAGGACTCGCCGCAGTGGCTACAGCGTTCCATATCCACTTTGGGCACAGTGATGGCCTTCCCCTCGGCAGTAGTCTTGAACGCCTCGCGGGAGGGAATCAGGTGTCCTTTTTCACAACAGGGGCATGGGATGCCGATGTTGTTGGTGTTAGGGCTGTTCTTAGTTTTCATTTTTTTATTGGTCGGTGGGAATCTGAGGCAGGGGTGCGAAGCCTGTATTGTGTGAGTGGAAGCCGAGGAATACTGTAGGCGGGTCTTCGCTATCAGGTGTCATTTTCACATGCACAAGTAGAGTGGGGTTCTTATACTCGATCACGTATTGGTATTTTTGTTTGGAACCGGGTTCTGTTGGGAGCTCAAAGATGTGGTATTGTTCGATTTCTTCGATCAGGTCTTCGATGATGTGTTTTGCTCTGATTTCTTTGAGATCAAGGTATCGTTGACCGTCTGGATAAATCCGGTAGCGATCGTCCTTGAGGCAGTCGACAATCAGCTGACGGAGAGGGGCAACAGCTTTTTTAGCAAGAGGGCGATTCACAACACAAAAACGTCAAGGTGCCGATTGATACCATCGATTTGCCGCCGGATCCAGAGGTATTTGCAAAAAATCTGATATATGGACGCAAAAAACCCACCGAGTTAGGTCACTCAGTGGGTTTTGGATAGGGGGTAGGTTCCCTACAGTTCTTGCTGCAGGTCTTGTTTTATTTTTCGGCGTTCGGCGCGGTGTTGGATCTGGCGTTTTTGTTTGGGGGTGAGGATGTCTTCCTTGCGCCAGGGGCCGCGGTGCTTGTTGCCTGCCATGATACATCCGAGTGGGTAGATCTTGGCAATGACGTCGGCGAGTTCGAACTCCTCGATCTGGGCGGTTACGTGGTCGGCATTTTTATAGGCGACCGGGGTTTCGCTCAGGTCGGGGTCACCGCAGAACCAGCGGACGTCGATGTCCTTGGTGTAGTGGCGGATCGCGTTTCGCTGTGCGGCTTCGTCCGGGAATTGGCGTTTGAGCGCGGTACGGGAGATATTTCGCCCCGCTCCGTGGGGAGCGAAGGAGAGAAACTCCTCGTTATCCTTGCCGAGAACCATGAGGATGGGCTCTGCCATGTTCAGTGGGATGAGTCCTAACAGCGGGTTGCCATCGTCGTCATTCCACGCAGGTGTCGCGCCTTTTCCGTGCAGGTATGTGTTACCACGTTTCCACACGAAGTTGTGTTCGTTTCCAAACTCCGCGACCGCTTCACCGCCGATGCGTTCGATGAATCGGGCGTGGATGGATTCGTGGTTCGCACGTGTCCATCGACCGACGTATTGCAGAGCCTCCCAGTATTCCTGACCGACTTCTGACTCGGCATCGAGCCATGCGGCGGCGTTAGGAACGTGGTTGGCAACACGGGCGCAGTGTTTCACGGCGGCGATTTGTCCTCGCTTGAAGAGCTTCGCCCCGAGTCCGCGCGACCCGTGATGAGTAACGAGCACACGCAGGGTGAGGCTTTCTTTTTCTTCAAGTGCGGGCTCAAACATACCAGCGAGGTCGGTTTGACCAGCTTGTAGTAGCTCGCCGATGAGGCCAGGCGTTACATCCATTTCGCCGATGTAAGCGAAGTGGTTGCCGTCGCCTTGATCTGCGATGTGGACTTTTGCCCAGTCGTAGAGGCCGTTGAGGAACTTGTTGTCCCACACGTCCTCATCGAGAACCGGGTGGTGCACGAGGTCGTCCATGTGTCGGCCACCTGGGCCGAAACGTGTTGCAGTAGTCAGTGCGTCCAGCTCGCTCGCTACCTCGCTACGTGGGTGGTAGAAGGTTGCGAACATCGAGCAGCAAACGTCAGCCGAGTGAGCGCTCGGGATGATCGCATTTTCCACCGCGATGGCACCACCGACCGGGATGACCGCCTTCCCCATGGATGCAGGGCAGGCGTCCGGCATGATAGCACCGCGCGTGATTACGGGAGTTTTGAGAAGCTCGTCCATTTTCTTGCGAACGGATGCGACGTTTTCTTTTTCC
>JBGCEU010000221.1:0-6547 GCA_045106535.1 Akkermansiaceae bacterium | reverse complement strand
AATACGGCAATGGATAGAATCTCAAGGGAAATCCTGCTACTGGAAACAACTCGACCAGCACGAAAAAGAAAGCCCCACCCACATCGCTGACCCCATGCAAAACGAGGCATTCATCGCACGCGAAAGTGGCGTGAACTACCGCATCGATTTTCAAGCTGGCTACTCGCAGGGAATCTTTCTCGACCAGCGACTGAACCGACAGCGCGTCCGCGAGTTTTCCTCCGCTGGAAAAACGGTGCTCAACACCTTCTCCTACACCGGAGCCTTTTCTGTCTGCGCGGCACTCGGCGGTGCGACCACCACCACACTCGACCTTTCCCAGGTTTACCTCGACTGGGCACGTGACAATTTCACCGCAAACGATCTCGATCCCGCCGACCACTACTTCTGCAAAGGCGACACCTTCCACTGGCTCAAACGCTTCGCCCGACAGGGCAGAAAATTCGACGGCATCATCCTCGATCCACCCACCTTCTCACGTGACGACAAGGGCAAGGTCTTCCGCGTGGAAAAAGACTACGCCCACCTCGTCTCGCTGGCTCAAGCCTGCCTTGCTCTCGACGGCTGGATTCTCTGCTGTACGAATTGCCGCAAGCTCGACCCACGGGACTTCAACCGCATGATCCGCGAAGGTGCCCCCGGAAAAAAACTCACCACTCTGGAAATGCCGGAGGAATACACCGGGGAAGATTATTTGAAGTCGGTCTGGGTAAGCAGCCCAGCAGCATCTGCATGAGCGGATGTCTTGATCTGTGTAAAAGAAAAACCCTAACACAGATAGCTCTGATTCACACAGATGGACGGATCAAATCCTCTGCACTCAATTCAACGAGACGGTTTTTCTAACTCTGGGGGAGGCGTTCGCCTACAGCGGCTCTGCCCTGGCAGGAAATCACTGAAAGAAGAACCGAGAAGCGTGGTATTTTAAGGCTAACCATGCGTGCCTGCTTGCTACTGCTATTTTTGATAGGGGCTTTACCAGCTCTGAATGCCCAGGAACTGGTAGATCACCCACGTATTCTGTTTCCTCAATCAGAAGAAGCCGCAGTTCACAAACGTATCAAGTCGGATCCACTCGCAGCTGATCTTTATAAGGAACTCATTAGACGTGCCGACCTCGCCATAGATTTCCCAACCTGCCGTTATCACATCCCGGACGGCAAACGACTTCTCGGCGAAAGCCGCCACGCCCTCGGAATCATCCTGCACACCTCAATGGCATGGAGACTCAGCGGAGAAAAAAAATATCTTGATCGAGCTGTTAGGGAACTTGACTCGGCATGCGCATTAAAAGACTGGAACACCTCGCACTTTCTCGACACCGGAGAAATGTCCACAGCTGTCGCTATCGGTTATGACTGGCTTTACCACAAGCTCACCAAGGAGCAGCGTGACCGTTACGCGAGCGCTTTACGAGCCAAGGGTCTAAATCCTTCACGCACGAGCTACACTAACAAAAGAAAAGCGTGGTGGACAGATGCCAGAAACAATTGGGCACAAGTCTGCGCCACGGGATTACTTTTCGCTGAACGCGCCCTGGAAAAGGAAGGCGACACAATTCATCCAGCACGCTATGGCGCTATTGATACATTGAAGAAATGCCGAAAATTCTACACCCCAAGTGGAGCCTACCCAGAAGGCCCAGCCTACTGGCATTACGGATCGAATTACCACGTGCTTGGACTCGCGCTTCTCAGAAGTGACCACAACGAACTCCAGCTCGCCACTCCACCGGAATTTAAAACATCACCGCTGTTTACTGAGCATCTTACTGGGCCAACTGGATACGTCTTTAACTTTGCAGACGCTAGCCCCGCAAAAAGCCGCATCACTGCAGCACAGTCATGGATGGCAAGAGAGTTCAATGACACGGCAACGCAAAACTATCTACGCACCAAACTAAAAAAAGGCATCTCAGGCAAAACCAAATACACGCAAGGAAAAGCGGATCGGTTTTTCCCGCTACACCTATTGTGGCTGCCGGAAAAAACTGCCAAGAAAGCGGTTCCATTGCCCTTGGATTCCCACTGGCACGGCAGTCAACCCATCGCGACATTCCGAACCGACTGGCTCGACAAAAACGCACTCTATTTTGCCATCAAAGGTGGCTACCCAGGTGCCAGCCACGGACAGATGGATGTGGGCACCTTCGTGCTAGAATCCGATGGCATCCGCTGGGTGGATGATCTCGGCGCTGACAACTACAACATGCCGGGATATTTTCGAGATAAACGCTGGAATTATTTCCGACTCACCAACCGGAGTCACAATACCCTGCTGATCGGAGGCAAGCTACAGAACCCCGATGCCTCACCCTGCCCGTTAGTGCATTTCAGTAGTCAAAAAAATCAGGGCACCGCCAGTTTCGATCTAACATCCGCTTATCAGGGACAGGCAGAAAAAGTAATCCGTACCTGTGACTTTGATCGAGAAAATCACAGCGTGACCGTTACCGATACCATCAACACTCCAGAAGACTCGGTGAGGTGGGCGATCGTTACCTCTGCAGATATCGAGATTCTGGGAAAAACAGCGATTCTCAAAAAATCAGACAAATCACTCAGGCTCATACGCAACGACGACCACGGAGGCAAATGGGTCGTTCTCGATGCAAAGCCATCACAAGATATTGAAAACCAAAACAAGGGAAAACGCATTCTCGCCTTCACCGCACCGGCGGCCAAGCAGCTCAATCTAAGTGTGACGTTTGATCGTCCGTAGGGGGTGCAATTTCTTATGGAGTGTGGGATTGCATCCCGCATCTTCCTGTCGTGCGCCATGCCTAGCCTGATCAGCGATAGGCAGTCGGGAGTTACAAACTCCCACTCCATAGACCAGACACCCTTTTCCCCATGCATTCCTACCCCTGATGTGCTAACCTAACGCCATGGACGATTATAATCGCCGACAGTTCATCCGCACTTCCCTGCCTGGTTTTCTTGGGCTTGGACTGGCACTGCCTTCGATCACCGCTCTCGCGACACGTGCGAACGCGTTTAATGGTCGGGTTCCTGCCGATGGAAAAATCAACTGGGACGCCTTCCTGACAGCTGTTGAAAAAGAGGCAGCTAAACAGCATCTCGATAACTGGAATGAGCAGGCTTATGTCAAAAAAGCTGCTGCCCTCATGGCCCGGTTAAACCTCAAGGATCCGGCACTCGCCAAGGCATTTGAAAACACCAAAAAAGGATTAGGAAATAAACGCGTCGATTTCTATAAACTCGAAAAACAACGTGTCTTCGAAGTCTGCCTACTCCAGTTTGAAAAGGGTGAGCAAATCAAGCACCACGATCATCCAAACATGACTGGCGTGCTACTCTGCGCTACAGGTGAGACCGATGTCTGGAACTATGATTTGTTAGGGAAGCGCAAAGGCAGCAAAAATGTCCTACTCAAACAAACCTCTCACGCTGTTCTCAGCAAAGGCAATGTCTCAACTCTCACCTCCAAAGTGCGAAACATCCACCGGCTGAAGGCACAGAGCCTCACTCAGCTAGTCGATATTTTTGCACCTCCCTATAACAAGGAACGCGCACGTAACAGCAGCTGGTTCAACGTCGACTCAGAACCATTCCAAGGCTACGAAAATATTTACGAAGCCACTAAACGTTAATCCTCCGCTAACATGTCACTCGCAGGGAAAATCATTCTAGTCACCGGTGCATCATCGGGCATTGGCCACGCAATATCCACCAAGCTGCTAGAAAAAGGCGCACGTATCCTTGGTCTGTGCCGCAACACATCAAAGCTACCCGATGGCGCTGAGCCAATTCAATGTGATCTGGCTGATCCGGATGCAATTGATTCCGCGTTTTCTAACATCTCAAAACTCGATGCGATCATCAATAACGCCGGACTCGCCTTGCTGTCACGCATTTCCGATGGTGATCCTGCTGACTGGGAAACAATGTGGCGTATCAACGTGCAAGGGCTGACAATTTGCTGCCAAAAAGCACTACCTCTACTCCCTGAAAATGGCGGACAGATCATCAATATTTCCAGTATGAGCGGTCACCGTGTGCCACCTTCCGGCGGATTCTATGCTCCGACCAAATTTGCCGTGCGTGCCGTCACCGATGCCTTACGCTCTGAGCTGCGCGGCGACGGGAAAATGACTCGCGTAGCCACCGTGTCACCGGGTTTTGTTGATACACCGCTGCTTGATCACTATTTTAAGGGGCGAGAGGATCATCTGGAAAAAACCAAGGCGTCCATGCAGATGCTGACGCCCGAAGATGTCGCAAATTCTGTCGTGCAAATTCTGGAAACCCCGCTGCATGTCGAAATCACCGACATCCAAATGCGTAGCGCAGACCAAGTTGGTTAAGAGTGTTTGATTTTTTATCTTGCCGAACAACGGTCGTATGAGATGCTCTTATTTCAACGCACTATGGCTGATTTTGCCTACCAACTGAAATTCCCTTGCCCCGAATGCAATGGAATCCTGACAATGAACGTCTCGCATGGGACGGGTCAGTGTCCGCTATGCCTTAACAACATCGAGGTCAACCTCGACGTACGCACGCTGCACGTGAATCCCGGCGAGTCCAAACTAGGCTGGGATAGACGTGCTTTTCGACGGCCGGCCGATACCACCAAACCTATCTGGCAGCCGCTCCACCCATCGGCTGAGTAGTCTTTTCCAAGATCACCTACTACTCCGCCCATTGATAGACTCTCACGTAATCAATCAGGAGAGTCTGTGGAAATTGCGCATCAGGCAGCAGATCAGATTTCTGTTGGGTGCCTTTAAAAAAACCACCGTCCACAGCAACATTGATAATGAGGTGAAATGGGTGATCAAAGGGTGCGCTGGGATTTTTCGGAGCTTTTTCTGAGCGCCACTGTTCCTTTTTGATCGTTTGATAGATATGCCCGTTTACCGCCCAAGTAATTTGATCTTTGTTCCACTCAACAACATAAGTATGAAAATCTTCAGCCGCATTTTTTTTGGGAAACTGATAGCTAGCAGTCAGGTGGGTATTGCGGGGCCATGGCCCGCCAAAGTGGAGCGAACCCACCGTTTCCTCT
Source organism: Akkermansiaceae bacterium (assembly GCA_045106535.1). Lineage (GTDB taxonomy): Bacteria > Verrucomicrobiota > Verrucomicrobiia > Verrucomicrobiales > Akkermansiaceae > Oceaniferula. The sequence continues at coordinate 1,516 of JBGCEU010000221.1, read as the reverse complement.
ACTTTACTTCCCCGAGATTCAATAATATCGATTTCCCCCGATGACGCCCAACCGCCGTAGGGTGACTCAGTTGGTAGCATCCAAACGGCGGGCCAAATCCCTTGCCCTCCTGGCATTTTAGCTCGAATTTCAAAGCGACCGTATTTCCACTCAGCCCGATGAATGGTGCGGATTCTCCCAGAGGTATATGGTTGGGTTTTCCCATCGACCGTTGTGTGTGGATCTCGATATGCGGAAACGTGAAGCAATCCATTTTTCGTGTGGGCGTATTTCTTATCGGTGCTGTAGAACTGCCGTTCATTATTCCCTCCGCCGTAGCCATTCTCTTCCCTCGCCCACTTACTTGGATCAAGCTTGTTATCATTGAACTCATCATTCCACACCAGAACCCACTGCTTATTGAGTTTGCGTAGCTGGTATTCAGCCATGGCATCACTGACATAGATTTCCTTAAGGTCGTTATTTCCTTCAACAGGCTTGCCGAGTTCCTCCCACTTCTGAGCACCCACCTTTTTTTGCTCTAACTGATAGAATGCCCCCTTCTCAGCTTTGAAGCTGACCTTACGTGCAGCTTCCGTTTTGAGGCTCACTGCATCCTCAGCACTCGCGGATGACCCAATGAAACAGCAAAATCCGATGATGCAGCAGCGCTGGAGAGTTAGGGGAAGGTTACATCGAAAAACTAGAAACATGGCTCGCATGAAATTGATCATAGGTCAGAGCCCTCTTGGGTGGCGAACATAATAACCCTTCACACCGCGCCGCTGTGGCTTCCATCTGGGGCCTGTTGAGTTCCATGTACCCCCGGTATCGAATCTTAATCCTGCGATCACGAGAAAGACATGCCCCTTGCGCACATAGACGGTGACCCATTTGCCGTAACCTTTTTTTCCGTAGTCAAAGAAGTTTTGAGAAACGAGAGGCCGGTCAAGTTTCCCGCCGGCATGGAGAACGTAAGAGGTAGCACCCGAGCAATCGTAGCCACGATCTTGAAAACTGCGGTGACCTCCACCATAAACATAAGGTTTATTGGTAAGTGAATTTGCGGCGGCAATCATGCGCTTTACCCGACGCGGTGCACGTGGTGGCGCCGTGGCCTTTCCGTCCGGAGAGATATACGCTGTTTTACCATAATCAAAACGATGAACCAGGTGCCGCTCTTTTGCGCGCATTTGAGATGAGCAAGAACTCAGAGAGACAAGTGCGAGGCTGGCAGCAAGTAATGTAAGGGTAATACCTGACGACTTCATGTATTTATTTAAGCGTGCTTAATCAAATGGAGCAATCTGGAAAAATCTGATCGTTTTCAAGATGTCTCATCGTATGCTGCGGCATGTTTCTGAAACAGCTTCTATTTTTTTCAATCTGCTCTGCTCTTTCATGCATGGCACGCGATGCCACGGACAAACCCAATGTCGTGCTGATCTATCTGGATGACAGTGGTTTTGGCGACTACTCACATAACGGCAATCCGGTCATCGAAACGCCGCACATTTCAAAAATAGCGCAAGAAGGA
>JBGCEU010000220.1:0-32250 GCA_045106535.1 Akkermansiaceae bacterium | reverse complement strand
CGAATTGTATAGTGGCAGGTTGAGGCGAGTTGAAAGATCAGCCAGAAGATGAGAGGTGAGAAGAGCATGGTGAGTGCGCTGGTCAGATAGATTCGGTAAAATGCTGTGCGGGGAAATACGAAGTCTCCTCGCCAAAAGTTGATGAGAAGATACTCGGAAAACAGATAAAGGAAAATGGCGATACCGGCCAAGAGCGAAGAAATGTGCCATTTGCCCTTTCTGAACAGTGGTTGAATGCCTTGCATCAGAAGTCCCATCATGGCGTAGAGGATAATGCTGTATCCAAAACGCAGAGGCTCAACTGGATCTGTATAAATATCTTGGTTTCCTCCGGGTGGGCCGAGTGCATTCTGCGCATCCCATAAGAAACCACAGATAAATGCGAGCAGGAGCATGGTAGCAAAATCTACACTCACGGCAGCGCAGAGGAACACTAGCGTTAGGATGAGAACGCGAGCACCATGGAGCCCGCTAATAGCGGGCAAAAACTGCTGCACCATGCACGCGGCAAGGGTCAGTAAAATAACGCTGAAGGTATATTTGATCACGGGTTCGTCTGGCTAGCGGGTGACTCAGGTAAGTCAGGAATTTTCACAAACACAGTATGTAGTGCTGCAAAGTCCACCGCAGGCTTGACGATTGCTTCTCCGTACAAGGGTCCAGATTCGAACGACTTGATTTTTCCAAGGAGTATGTCAGGAGGAAAGAGCCCCCCACGACCAGTCGAGAAGACCAGCATGTCGGGTTTGATCGTGGCGTCTTTACTCAGGAAACGGAGCTTCAGCGATGGATTTTCGCCTGTTAGCCCACGTTGCCCGCTGAGGATGCCTACTTCCGGAGTGCCGTCAACTTTAGCTGACACTTGGCAACTCTCATCGGTGAGTAGGATCACGGTGGATGTATTTCCAGAAGGTGCATCGACCTTGCCCACAAGTCCCTCTGGCGAGAGAACTGGGAGCTGGACGCCGACGCCCTGCTTTTCGCCACGATCAATCGTGACGGTGTGCCACCAGGTAGAAGGCTGGCGGCGGATGATTTTCGCGGCAAGCACCTTGAAAGGTGCTCGCTGTTGAAATTTGAGTGCCTGGCGGAGCCTGGCATTTTCTAACTCGAGCTTACGGAGGTGTGCTACTTCCACTCGCTTCTCATCGAGTTCTTCTTTGGCTAGGTTGTATTTTGCCTCCCATTCTTTGGAATGCTCAACTTCCTCGATGAATGCCGAAGCCTTCTTTTCAATTCCAGAGCCTCCTTTCAGAAACGGGCTGATCGCGCTGTAGTAAGTCTTCTGGATACTGCGGACAGAGCTCTCGCTGCGAGTGAGCGCCCAGGCGGTGCCCACAATAAACAGCAAGAGTGCTACCAGATTCAGAGGCTTCATGACACGACGTGGTGGTCAGGATGCAGAGGTTGAAAACAGAGGTTGTCCAGGCTTAGCTGGCACTGCTTGTAGTGCTGGTGACACGGCGTAGGAAAGAAATCTCACTGAGAACTTTTCCTGTGCCTTCGGCAACGGCGCTGAGAGGATCTTCCGCTACGTGGACAGGGAGTCCGGTCTCTTCGCGTAGCAGTTTGTCTAAGCCGCGGAGCAGAGCACCTCCGCCTGCCAAAACGATCCCTCGATCCACAAGGTCAGCCGCCAGTTCGGGTGGGCAGCGTTCGAGCGTTGTTCTAACAGCATCGACGATTGTGCTGAGAGGGTCAGCCATTGCATCCCGGATTTCCTGAGAGGTGATTGTGATTGTTTTGGGCAGGCCAGCTACGAGATCGCGCCCCTTTACTTCCATGCTGGTTTCCTTGGGTAGGGGCGCCGCTGACCCCAGACGTATTTTAATTTCCTCTGCAGTGCGCTCACCGATCATGAGGTTGTAGGCGCGTTTCATGTATTGGACAATGGCTTCGTCTAGTTCGTCTCCTGCGGTTCTGACACTGCGGCTGTATACGATTCCTGATAGAGAGATGAGAGCCACCTCCGTTGTGCCGCCTCCAATGTCTACGACCATATTACCAGCCGCGTCCTGCACAGGAAGGCCGACGCCGATAGCTGCGGCCATTGGCTCTTCAATGAGATAAACTTCGCGGGCGCCTGCCTGCTCTGCGGATTCTCTAACTGCTCGGCGTTCCACTTCAGTGATGCCTGAGGGGACTGCGATCACGACTCGTGGATTGGATCGGCGGCGGCCATTGTTCACCTTGCGGATGAAATGGCGAAGCATTGCCTCGGTGACTTCGAAGTCTGCAATGACTCCGTCCTTGAGTGGGCGGATGGCTACGATGTTACCCGGAGTACGTCCGAGCATGCGTTTTGCGTCGTCACCGACTGCGAGCACCTCATTGGTGCCAGAGTTTATGGCGACCACAGAGGGCTCACGCAGAACGATACCGTGGTCTTTGACATTGACCAAGGTGTTTGCGGTGCCGAGATCGATTCCGATATCATTAGATCGAATAGAAAAGAATTTTTTGAACATGGAATGAGGAAATTGTGTGATTGGTTATCGAAAAACAGATTGTGAATAAGTTGCTGAATACAAGGTTTTATCGTGCCTGGAGCGGATTTCATAAGAAATACCAACCTCGACGATACACCTCTGAATTGGGTGAGATTGCCGTGTCATCATGACGCGGCACGCGACTATCAAGTGTCGGTCTCGATAGGTCAAGGCGTAAGACGCGGAAAGCGTTGAAAAACAGCGGCTTGCCTCGGTTTTTTGGCCGAATCTTGGATTTGGCTACGAAAGCTTAAGGCGATCGTCATTTTCTAGCACTTCACCAAGCTCTTTCCAGCCATCTGGTGTCTGGATGTTAAATGTGTGCAGGTAGAGCGAAACCAGAGCAGGTTCGTTGTTTTCTAGCAAGGCATCGACGGCTGTTTTTACCTTTTCAGGATCGAGCGTATCAGGTAGGTCACCCTCGACCTGCCCTTTGCCATCGTGAGGTATCTCAAGGGCATCACAGAACGTAACAAGCATGCTTTCCTGGCCTTTCATAAAGTAGACCTGAAGCAGATGTTCGCCAATCATGTCACTGGTCTTGAGCTGGAGTGTTTTGTGCATCCAGTCGATTTGCTCAGCGATAGGCTTTTTCTGGAGGAAAACCAGACGAAGCTTACGGTTCGTCGCGAGGCTGCCCAGTGCGGTTTTGTAGAGATTCCGGTCTTTGTCCCGAAACCACTGAAACATGTCTTGGACGACGGATGGTTTGACGTTTTGAAAAAGTTCGTATGCGTGCATGACTGAAAGAGGTAAGAAATGAGTGATAAGATAAAAGGCTAAATATACTTTACCGAGTGTTTTTTGCTCAATCGGAGGATGTCACCCGCCGTAGGATTGATAGGTGACATAGGGTCAGTGAGTTTTTCGCCGTTGAGTTGCACGGCACCGGTTGTGATGAATTGCTTGCGAAGTTCGCCGTTGGATTTTTTCAAATTGAAGCCGGTTTCGAATGCGTGAGCAGAGAGTGCGAGAACGTTGGTATCCGATGGGATGTCGGAAATGCTGATTTCAACAGCTCCCGCTGCAGAATCTCCTTTAGAGAAACGTGCCTCCCAAGTGGTACGTGCTTCAGTAGCATGGGTCTCGCTGTGGTAACGCGCAGTAATGCGCACGGCGAGCTGCTTTTTCGCCTCCATAGGGTGCATTTTAGCATCGCGCTTTTCACCTAACAAGAGGGTGTAGTAGCGATCCATGAGTTCGTCCGAGATGGACATGAGTTTGCCGAACATCTCGACGGGTTCCTCGCTGACGCCGACATAGTTGTGTGCGGACTTGGACATTTTTTTGACGCCATCAAGACCTTCTAACAATGGCATCAGCATGACTACCTGCTGAGGCTGACCTTCTTCCTTTTGGAGGTCGCGGCCGACAAGAATATTGAAAAGCTGATCAGTTCCGCCGATTTCAACATCGGACTTGATCTCAACAGAATCCCAGCCCTGCATGATCGGATATTGAACTTCATGGAGTCGGACTTCCTGACCTTTATCGATACGCGATTTGAAATCTTCACGCTGAAGCATCTGCTGCATTGTGACACGCGCGTTTAGCTTGAGAACTTGTTCGTAAGTCATGTTCCGAAACCATTCGCCATTGTAGACAACCTCGGTCTGATCCTTATCGAGAATCTTGAATGCCTGAGTCGTATAGGTTTCTGCGTTGGCTAGCACTTCCTCGCGAGTGAGCGGAGGACGGGCTGCTGATCTGCCTGTGGGATCGCCTACGGTAGCAGTAAAGTCGCCAATGATTAGCACTGCTTGGTGACCCAGTTTTTGAAATTGGCGCAGCTTTTCGATGGCAACCGTGTGTCCCAGATGAATGTCTGGAGCGGTGGGGTCGACACCAAGTTTGATCCTGAGCGGGCGTCCAAGATCAAGTTTTTCCTGCAATTCCTTCTCACTGAGAACCTTGGCGGTTCCGGAAGTCAGTATTTTGAGAGCATCGGCTGCGCTGTTCGCGTTGTCACTCATGGCGCGCGGAGGTTGTAGCGAATGAGCGCGCGTGTCGAGTCGGAAGATGAGGCTTTACGGGCGGTAAAAAATGGAATTAGGATGTCAGCATGTCGTCTGAATCCATGTCCCCCTATCAGCCTCCCGAATCTGGAATGCAATCGAGCGAGGTGGCAAGTGCTACCCAAAGCGGCATCCCTAAGGTTTTTGGAATTTTACATCTTGTTTTTGGCGGCCTTGGCCTAGTGTTCGGATTATTTGCAATTGTTAGTGCATTGTTCACTGAGCAGATGCAGAAGATGCAATTTGCCACCTATTCTGATGAATTGAAGGAGAAGATGATGGAGGCCATGCAACCTGTTTATGAGACCCAGAAGTGGGATTTGGCATCCTCCTGTTTTTCCCTCGTCTTGGCTACCATCATGATTGTTGCGGGTATCAAGCTTGTTAAATACCGACGTCAGGGGTTGAAAATTTCCAACATCTATAGCGCCTTGTCGGTTGTGCACAAATTAGCGGCTGTAGGAATTGTCCTCGCTGTGAAGGCACCTGCAATGAAGCAAGTGGGCGAGAGGCTTGAAGACATTGGCGGGGCTGAAACTGCCGCAATGAGCTCAATGATCGGCCCGATAGCTATCGTTACCGGCATTGTTACAGCAGTTTTGATGGCAGTGTATCCCATACTTTGCTATTTTTTACTCAATAAAAAACAATCGAAGGATTCCCTGTCGTAGTCTACGTATGTGACGTTTTTTTTGGGAGATAGCGACATTTTTGACTTTGCATTTTAGAATGATTCACTTATTCCCACGCCCGCGACGTGCTACAGGAGCCGTCGCAAACAATCAATGGTGACTGTAGCTCAGTGGTAGAGCCCCGGATTGTGATTCCGGTTGTCGCGGGTTCGATCCCCGTCAGTCACCCCATTTTATTTCACACTTCTTAGTGCTTTTCTTGTCATGGAGATTGTTGCTAGGGTAGCCCCTCCTAAGTTCACCCCTATGCTGGAAGAAGTTATTGATTACAAATTCAGAAATTCGCTATTACTAGCGGAGGCTTTGACGCACCCCAGTCTAGCATACGAAACTCAAAAGCCTCATTTTGATAACCAGAGACTTGAGTTTCTTGGCGATGCGGTCATCCAGTTACTGCTTACTCGGCGCCTCTATGAAATGTTTCCGGGGTTTTCTGAAGGCAGGTTAACCAAACTACGGGCACGCTTGGTCTCTCGTGAAGCGCTATGTAAATTTGCAAATGGTATTGGCTTGGGTGAATACATCATGATGGGCAAGGGTGAGGAAGCTACGGGCGGAAGAGCGCGCCCATCGACATTGTCTGATGCATTTGAATCCGTCATGGGTGCGGTTTATCTAGATGGTGGCATCGATGCTGCCGAAGTTGTTCTCAGCAAGGTCAGTGAAAAATGGATCAACATGATTGCTGAATCACCTGAGGAAAAAAATCCGAAGGGGGAACTGCAGGAAAAGTTACAGGCACTCGCTCCCGAAGGGCCAGAGTATGTCGTGGTCAATGAGAGTGGTCCAGATCACTGTAAATGCTTCAGGGTCAAGGTCGTTTGGATGGGTACAGATCTGGGCGAGGGAGAGGGCGGCAGTAAAAAAGACGCCGAGACGAAGGCGGCTCGCGAGGCATTGGAGCAATGCCTATGGCTAAGTGTTAGCTGAACGAGTAATTACCCGCGCAGCAGAGTCAGGACGGCGACATCATTAGCTCCACTTTCTAACAATATTCGGGAACACTCATTTGCGGTTGATCCAGTTGTGAACACATCGTCCACGAGGATAATATTTCTCTTGGCTATTTTTGATTTCTGACCTCGCTTGACTCTAAAAGCGCCACGCAGATTCTTCAGGCGTTTTTTACGGCTGAAGCGTGTTTGTGTTTCAGTATTGCGAATACGCGATAGCGCATTGCTCCACGGCACATCGAACTGGCTAGAGATGTGCTTTGCGATTTCTTCAGACTGATTGAATCGCCTTTTTCGATGTCTAATCCAGTGGAGTGGCACTGGGACAAGCAATCCATTTTTTAAGTATGGCTCGAAACGGATGTCATCAAATGCTTGGCTTGTTAGTCTCGCAAGTTCTGACGCTAGGTGGATTTCTCTGCTGTATTTGAAGTCGTGGATGAGCTGTCGTGAATTGCCGTCACCTAGGTAGGCTGCTCGTGCGAAGCTGAACGATAGATCAAGTCCATGGCAATTGGGGCAGATGAACTCGCCACCGATGTCGCCATCAAAACACTCCCCGCATTTTGCACAAAACGGAGCATTTACGGACTCCAGTTTTTTGTGGCAGGTACCACATAAGCATTCGCCATGGCTCAGCTGAGATGAGCAGAGGTGACAATATGCGGGGTATATAAAATCCAGCATCCTGGATGCGAAGCGATTCATCTCTGATTACTGGGTGAACTGCTACGAGCAGAAATTTCTGTGAATACATGGATCAGCAAACCCGTAGAAATGAGTATGCAGAGTGGTATGAGGCCAGACCGGCGGTCGGTGCCGATTATGACATCAAGATTTGGTAGACTTGAGTTAACTGACACAATCATCTGATGCGAGAGGATGAAGACAAATAGCCAGCCCGTCTGCAAACCCAGCGAGAGTGATAGTGATGCCGTGCGATAACGTGTATAGGCAAGAATTAGGCCTGAAAATACGAGGCAGAAAAAACCTAAGCTGCTCGCTGAAAATGATGCCAAATTTATGACCATGTTCTTCATGAAACGAAAGCCAGCATCAGGATCGCCCGGGTTGCTGAGTGGGGTTCCGTCTTGAGGAACTAGAAGGTGCAAGCATCCGTAGGCAAGTGATACACAGATGATTGCAAGCGCGGGGCGTAAACTTCTCAGCAGAATACCCAGTAAAATTCCGCGAAAAAGCCATTCAAAAATGATTGCGATAACTACTGCTGCTACCAGTGCTCGTGCCATCGCTGGAAGCCATTCCACGGGATGATCAAATTTCAGCCATCCTGTTAGCAGGAAGAGCCAGTTCATCAGCGCCATTAGGCTGCCAGCCAGCAGAAAGCCTGTTGACCAGTGAAATACTTTGCGAGGATTGCGAGCTAGTGGTTGCCCTATTTCTTGTAGTCCACAACGTGGTAGCCAAATCGTCCATGGACGGATGGGGGAGGATAGATGTCCCGAGCTGAATCTCATCCAGCAAATGAAGGGTCCGGCGAGGAATAGAGCACAGCAAATAAATGAAATGAGAAAGAAGTGACCGAAGTCTGCTTGCGCACACCACTGCGCAATACTCTGGGTCATGGCACTCGTATTGCGCGATCCAGTGACCTCCGAAATCATTTTCCCAAGATTGTAGGGCCAGGGCGCGAGTGCCGCGGTTGCTATCAATGTAAGGATGAAATAAAGGAGGGTCTTGGTGAGGTCGCTCTGGAAGAGGTGTTTCACGTAGAGCGATTGTCTGAAATAGAATTCGATGCGTCAATGGTTGGAATGCGTGAAATTACTTAACATTTCCGTGTTTCATGAGTGCATGATATGACGTATAACTTGTCCATGCAGAAGCATCAGTGGCGTGAAGAAAATGATGAGGGTAAGGTGTTTTACCGTGCAACTTATCATGCGGGTGAATGGAATCTGTACTCACAACTCAAGGGGGATGAAGCCTGGCATCACTATGATCCAATTCCTGAAGAGCTTCTGCATAAACTGCGTGAGGTGATGTGGAATAAATATCAGCGGGGTCGCTGCCCACACAAGCTAGTGACAAAAATCGATACCATGTTAGGAAAGGATTAGTCCGTTCAGTTTGCACATGAAGAATATCATCCTCATTGGTTTACTGCTGCATGCGGCCTTGCATGCGGAAATTTCCGAGCCCTCTGCGCCCGAGGGGTTTGGCACAACCGGCTTTATCGAAAAACGGACGCCTTTTATCCGCTCCGCGATAGTCTTCAAATACAAGGGGCGGGAGCACACGGTGCGTCGTGGTGTATTAATTCCTCTGCGGCATAAGAATTTATGGGCATGTTTTGACCCCGACACGCTGCGGTGGGTAGCTGTTTGGAGAGCTCCTAAGGGGCAATCACCGATCACCTATGACTCTATGGCGGCGGTTTCATTTCCTGACAAAAAGGCTAAGGCAACACAGCCACCGAAGATGCAAGGAAAGCTAATCTTAGCATTTCCCGGTATTCCTCCGGGGGAAATCGCAAAGGATGTGCGTCAGCAAAAACTCCTATTTGGTGAATCGGCAGTTGGACCGCTACCCACAGATGAAGGTCGTTGGCTCGGTATCAGGATACAGGAGGAAACACCAATCATCCGTTATCGTTTGGGTTCGAGTATCATCAATCAGGCGGTGACTGCTGATCTAGAGCATTGCTTCATTGTCAAAAGCCAGTTAGCTGGAGCGAGAAAGTCTGGGGTGACACGTTATTCAGTAGATAGTGCAATTGGCGTAAAAAGTATAGTTGAGCCATTTGTCTCCGATAAGCCTGCCACGCCAGTCTTTCCGAAAGAATATGATGCGCGTAATAATGAAGCTACGATAAGCGGCTCATTTAGTGTTAGAAATATTGAGCTGCCAAATTCTCCGCGAGTGATTCGTGCAACGGACATCGCTTTTTCGGATAATGGTGCGGCCTATCTAACGACCTTGGATGGCGATATTTGGAGGGTTGAGGGTATTTCTTCGCCGAAATCTACTTGGACAAGAATAGCGGCGGGTCTATTCGAGCCGCTTGCCATGGAGGTTACGCATGACGGGAAGATCTACACGCTGGGTCGTGATCAAATCACGCAGCTGATAGATCATAATCATGACGGCCATATTGATGAGTATCGATGTGCCTCTGATGCCTTTCTACAGACGCTTCACACACGAGACTTTGCCACTTCCTTGGCTGTCGCTGACGATGGTTCCTTCATTATTGCGAAAGGGGGAATAGTTTCCATGAACTCAAAGAAAAGCCAAGAAATGTCTGATCACCGGGGTGCGGTGGTTCGTATCTCACCAGATGGTGATAAGGCAAAGGTTCTCGCCGATGGATTACGTATTCCATACGTGGGTCTCCGAAAAGATGGAGTGGTTTTTGCTTCCGACCAACAAGGGCATTACGTGCCTAGTACGCCTATCTTTTACATTCCTGCTAGAGCTGATAGGTATACATTTGGCTTTGCTCAAACCAACCATCGGAAAACAAAAAAACTGGATGAACCGTTGCTCTACTATCCCTATCAGCACAATCGATCAGCTGCAGCTTTTCACGAGCTAGATTCTTCAAAAGCGTTTCCCGATTTTTCACCTGCATTCCTGCAAGTTTCTTGGGATGGCAGGCTCTTTGCTGTAGCTACACCTCAGAAGGGGAGAAGCTTTTCTTACCGCTGGCCGTTGCAGCTTGATTTTCCATCGCTGAATGCGGCCACACACCCAGTGACAGGAGAGCTGTACGCGGTGGGAATTGGGATTTCTGGATACAAGCCGACTACACCAAAGCTTGCCGGTCTAGCAGCTGTATCGCAGGCGCATCCAATGCCTGTGCCAGCGAATCTGGTAATTAAAAATAATCAGGTGATTATTAAGTGGAGTAGACCTTTGGGGAAAGACGAGACAGTTACTCCAATGATGCCAGCTCTGAGGCTCTACAACGTTAAGCGCTCCAGGAAATATGGCTCGGGTCACTATCTTGCTGACGGCAAGGCGGGGGAACACCGGATGCAGCCCACTAGTGCTACCCTCTCATCGGATAGGCGGACTCAGACGCTTACTTTTCCTGCGTTATTCAGTGCGGATATTTTAGATCTAAAATTACAAGTGAGCCATGGTGCTGTATCATCGGCCATTCACATTTACACGCGACCTCACGATTTGCCTGAGGCAAACTCCAGGGATCTAGCTCTTCTGATCGATGATAAACCAGTTTCTCTCAAGCCTGGAAACATCACAAAAGGGAAAGCGGTGTTCAAAACTTATGCGTGCAATGGCTGCCACTCACTCGCGGATGAGAAACTTACTGGGCCGCCACTGCTGGGGCTATCAACACGTCTATCGCCGGTGCAAATTCGAGAGTCGATTCTGCAGCCGGCTAAAGTCATAGCCAAAGGCTATCCTGCAGCGATGCCAAGCTTTGATGGAGTGATGACTCCCCAACAACTCGAGGACTTGTTAGCTTACTTGGCGACGTTAAAAAACTGAGGTGATGTTTGAATTCTTAGGTTAGCAGGTCAGGGCGGTTTTCCTGAGTGCGTTCAAGTGCCTTTGCTTTTTTCCACGCTGCGATTTTTCCATGATCGCCACTCAGGAGGACTTCCGGGACATGCATGTCGCGGAAGGTGTTGGGTTTCGTGTAAGCTGGGGCTTCTAACATTTTTGGGTCTGTGAATGATTCGTCTTGGGGTGACCGAGCATCACCTAGTGCCCCGGGTATCACTCTAACGATGGCATCTGTAATCACGGCTGCGGCGATGGCACCGTTGGTTAAGACGTAGTCACCAATCGATATTTCCTGGTCTACGAGAGCTTCGATCACACGATGATCTACACCTTCGTAGTGGCCACACAAAATGATAAGGTGTTCGTTGTTAGAAAGGTGCTGAGCGTTAGATTGTTTGAAGGGCTTTCCTTGTGGCGTCATTAACAGCACATGTGTATTCTCTCGTTTGAGCTCTTCGACAGCTGCAAAAATAGGTTCAGGCTTCAGCAGCATGCCCTGACCTCCACCGCAGAGATACTCGTCTGTTTTTCGGTGTTTACCGGTTGCCCAGTCGCGTAATTGGTGTGCACGAATCTCAACCAGATCAGCTTCTTGCGCGCGCTTGATAATACTTTCGCTCAGCGGGGCGAGAGCAATCTCGGGAAATAGAGTGACGATATCGATGAGCATGGACAAAGTTTGAGGTTTGAAGTTTGAAGTTTGAAGTTTATTCGTAACCCGCTACGACTACGCGCGTGGGTCATTCGATTTACATCATCGCGGGAGAAGTCAGTGGGGACACCCATGGGGCTTGCCTAATGGAGGCATTGCAAAGAAAAGTTCCCGAACTCAGATTTGCAGGAGCCGGCGGGCCGGAGATGCGACGTGTGGGCGGTAATGGGGTCAATGATTGGGTAGAGGACGCCGCAGTCATGGGGATCGTTGAGGTGCTTAAACACTACAGCTGGTTCAAGCAGCGGTTTGAGGAAATGCTTAATGATGCCGTCGCCATGAAGCCCGATGTGCTTGTTCTCATTGATTACCCCGGATTCAACCTTCGTTTTGCCAGGGCGCTGCGTGAGAAACTTCCAGACACTAAAATCGTTTATTATATTAGCCCTCAGGTCTGGGCGTGGAATAAGGGGCGTATTCCCAAGATGGCGGAAACTCTAGATCTGATGCTTTGCATCTTTCCTTTTGAAAAAGAAATATTTGAGTCGGCTGGGCTGCGCACAGTATTCACCGGGCATCCTTTGGTGGATGAATTGGAGGAAAAAAAAGAAGACGTAGAGCGCTCTGAAAATCTGGTGGGGCTGTTTCCAGGTAGCCGCGAGCGTGAAGTTGCGCGTTTATTTCCGATGATGGTCGAGACTGTCCGGAGAATGCACTCACACCATACCGAACTTCGTTTTGAGGCATCTGCAGCATCGGAAAAGCTGGCGGATACGATGAGATCGATCCTGGAGGAGGCGACGCTGCCGGATAGTGTCACTATTTCTGTAGAAAAGGGTAATAGTCATTCGCTCATGCAAAGGGCTACTTGTGGTGTGGTGGCGAGTGGCACAGCTACTCTGGAAGCAGCCGCTTTTGGTCTGCCATACTGTCTTGTCTACAAGGTTGCTTGGCCAACTTATGCTCTGGGAAGAATATTGGTGAAAGTCGATTTTATAGGTCTAGTTAACATACTCGCAGGAGAAAAGGTGGTAGAAGAATTGATACAGGCAGATGCTGACCCTGGCCACCTCGAGGCCTGCTTGACAGGACTCATTACCGATGCCAAAGGCAGAAGTGAGCTATCCGCAAAATTACTGGCCACCGCGGCGAAGCTGGGTGACAAAGGTGCCCACAGTCGTGCCGCAGCTGAGATAGCCAATTTACTATAACTCATCATGGAAGAAAGCCGTTCACCCCGCATATACAAATTTGCTATCATGTTCCTCCCAATAGGAGTGGTCATCGGAACAGCCGTGTTCATGTGGATGTACTATGCCAATCACAAGGAGGAATCGAACGAGCAAAAAGTTATCGTTGCCACGGGTATCCGCATGACTGACTTGCAAGACATGGTGGGAAAGTTTACTGGGCCGATCGGTGTACGAACCATCGAGAATAACCAGGGTAGAACTGGGCTACGTCTTGCCGCTTCAATGATACAAGGTCGCCTAGGGCCTCAGAACTTGGGGCTGAAGATCTACTCCGGAGAGGGAACTGCAGCCCATGACCGTCTGTGGAAAAGTCTCTGGGTCGACGTCCGAGGTGGGGATAAAGTGTCTGAGGTCGTCATAGCAGCCGTTCCCTTTACAGGGGCAGGGGAGGTGGCGGATGCGAACACAGTTTCTACGCTGATGATGCTAGCATCATCGCTTGCTAATGAAAAACCCAGTCGAACGATCCGATTAGTTTTTCTTCCAATTGACCGTCCGCAGGAGGAGCAGAACCAGTGGTTATTAAGCCGCTGCCTTCAAGAGGGTGAGCTTTGCGTCGGAATTGTTGGCATAGATGTAATGAGAGGCTCACCCAAGCCAGGTGATCCTAACTGGGTGGCAGCAGCTCCCAATTCTGCTGACAAGGATTGGTGGGAATTCCTCTCCTCGGGAGGTAAGGCAGTCAAAACCGAATCCGATAGCGTGCCATCTGTCTGGCTAACTCATGCCGTTTATTCCGACAATGCATGGGTCGATAGAAAAGAGCAACGACTAGAGGAGACGATCAATGTAGCCCGCCAGCTGAGAGAGTGGCTACTCAAAGCAGCGAGCTGAAATTTGGATTTCTTCGCGACTGATAATATAAAAAACAGCTTGCCTCCTCTGCCCATGTGGGATAACTCCGCCCCCGCAGAGTGAGGTTTACTGATGTAATCCGAACTTGTGAATAAGGAATAAAGGGGCATTAGCTCAGTTGGTAGAGCACCTGCATGGCATGCAGGGGGTCAGCGGTTCGAATCCGCTATGCTCCATTTTCCTTTTCCAGTTTACCCGCAAATCCGCCGCGAGTTCATCCCGAACCGGCGGCTTTTTTATCGTTATTATCCACTTTCATCCCCAATGGCTATAGAAGGCAAAAAACTCGCCATCGCATGCGCTCAAGCAGCGGAGGAGATTCAGGCCGAGGACATCCGCGTTATCGATCTCACCGGGCTATCCTCGTTGACTGATTTCATGGTGGTCTGTTCAGGAACATCACTGCCGCACCTTCGTGCTGTGATGCGTGATGTAGAGAAAAAACTCATCGAAGAGTATAATGTCCGCCCAGTGAACGCAGAGGGTAATGCTGACTCGCGCTGGGTTGTATTGGATTTCATTGATGTCATGGTGCACATCATGCATCATGAAATGCGTGACCTTTACGCTTTGGAAGATCTTTGGGCGGGCGGCAAAGATGTGGTATGGCAAGAGAATACACCTGAATAAAGGTTGAACGGTGTCCGTCGAACTGGACATGGCTTGCAAAAAAAATATCGACCTCTCAAAAATTCACGGGCGCATTCAGTTTGTGCGCAGCTTCCCCGACTATAAGGTCAAAGTGGTTGACCACTTTTATGATCTTAAGGTCAAAAAGGTGAAGCATTTCGCAAACAAACCAGGGCTGTGGAAAATTGTCACCAGCTGCCCTGACTATAAGATTCAGATCGTAAACCACTTCGCCGATTTTAAAATCAAATACGTGAATCACTTCCCGGGCGTCAGATGATCTGTGAATAACTTGTTCAAAACCTGTATAGATAAGCGTTTTTAGTATCCGTTCCTTAGTGAAGATGTTACCTAAGTCATTGGTTTTAGGTTATTCAAAGGTTGTCTCTAGCAGGGATTTGTATGTTAGGATTGGATGATTCTAAGAGAACTACTAACAATGGGTATCACTCAAACGAATACCCTAGGATCCTTTTGAAACATTGTTTGATCGGAGTTTATCCACAGAGTTGGTAATGTTACCGACAAGTTATTCACATATCCTGCTGCCTTAATGAGTTGGTCGTGAGCTACTATATATGGATAACTCCTGAGCAAGATGGGTGGGCAAAATTCCCTATGTGAATAAGATGTAAATAAATTGTGAAATAATGACATGTTTTCATAGCGTGATGTCATATGAATCACCGTGAAAATAGATTGTCTGCGAGTAAGCCTAGCCGTGATTGCCATTGGTAATGGGGCAGTGAGCTAATCGGATTGCTTTACACCGATAAATAGAGTGGGATGTAGGTAAAGTGTACTAAAGCCGCGAGAGACAGATATAGGCAAGCTATAGAATCAACGGCTATTTGGGGGAATACTCATATTTTTTGGATATATATATTTGTAAACGTGTATATTTTTTCAACTATATTTCTTTATTCTGTGGTAATTAGAGTTGATCTTGTTAAGAAACCCTAACTATTGACTTGGTTGTATAGCTCAAAAGTTTTGAAAAATTAGTCTCTTTAGGGGTTGACCCAAAGTGCATTATTGTGTACTAGAGTGCTCAATCAAGCACATCCTGTGTATTCATGAGTTCTACAAGTCATAGCCTCGGAGGGTTTTTCCCTTATAAAATGGACGCGAAATGCCGCGTTTCCATTCCGAGTGATTGGCGCGCCGAGATCGCCAACGGTGTTCTAAGGCTGCTGGTAGCTCATGAAGAGAAGACGATCCCCACACTGAAGGTCCTGACTGAATCGGAATTCGAAAAGATGCAGCGGGATATCAATGACAGCGAGAGCATGACCCCAGCCCAAAAGCGCACAATGCTTGGCGCGCTCTTCGAGCGCAGCACCAAGACTCATATCAATGAGCAAGGCAAGCTGAGTATCCCCAAAGCGCAACTAGACCATCCCGGGCTCACCCCCGGCGAAGGTCTGGTGCTGTGCGGGCGCGGTAACTACTTCGTGATCTTCAATGAGGATAACTACAGCGAGGTCGAAGCCGCCCGTAAGTCCACTCTTGAAGAACTCGATGCCGATTTCCAGTTCTTCTAAGCCATTTTCAAATTACCTAACAAATTTCAAACCATTTCCTGTGATACACGCTGATACACAACTGACAACACCGCAGTTCACCCTGTGGAGAAATGCTTGTGCAGAGCGCGGGACGACTTGGAGGGAGTCCCGCCTCTGCACGGCTTTCGATTCAACAGCAAAACGCAGATAACCACTTTCCCGGATACACGCTGATAAAACCATGCAGTTTACCCTTATGCGTTCATGTTGTTTACTGAGACAAAGTTGGTAGCTACTGGGGTTGGGACGACTTGGAGGGAGTCCCGCCCCAGAGCTTCAGCTTGGTTTCGTGCAAAGCCGATGGAAAAAAACTCACCGAAATCCAGCCATTACCACACTCCAGTTCTCTTGGATGAAGTGCTGCATTATTTGGCTCCCCAATCGGGAAAGACGATCGTTGATGGAACGCTAGGTGGTGGTGGCCACACTGAAGCAATGCTTGAAAAAGGATCCTGTGTCATTGGTGTGGACCAAGACGAGCAAGCCCTCGAACACGCTGGGAATCGGTTAGCGAAATTCGGTGATCGTTTCACGGCTTTAAGAGGAAATTTTTCACTTTTACCAAGTCTGCTATCAGATGCTGGCTTCGGAAAAATCGATGGACTACTGGTCGATATCGGCGTTTCCTCCTGGCAGCTTGACGAGGCAGGCCGTGGGTTTTCTTTCGGAAAAGAAGGCCCGCTTGACATGCGTATGGATCGCTCGGCTCCTTTGACTGCGGCTGATCTCGTCAACCAATCTCCCGAGGACGAGCTGAAGCGCGTTTTTCGTGAGTATGGTGAAGAGCGAGCGGCGGGTAAGCTGGCTCGTAAGATCTGCGAGCGCCGTGAAGAAAAGGCATTCACAACAACCACTGACCTTGCTGATTTTATCAGTTCCATTTCACCAAGAGGTGGGAAAATTCACCCTGCTACGCGAGTTTTCCAAGCGCTTCGTATTGCCGTGAATGATGAACTTGGAGTTCTACAAAAATTTCTTGGAAATGCGGCAGGTCTGCTCAATTCGGGAGGCAGGCTCGCTGTCATCACATTTCACAGTTTGGAAGACCGTATCGTGAAGCAGTTTTTCAGACACGCATCGCAATCACACATTGATCGCAAGGAGTGGCCGGAGCCACGTCCAAATCCAGATTTCCAATTCAAGCTTCTGACCAAGCGCCCAGTCATTGCCACCGCTGAAGAAATCCAGAATAACAAACGCTCTCGTAGTGCCAAGCTACGTGTTGTAGAGAAAAACTAACAGTTCCAACCTATATGAATAAACACCGTCATAAAGAGCGTCGATTCAGTATTACTGAAGTGATTGTGCTGGCTCTGGCCGCTGTTGTTCTGATGGCGGGCGGCGTTGTTCACGCGTGGATTAAGAACAGCCACGTTGAGGTAATTCGAGATGTTGATCAGGCCGAACAGCGTATTAGTGATCACGAAGATGCGATCAATAGCCTGCAGGTGAAAATCGATAAGAAACTAAATATCTACCAGCTGCGTGATGACCTTGAGCGTGCGGAGTCTCGGCTTGTTCTTGTGCCAGCCAGCTCCATTGAAGTCATTCCCGTATATTCCACTCCCAGAAATCAGGCGCGAGCCTCTCGGGAGTCCACACCCATCGCTCAGAGACGCCCCTGATGAATCCTGCTGTTTTTAATCGCCGCTGCCTCTTTCTCTGCCTGACCTTCGTGGTCGGGCTGAGTGCGTTATCGGCACGTTTGATTTATGTTCAGGTGATCCGAGCCAAGGACTACTCGGAGAAATCAAATCGAGTCTCCGTGCGCAAGGAGACACTGAAGGCAGTGCGTGGGTGTATGGTCGATGCTAATAACCAGCTCATCGCACGTAATATTCCTCGTGCTCGCATGGCCCTCGACAAAAACCTGCTCCGTGATGTGAGGCTTGCGTCGCTGTCCCTAGCCAATCGCGAGCTGCGTGAGAGCCCAGAGTGGTCGGAGTGGGATGAAAAAACACGGAACCGTAAAATCAAAAAACGCGCAGCTCAGCTCAAAAATGAAATGTCAGCTGAGCAGATCGTCGAACAACATATCGCAAACGTAGTGCGGACTTTTGCGCGTCCACTAGGCATGCAGCATGAGGAGCTGCGTTCCTCGATGAAGCTAGATAAAAAGAATCAAATGTATGTGGTGATCTGCAAAGATCTAGCTGAGGATGATGCTGATAATCTAAAGAAGCTAGCGAGAGAGCATAGTATTCTACACACATTCGTCTTTGAAGAAATGCAGAAGCGTTGGTATGTGATGCCCAAAAATGCGGCTCATATCATCGGCTATATTGGGCAGGATCTGGAAGAATCAGGAGTTGTTAGGGGTAGGGCAGGGCTGGAGAAAGTGATGGACGAGTATATGTCTGGTCGTGACGGTTATGTGAAAAATTACCGCGATAAATTTGAACTGTTAGCCGTGGCGAAGCCTCAGGAAATGGTGCCCCCGCGTCATGGCCTGAATGTTCAGCTATGCCTGGATATGGGAATACAGGCGATTCTTGAGGAGGAGCTTGATGCAGGGCTTGAAAAGTTTATCGCCAAAAAGGGGGCGATCGTGCTGATGAACCCACACACGGGTGAAATCATGGGGATGGCGAGTCGCCCGACATTTGACCTGAACACACGAAAAAACATCAAAGAGAATGGTTATGATTTTGCAACACAGGCGATTTATGAGCCTGGCTCTACTTTCAAAATCATCGCCACAGCGGGTGCTATGGATCAAGGTTTGGTGAGGCCTGATACACAAGTTTTTTGTCATCACGCGCGTTATCAGATGGGCTCAGTGAGAGTGCCTGACCATCACCCGTATGGGATGCTTAGCGTTGAGCAAGTGTTGGCTAAGTCTTCTAACATTGGCGCTTACAAATTAGCGCTACAGCTTGGTCGACCAAAATTTTTCCAGTATCTAAATGGCTTTGGGTTTGGAAAAAAAACTAACATTCTCATGGCTGGGGAAAGTGCTGGCGTAGTTCGGAATACAGGAAATCCAACGGACTTTTCACGAGTTTCATACGGTTACGCTGTTAGCGTGACGCCACTCCAGGTTGCATGCGCTTACTCGGCAATCGCCAATGGAGGTATGCTTATGGAACCTCAGTTGCTAAAATCAGTGATGGCAAACAACGGTGCTGTTATTAAGCGCTACAAGCCAGTTCCAGTCCGACGTGTAATGAAGGAGTCGACGGCTTTGAAAATGCGCCGTGCGCTGGCAACCGTCGTCGATCTGAAAGGAACTGCCAGACGCGCTAAAGTGGAGGGCCATATTGCAGCCGGTAAAACTGGAACCACGGTGAAGATTAACCCTAAAGGCGGATATCTCCAAGGTCGTTACACGGTGTCGTTTGCAGGAATGCTACCCGCAGAAAACCCGGCCTTCGTCTGTGTGGTTGTCATTGATGATCCGCAGACCGAGGAGGTGAAGCGATATGGCGGAACGATTGCTGCACCGATTTTTTCCAAAGTGGCTACTCGCGTAGCAAAGCACATAGGGCTTGAGCCTACTGAACCGATCGATCCCCAAGATGTATCGCAGCCCATAGCCCAGACCGGTCACTAATATTATGAATTTGCGTCAATTACTTACCATTCTTCCTAAGGCCACTGTTTCGGGTGACCTCGACCAGGAGGTCACGGGTGTCACGTCCGATTCAAGAGACGTCGAACAGGGGGTTGTCTTTGTCGCAGTGCGCGGAAGTGAGGCAGATGGGCAGCAGTATGTTACTCAGGCGATTACTAACGGAGCCGTTGCCATCGTTTCCGAGCTAGCACCTGACGAAAGTGAGAAGACCTCATGGGTACACGTGAGTGATGCCCGCGCTGCGATAGCCCTACTGGCATGTGCGTGGAATGAGCACCCTTCAGCCAGCATGAAAATCGTTGGGATCACTGGTACCAATGGCAAAACAACAACCGCGTTCCTGACCCATGCGATCATGCGCAAAGTATGGCTTCGTGCGGGTCTCCTAGGGACGGTGCAAGTTGACGATGGTGAGGGGATAAGCGCGGCTACCCATACTACACCTGGTCCGGTTGAACTTCAGTCGATTTTGCGAGCGATGTCGAATAACGCTTGCCGTGGTGTTGCAATGGAAATTTCTTCTCATGCTTTGGAGCAAAAACGCACCGATGGCATGCTTCTTGATGTGGCTGTTTTTTCTAACCTTAGTCAGGATCATCTCGATTACCACGGTACAATGGATGACTATTTTGCTGCCAAAAAAAGGTTGTTCGAACTACTTGAGTCACAGCCCGGAAACAAGAAAACCACTGCGGTGATTAATCTTGATGATCCGTATGGGCAGCGCCTCGCTGAGGAATTTAAAGAGCGCCTCTATCTGCTTACCTATGGTCACGGAGTTCATGCCGATTTACGTATTGGTCGTGAGGCGCAGACGGTTCGTGGCACTGAGTTTGATATCAAATTTAAAGGACATGATTATCTAGTCCGCACGCCATACATTGGTCGGTTTAACGTCTCTAACTGTGCGGCGGCTCTTTCCGCCTGTATCGCAGCTGGCATTAAGCCACGTGATTCTGTGCGTGCGTTTTCTGATGCGCCTCAGGTGCCTGGAAGAATGGAGAATGTTGGGGTTCGAGACGGCGCGACTGTATTTGTCGATTACGCACACACTCCGGATGCGATCAAGAATGCCTGCGCTGCATTACGCGAGCTGAAACCTCGCAGGCTCATTACTGTTTTTGGCTGTGGCGGAGATCGTGATCGCACAAAACGACCGCTCATGGGGGCTGCCGCCGCTGAGGGTAGTGACTACTGCATCATCACTTCGGACAACCCACGTTCCGAAGATCCAGAGGCGATTATTCGTGAAATCGAACCAGGCCTGGCGGGTAAAAAATTCCAAAGCATCACCGATCGTGCAGAGGCGATCCAGACAGCGGTTAATATTTCCGGTGAGGGCGATATCATTCTCGTAGCAGGCAAAGGACACGAATCCTATCAGGAGATCAAAGGCGAGCGTCATGAGTTCGATGATCGCCGCGCTGCATACAAAGCTATCAACTCGAAATCTATCGAAGTAATATGAAACCACTCACCATTTCAGAGCTAGTGACTGCCGCTGGTGCTGAGCTAATCGGCACCGATAGTGGTGTCTTGGTGAGTGCTGTATCGACAGACACAAGGAGCCTTGGTGCGGGGTCACTCTTCATCGCCCTACGCGGTGATAATTTTGATGGCCATGCATTTATCGATACTGCGGTGGAAAATGGTGCTGCTTGCCTGATGCTCGATGAATTACCCGAGGGACGAGAATTCGACGTTCCCGTTTTGCTTGTGAAAAACACGCTCTATGGGCTGCAGCGCCTTGCTAAGTGGTACCGGCAGCATCTAGATATCAAAGTCATCGGGATTACCGGATCAAATGGTAAGACATCGACTAAAGATTTTGTAGCATCTGTATTATCTCAGCAGTTTGAGGTCAATGCGACCAAAGGCAATCTAAACAACCATATTGGGCTTCCTCTCAGTGTGCTGGCCACGGAAGAATCAGATCAAGTGTGCGTTTGGGAAATGGGCATGAATCATCCGGGTGAGATTGCTCCACTGTGCGAAATCGCAGCTCCGGATATCGGTATCATTACTAACATCGGCACGGCGCACATTGAAAATTTAGGCACCCGCGAGGCAATCGCGGAGGAAAAAGGTTCACTTGCTAGAGCCTTGCATGAAGAAGGCACACTCATTGTTCCTGCTGTTTGTGATTTCGTCGATTATCTTATCGAACGCACCCGTGCTAAAGTCATGGTGGTGGGCAATGGGCGAGGAGTCGTGCGTGCGGAGGAGCTGAAGATGACCGCTAAGGGTTCTTCGTTTAAGCTATGTATCGGTGATGTCGAAGAGCCTGTGGAAATTCCCGTCAGTGGAAAGCACATGGTGAACAATGCATTGCTCGCTGCGGCATCTGGACATGCCCTTGGAATGACGCCAGAAAAAATTGCCGAAGGTCTGGCTGAGACGTCAATTAGTAGTGGGCGATTAAGAAGATATAATTCTGGCGGTGTCACCGTGATTGACGATACGTACAATGCGAATCCTGAGTCGATGGCGGCTGCAATTGAGACCCTCGCGGATTTGCATACAGAAAACGGATCTCGCAAAGTGGTGGTGATGGGAATGATGGCTGAACTGGGCAATCATACAGATCCCGCGCATCTGAAAGTTGGGAAACTGGCTGCGGAAAAGCATCTTCAGGTTGTTAGTGTGGGTTCTGAAGCAGCTAAAATTTACCAAGGTGCAAACGAGGTGAATGACACGGCTAAACACTTTGAAAATGCAGATGCCGCTGCGGACTGGATCAAAGATTACTGTAGGGAAGGGGATCTCATCCTTTTTAAGGGAAGCCGGATGGCGGCAATGGAAAATGTCATGAGCCAAGCATTTCCTGAAGACTAACACATTTATCATATGCTTTACTGGATTTACGAATATTGGGAGTCGGCTAATCAGGCCGGAGCAGATTGGGCGCATAGCTTGCGTGTCCTTAATCTGCTCCAGTATCTGACTATTCGTGCTGGCTTGGCGTGTTTGCTAACCTTTGTTATGTGCGTTATGTTGGGGCCTTGGGTTATCAGGAAGCTGGTATCACTTAAAGTTGGTCAGCCAATTCGTTCTGCTGAAGAAGTTCATAAGCTTAATGAGCTACACGGCGGAAAAGCTGGCACACCCACTATGGGCGGGGTGATGATCCTCGGCACTGTCCTCTTTGCGGTGTTGCTCTGTGGTCGACCTCTCAACCCCTTTGTAGCTGTGACAACATGCGTCATGTTAGGGCTTGGCCTATTGGGGTTTCTTGATGATTACACAAAAGTGAAATTGAAGAGTTCCGATGGTGTTAGTGGTAAAACAAAACTCTTCTGGCAGTTCTTTATCGGCACCGTAGCGGCCAGCTTTCTATATTTTAAAACAGGTGAGTCAGGAATGGGTTACACGCTTGTGGACCACTCCATGGCAATCAGCGAGGTGACTTTCCCACTGTTTAAAGAGCCGCTTTTTGACATGGGTTGGTTGTGTATTCCGTTTTTTGTCATTATCATCATGGGCTGTTCCAACGCCGTGAATTTGACCGATGGACTCGATGGACTTGCCACGGGTTGCACGATCACCGTAGCACTTTCCTATGCAGTTATTACCTACCTCGCAGGGCATGCATACATGGCGAAGGAGTATCTCTTTATCCCATTTAATACCCACGTTGTTGAATTGGCGGTTTTCCTGATGGCGCTTGTGGGTGCGGGCTTTGGCTTTCTCTGGCACAACTGCCACCCTGCAAAAGTCTTCATGGGCGACACCGGATCACTTGCCATTGGCGGAGGGCTGGCTACCGCAGCGATCTGTGCAAAACAGGAGCTACTACTTGTCATCATCGGCTGGGTATTTGTCATGGAGGCACTCTCCGTGATCTTACAAGTCGCCAGCTTTAAGCTCACCGGGAAGCGTATCTTTGCGATGTCTCCTATCCATCACCACTTTGAGCTGCGTGGCTGGCACGAAAGTCAGGTCATCATCCGTTTCTGGATCATCTCTATCTTCAGCGGATTGATGGGAATCGCACTTCTTAAAATTGTCTAACATGAATTTGAAAAACAAACACGTGATTGTGCTCGGCGCTGGCTCCAGTGGCCGGGACGCTGCGTCACTCGCATTACGCGAGGGGGCAAACGTGTCTGTACATGATTCACGAAATGAAATCACCGGTCTAGCAGAGGGCGTGCAGGCGATTACAGGAGCTGATGTCTCCACAGGTCAGCAGAGTCAGTGTGATCTGTTAATACTGTCACCTGGCATCGATGGTGAGTCAGAATTTGTGCAGGCATACGCGGCTAATGCTGATGAAATGATCGGTGAGGTCGAGCTCGCTTATCAATATTACCACGGTCGCATCATTGCCATCACCGGAACCAACGGTAAGACAACTACGACGGAACTCGTTGAGCGAATCGTCAGCCACGCAGGTATTTCCTGCAAAGCCTGTGGAAACTATGGCCCTACATTTTCTCAGATGGTTCTGATGGATGAGCCGCCGGAGGTTGTCTCGCTTGAGGTCAGTTCTTTTCAATTGGAAACGATACGTGACTTCCATCCAAGTGTGGTGATCTGGTTGAATTTCTCTCCCGATCACATGGATCGATACCCAACGGTGGAGGCATACAAGGCGGCAAAGTTGAGAGTGTTTGAAAATTTGGATGGCGATGACACAATCGTGATGCGTGCTGGTGAAGATATTGGCGATCATGCATCAAACGTCTGCACATTTTCAACCGAGCAAGATGCGGACTACACGCTGGTCGATCAGACAATTACTTTTCAGGGTCAACCTCAGCTTGATCTGCAGAACACAAAGCTGAGAGGCTTGCACAATGCTGAAAATGCGATGGCAGCCGTTGCCGCATGCTCTGTGCTGGGTGTCTCTGCTAAATCGGCAGAGGAAGCCTTGGACGAGTTTGCACCGCCACTGCATCGCTGTGAACTGGTTCGCACGTTAGATGGTGTCGAATACATCAATGATTCAAAGGCGACCAATCTACACGCACTTGATAGTGCTTTACGCTCTCAAGGTCGGCCGATCGTGCTGATCGCGGGAGGTAAACAAAAAGGTCTCGATTATAGTGAGATTCTATCACGACTGGAGAAAACCACCAAAGGCATCGTCGTTTTTGGAGAAATAGCCGACCAGTTAGCCGAAACTTTCCAACCCGTCTCAACCACTGCTCCCTGTGTAGTGGTTAGCTCACTTGATGAGGCCGTGCACATGGCCTCAAGTCTCGCTGAACACGGAGACACTATCCTTTTCTCACCGGGCACATCGTCGTTCGATATGTTCTCCGGATATGAGGAGCGCGGCGATTGCTTTCGCCGTATCGTCAATGAATTGAAGTAAGCCCTAACAAACTAGCCCCCACAGCCCTAACCATAAACCAACCAACCCAAGTCGTTATGAAAAAAACCATCCAAACTAAACGAAACAAGCCATCCGGATCTAGCTATCGGGTGCTCTATGCCAAGACAGGACGTAAGCGCCGACTTAATGCTGCTACAGCAGCAGCGATCGAGCCTCACGTAGAACTGGAGTCCGACGTCCCTAATGTTGGGATTGGCCGAGCTCTGTTAGTGATTCTTGTTCTTCATGTTGTCGCTATTGCAGCGATTTATGTTCACAGCACCTTTTTCGGTGCCGATGAGGATGCCACAGCCAGTGGTAGTAACACTCCGCCTGCTGCTGCCGTTGCTGCTGCCGCCGAAGATGCGGCTCCAGAACTGCCAGCCTCAGCTCCAGCACCAAAGCCAGCCCCTGTGGCACCAACCATCAACGATGGGAATCGTTACATCGTCGTCACAGGTGATACCTATCACCGCATTGCCCAAGTGCGTAACGTCGATCAAACTGCTCTGCGTGCGCTGAATAGTAACCGCCCGCTTCGTGCAGGAGTTGTGCTTGACCTACCCGCTGAGCTTTCGTCGCGTCCAGTATCCGTTCCTACACCTAACGTGCGAGAAGATCGTGAGCCGCTGCCAGTTAAGCCAAGTGTTGCAGTGACCGACGGTGACCAATCACCCAGAAACCCCGCTACATTTCGCGCTACGGAAAGCAATCCAGAGCCAGATGTAAGTAATGCCCCAAAGGCTGTCGTTGTTAAACCTAAGGTGCAACGGCCAGAGCCAGCTGATGTAGCTGATAGTGGCACAAGTTATACCATCAAGAGCGGCGATACTCTCTGGAGCTTATCCAGACGCTTTAAGGTGTCGCGTGATGCACTGCTTAAGCTGAATGGTATCAAAGATCCTAACAAGCTTTACGCTGGACGTAAAATCAAGATTCCTGCTCAATAGCGGATTCATTCATAACGACCCAGCCCTATGGGACGCAAAAATGCCATCTATCTGAGTCTAGCCGTCACCGCACTGGTGACGCTAGGCCTAGTTATGCTCACGAGCACGAGTGTGTGGGACGATGAGGTGGATGGCTATGCGCTCGTCAAGAAGCAGGCATTGTGGATTGGATTGGGCGTTTTTCTCGCGGCTATTGCGTCAGCCTGCGATTACCGGAAATTACGCCGCTGGTGGATACCATTTTTTATCGTATCCTGTGCTTTGCTAGTACTCTGTTATGTGCCTGGAATTGCGCATGAGGTCAAAGGTGAGTCTCGTTGGATCAAGCTACCGGGATTACCGCAGTTTCAGCCATCAGAATTGGCGAAGATTTTTGTTATCATGGGTATTGCCGCTTGGTATGCCCATTTCCAGACTGAGAACCGCACTTTTTTCAAAGGGTTTGCACTTCCCGCTGCATTGTTAGGTGTGCCGGTGGTTTTAATTTTCTTTGAAAAAGACATGGGAACAGCAATGGCGCTTGGGGCGGCTGGGGCAGTGGTGATGTATTGTGCTGGGACACGTATTCCTTATCTGGGGTCAGCCGCTGCGATAGCTCTAGCCGGCGCGACGATCGTGATCAGAGCGAATGAAGAGCGCATGGGGCGGATCTATGCATTGTTCGATTTAGAATCAGATAAATACCGATTAGGTGACGGCTATCAGCAGTTACACGGGCTTTATGCATTCGCAAACGGGGGCATCAATGGCACTGGCCTCGGTAACGGCGTTGAGAAACACGGGTATTTGCCCGAGGCACACACAGATTTTATTTTCCCTGCTATTGGCGAGGAACTCGGGCTTTGGTTTACCCTGGGAAGCGTGTTCTGTTTTGTCATCATCGTCGTCTTCGGAATATCCATCGCGATGCATGCCAAAGATATTTTTGGTCGACTCATGGCTGTTGGACTGACGAGTATTATCGTCATTCCAGCGATGATGAATATCGGCGTGACTACTGCTGTCTTGCCCAACACAGGCCTACCACTTCCCTTTATTAGCTATGGTGGCACCAACTTGATTTTCACCCTCATCTCAGTCGGGCTGCTAATCTCGATACACCGAAATACTGTGTTCACCGACCGCAAGGAAATGCCGGTGATTAATGAGAAAAAACAGTGCCTTAGGATCTGATCACTCGGGCACCTGTGGAGAGTGGGGGAATTCTTTCTGCGTAAGGGCTTTAGCCGTAAGGATAAGGAATGAAGTGATTCCGTATGCAAGCCCAAGCACGACTCCTACATCGATGATGCCGCGCCATGGTTGAGGGGCGAGTCTGACGAGTAGGATCAGGCAGATGATGCCGGAGGTTAGCACAATCACGGTAATCCGGGTCTTACGGTTGGCGTGGAAATAGCCCATGCAGAACAATGGAGCTAGTGTGACGTGGAGCGGATTTGGATTATCACGAAGGTGTCTGACGCGGGCTGCTGTTCGAGGCGAGAATTTTTTTTGAAAACCTCGGTAACCTTCGGCAACAAGCATGAAGATTGTAAATCCGACTAGCACAATCCATTGCCAAGTGGTTAGACCCATTTCCAGAGCCTCGATAGCGTGTTTAGAAAGCCGATACATCGCGCTGCCGATGAGCAGGCAGACGCCGATGATTCCCCATATTGGACCTATAAATCGCATCCCTTATTGTTTGCTGTAATGTAACTCTTGTAAAGAAGAGCCTCGTGCATCGTTGATCATAGTTGCCACTCTGAGAATCGCTGATTTTGCGCGCGTGTAATGCAGACGATGAGAGCGAGCGCGAGGAAATTGAGAGCCAGGCTAATGGGGATACGGATTGCTCTCAGTTTCGTGAGGATTTCCTCAGTTTGCTCATCTATCACAGAGTCGGCACCAATAATTGCTGTAGCCAAACCAATGGCAATGAAGACCAGCCATGCAGTCCACCAACAGACCAGAAGTTTAGAAAGAGCCCTGTCACTGGCATAGCTGGCACGACGGATTTGCTTCATCACGACATAAGGTTTCCAAAGATTGAGGAATGGGATGAAGCAGTATCCAGCTGCCCAGCCGGGTGTGGTCTGGATATGTGGAGCGTCTAACATCCATGCATTTTTGCATGCTCGGTTCAGCCAGGCAGGGAAAATGACAAAGCTTAGCAATCTTGCCGCGATTTGGGCGATGAGAAGTGACTGAACAAATGTCTGAACCGGAGCGTTGGCGCTGTTGGCAACGATTGAGCTCTTACCGGAAAAAAATAGTATCGCCGCGAATACGATCACCATTGAGTCGACTATGACTAGGAAGGCGAAGACGTTTCTCAGCGCGCCATTTTTTCTGAATACCCCGTAGGGGCCACGAATGTTAGGTGCTGTCTCAGCGGGTGCCGTGTAAGGATTTTGCTCCATAGCTTAAGAACTAAGCTACAGGTTTTTTATCCAAGTGAAATGCCTCATGGACAACACGTGCGGCGTCCTCGATGGCGGTCTCATCAACGGTAACAGCTATCTTGATTTCTGACGTAGAAATCATGCCGATGTTTATACCGGCATCACCAAGGGCTTTGAACATTTTAGCGGCGACGCCAGAGTGTGATCTCATGCCGATGCCTACGGTGCTGAGCTTGGCGAGGCCGGCCTCCGTCTCGATTTGGGCATTCTCAGAAAGCTCTCCAAGCACGGGCTTGAGCGCCGCTTGCGCACGACCAAGATCGTTAGTGTGCATGGTAAATGAGTGGCGTGCCATGCCATCACTGGCGATGTTGGAAACAATCATATCCAGATTGATTTCAGCATCGGCAAGGCACCCTAGAATTTTTCCAGAGTTACCTGGGCTGTCGGGGATGTCTGTGATTGTGACGCGGGCTTGGGAGCGCTCGATTGAGACTCCTCGAATGACTACTGCTTCCATGGCGGGATGTTCTTCGGTGACTAGGGTTCCTGGGTTGTCGTTGAGAGATGAGCAAACTTCAAAAACAACACCGTATTTTTTGGCAAATTCTACAGATCGAGACTGCATGACCTTACTACCAGAGGATGCCATTTCCAACATCTCATCGTAGGAAATTTCCGGCAGTTTACGGGCGTTCGTCACCACTCGAGGGTCACAGGTGTAGACCCCATCGACATCGGTGAGTATTTGGCAAAGGTCGGCTTTGAGTGAAGCGGCTACGGCGATTGCTGTTAGGTCAGACCCTCCTCGTCCAAGCGTATGAATTAATCCATCGTGCGTGACACCTTGAAAGCCGGCAACGATGATAACTTTGCCCTCTTTAAGCCAGCCGGTCATCATGGTGGGGTCGATCTCATCGATGCGCCCACGCGTGTGGCTACCTGTGGTTTTAATGCCGGCCTGTCGGCCTGTAGCCGAAACAGCATCTACCCCCATGGCGTTAAGCGTCATAGCTACGAGGGCGATCGACTGCTGCTCGCCGCTGGATAGAAGCACGTCGAGTTCCCGAGTCGGTGGGGTAGGATTCAATTCGTTTGCCATCCCTATCAACTTATCCGTGACTCCACCCATCGCGGAGACCACCGCAACGACGTCATTTCCTTCATCACGGAGTTTTTTAATCCGTGAGGCGACGTTGCGGATACGGTCGAGGCTGCCGACGGATGTGCCGCCGTATTTCTGGACAATCAGAGCCATGCGGCGCGGAGCATAGCGGGCGATCTGTCGGGGTCAAGCATCGGGAATGGCAACCACGGAGGCATCATCTTATTTCTTTTGCTTTCCGAATCGTTTTCTTCATGTTATCGCAAACTCCGCCCGAATATATTGTCCATGAGCCAACCAACCGTTTCTACCGTTTCGGACAGCTTAAAAAATGCTGTCATTCGCCTAGCAGGATACTCCCAGGACGGGATTCAGTCCGTGGGTGCATTCCTTGCCCAACTCGCAGGATCAACCGCGCAGGAGGTCATGACCTACATGACGATTCCCTCGACGATATCTGGAGGTCCTTCTATTTTCCAAGTACACCTTGGTTCTGGGAAAGTGCTGCATCCCGGAGATGAGGCGGACACATTGGTTGCATTCTACCAAGACTCTTATGAAAACCATCTTTCCTCACTGAGAGACGGTGGTATTTGTTTTTACGACACCGATAAGGTGGACGAGATCACGGAAGAGCGCGGCATCATTCATATCGGTGTGCCGTTCACTTCTGCTACCATCGAGGCAATTGGTGGCTCAGCGAAAGACCGTGGTAAGAATATCTTTGTCCTTGGGATGCTTTGTGCGGTGTATAAATTAGATCGCGAGAAAATCACCGAGATCATTGGTAAGAAATTTGGTGGGAAATCAGAGGACGTTCTACGCAACGCGATGCTTGCTTTTGATGCAGGTTACATGTGGCCAGTGCATGACATCGATCACATGCCGATGGCACCCGGTGAAAACGCCGAGGAAAATCGACTCTCGACCGACGGAAATACCATGCTGGCGATGGGTCTAATCGCTGGAGGTTGCAGATACGGAGCCGGATATCCGATCACTCCGTGGACAACGATTATGGAGCAGCTTCGCTCTGAGCTGCCTAAATACGGTGGTATGTTTATTCAGTGTGAGGACGAGCTCGCAGCTGTTTCACTTGCCATTGGCGCTGCCTACTCAGGGCACCTCGCCATTACCGGATCGTCTGGGCCTGGTTTGGCGCTCAAGGCAGAGGCAATGGGATACGCCTCGATGGCGGAACTCCCGCTCATTGTGGTGAACATCCAGCGCGGGGGCCCATCAACGGGCATGCCAACGTCCGTCGAGCAGTCCGATCTGATGCAGGCAATTTACGGATCACATGGCGATGCTCCACGTGTTGTGCTGGCACCTCGGAATGTGGAGGACTGCTTCTACACCGCCGTTGAGGCTTGCCGGATTGCACGTGAGTATTCGACTCCCGTTGTAATTCTATCCGACCAAGCAATCGCCACACGTATCGAGGCATTCCCTGAGCCTGATCTTGAAAAACATTGGAACGATGCGGTGCTTGACCTTGACGAACGTGGTGCCGATTTCAAACCGTATCCGATTGATCAGCTCACGCGTCACTCACCTCCTGGCTCACGCTCTTCCGAAGGAAAATATCCGGTCGTCACAGGACTTGAGCACGATGAGTGGGGTCACCCATCGGGGAATCCTGAAAACCACGCCAAGATGACTGCCAAGCGCCGCAACAAGCTGGTCAAACTTGCGGAGTCGTTACCCAAACCTGATTTTTACGGCGACGATACCGGTGACTTGCTGCTTGTAGGCTGGGGTTCCACATACGGCCCGATTCGCGAAGCGACCGATAAGCTGCGTGAAGCCGGTCACAAAGTGGGCGCTCTCCATATCCGCCATATCCACCCGCTCCGCGCCGACATGGGTGAGCTATTTGAAAACTATAATCACGTTCTGGTTCCAGAGATGAACGACTCAGGCGTATACGGAATGGGGCAGCTCGCTACTCTGCTTCGTGCCGTGATTTGTGACCCAAAAATCAAGTCGATCAATAAAACTATGGGCATTACCTTCCGAGTGAAGGAAATCGTTGATGCCTCCACCGAAATCCTTAATTCCTAATTCTAAATTTATTTATCATGTCCGCTCCAGTAGAAAAACTAACAAAGAAGCAGCTCAAGGCAGACCACCCGACCTGGTGTCCGGGTTGTGGCGATTTCGCCGTGCTTGCCTCATTCTTTAATGTCGTGCAGAAACTTGGCATTCCACACGAAAAGGTGGTGTGTGTCGCGGGTATCGGGTGTTCCTCGCGCTTTCCATATTTTGTAAACACGCACGGTATTCACTTCATTCACGGACGTGCGTTGCCGCTTGCCACGGGAATATCCCTATCGCGCCCCGACCTGCATGTCTTTGTCTTTGGTGGCGATGGCGATGGTTTTTCAATTGGTGGAAACCACCTGAATCACGCTGCTCGGAAAAATGTCAACCTCTCCTACGTGGTGATGGATAACCAGGTGTATGGCCTAACAAAAAACCAGACCAGCCCGACCACTCCTATAGGACGCCGCTCGAAGACTGATCCACGCGGTGCCATTGACCGCCCGATTAATCCGATGGCTCAGCTTGTCGCCAGTGGCGCCACCTTCATTGCTCGCACACACGCCGCCCAGGTGAAGCACATGAATGAGATGTTTGAGCGCGCGATTCTTCACCCAGGATTTGCTGTGGTCGAGACTCTATCAGAATGCACCATGTTCTTCCCCGGTGCCTTTGACTCTGGTAACCCACGTAAGGGTGGAGCATTTGATCTCGTTGATGAAGAGGCGCGTGATATGACATCCACAGCCGAGGCCATGCAGCTAGCAGAGGAAACCGAACTTGCCGCACCCGGTAAATTCGGCGTTTATCTGGAGAGTCACCGCCCTACGAAAAATGAACTCGAGAACCAGTGGCTCGTCGATGCCCAAGCCAAGACTGCCGACCTTGCTCCAAAGGATCTTCTGCGTCAGAAATTTGCGGCAATGCGTTAGCCATGGAGCGCGTGTTTGTAACACGCATCTTCCTGTCGAGCGAAGCATCATGCCACAAAGCTAGTCGGCGGTTACAAACCGCCACTCCATAAAAAACAACCTTACCTAACTATGAAACACGAAACTCTATGTCTCCACGGTGGTCAGCAGCCTGACACCGCCACTAACGCATGCGCTGCACCGGTTTACCGAACCAGCGCTTTTGTATTCGATTCCACAGAGCATGCTGCCAATTTATTTGCTCTCAAGGAACTTGGGAACATCTACACCCGCCTGATGAACCCCACCACAGACGTGCTCGAAAAACGGGTGTGTCTGTTAGAAGGTGCTCATGAAATGGC
>JBGCEU010000022.1:0-18312 GCA_045106535.1 Akkermansiaceae bacterium | reverse complement strand
GCCCGGCACATCCGCACAGGAA
This sequence comes from Akkermansiaceae bacterium, assembly GCA_045106535.1. Classification (GTDB taxonomy): domain Bacteria; phylum Verrucomicrobiota; class Verrucomicrobiia; order Verrucomicrobiales; family Akkermansiaceae; genus Oceaniferula. The sequence goes on along the minus strand of JBGCEU010000022.1, from coordinate 18,290 downwards.
CCCTTAAAAGTCTGTCCAATACCGCCAGCGCCGTGGATAAATACTTCGTTAAAGCCACGCTGGTCGGGTTGGTAGGCATGTTCATCACCGAGGTGCCATTTCCCAAAAATACCTGATTGGTAACCCGCCGTGGCAAGCATCTGCGGTAAAATGATGGCATCCAGCGTCATGCGTTCGCGCTCCAGAATTGTGTGCGTAATCCCATTACGCATCGGGTGACGGCCTGTCATCAGCGCGGCTCGAGTTGGCGCGCAGGTTGGGCTGACCAAAAATCGCGTGAAGCGTGTGCTGGTATCGTAGAGCTTATCTAAGTTAGGTGTCTTGATCCACGGATGACCATGTTTACCAACGATGGGGTAGCCCTGATCATCAGTCATAACGAGGATGATGTTAGGCTTACTACCTGAAAGTTTAGCAAATCCCGTGTTGAACAAACAGAGAGAGATCAAAATGAGTATGAGCGAACAGCGAGTAGACATGAAGGTATTAGATGTTAGGGTTTGAGCCGGTGAATCGTATTATGGATCACGCGCTTGACGGGTTTGCCGCTTTGATCTTTTACGTTCGCCGTAATTGACATCCCCCAGGTGGGAGCGAGGTCGGGAATAGTCAGCGTGATTGTTTTTCCATCTGCGGAGACGATTGCTTTTTCCACGCTCCACTGACGCTGGTTGTAATGTTTGGAACCGTAGTTTTTGGTGCGTTTCAAATCCCAAGCCTCAACCGTCCAGTTCGCGGTATTAGCTGCGGATGTGGCATCAAGAGCATCACTGAAGGTGACTGTGACTTTGCTCTTAACTGCTGTTAGGCCTACCGGGAGGTTGGCAGCATTGCCTGTGGCGCGGATGCGGTAAAATCCACCTGGCTTTTTGCGGTTACCCGCCCAGGCATACATTCCGCATCCATAAAGTTGGCCGTCGCCGGGGTGGAATCGGCCACGCATGATACCGGTTGGCAGCGGTTCGAAGGGAAGCTGGCACATGCCGCCTTGCACCTGGTCGTTGATTTTCTCGTGCGGCACGACGTAGACTTTTCCCTCTCCGTAAGAGAGGTTTAGTAGTGAGCCGCGTAGTGATTTCCAGGCGGAGTTTTCCGGCACCCAGAGAAGCTCGGCGGGTGAGCGGTCGAATGCATTAGTGATCCAGCAGAGCGGGGGAGTCATGGCTGAGTCTGCGTCGTCCGTGACATTGTGATAGCCATACATGTTGCCATAAAAGTCATCCACTCCGGTGCCTTTGACCCAGTTGATACGGTTTTTAGGATTCCAGTGGCCTTCTTGGTCGGTGACTACAAAGCTGCCGTCTGGGTTCATACAGACGCCATTGGCAGCACGGAAGCCCGTTGCGAGGATATCGGTCTTGGTGCCGTCCTTACTGACACGGAGCAGGGTGCCGTGATGGGGGACTACAGCCACCTTGGCGTGGCGGGCTGACTTGGCGTAGTAGAAGTTTCCTTTGGCATCCGTTTGTAGTCCCATGGCGAATTCGTGGAAGTGCTCGGTTACCTGATGGTCGTTATTGAAGCTCTCGATAACGTCGGTCTCGCGGTCGCCATCGAGATCGACCAACTTGGCGATCATGTCTCGGCAGCCGACGTAAATTTCACCATCGACAATCTTAATGCCCAGAGGCTGGAACAAGCCTGAACAAATGCGCTGCCATGTTAGGGTTCCTTCACGCTGATCGATACCATCAACAATCCAGACATCGCCATTCCAAGTGCAGACTGCGGCGCTCTTGCCGTTCTTGAAGAAGTCAACTCCGGTGGTGCGCATCCATGCTTGCCATGGGTTATTATCCGTATGTGGCAGGGAAAGAACATCGATTGCGTAGGGAGCAGAGTCATCGCCCGGAATGATCTCTGTGGTGGGTCGCGTGGAATAGAGTTTCGAGGTAGGTTTTCCGAGGGCGTTGGTAAGATTTTGATTTGGAATAACGGATGCCTTTCCGTTCGCATACTGCACAGTGAACGTGAATTTTTTATCACTGATGGGCAGTGTATGGATGTTACCTTCCTCGAGGCGCAGTTTCAGCGGCTTGGTTGTCGGGCCACAGAAAAAGGTTCGGGTAAATGTGTTAGGCTCCTTACCCACGCCGGGAAGCTCACGAATGGTGCAGTCGCCAACCGTGTATTTGATAACAGGGTAGCCATCATGATGTTCCAGAGCCTTAAAGTGTACCCAGCTGCGCGGCAAAGGGCCGTAGGGTCTGCCATCGCGCCCGATCACGCGCACATCATCAAACTTGCCCGTGTCAGGATTTGCCCACATAGGCAAGTTGGGCGAGATATAGTGCTTTTCCCCGACAATACTAGTGTGCGTACCGTGAGAGCCATCGAAGGCGATACCACGCCAATCAACAAATTGGTCGCCGCTCCAGCATGCTGCTAGACGCATGGTGTCGTGATCATAAAGCATCCAGGATTTACCTTTGGAGATTCCTCCTGGTCCCTCGTCCATGCGGATGGCGATGCCTTTCTGGGCGATGTTTCCTTTTTCCACTTGGAGTGTCCAGAAGAGGGTGTTGCCAAAATCTTGAAGAAGGTATTGCGGTTGGCGCTTTTTGAGCTGCTTTTCCTTTTTCGAGCTCATGCCGAGAGGCAGTTTGGCGAGGTAGGTATCGTCGATTTTTGTCAGTTGGCTGTCGTTTTTCCCCTTGAGATAGGTTTCGCGGATGTAGTGGATGACGTCGTATTTTTCCTTGGTCGAATACTGGGGCTGAGGTGCCATCTGTCCGTAGCCTTTGAGCAGAGTCTGATAGAGGCGATAAGGATCGGCACCATTCTTGAATGTGCCTTCGTGAAACCGCATGGCGGTGGGTAGCGAACCTGGTTTATTGAGGTCACCGTGACAAATCATGCACATCTCTTTGTAAATTTTCGCACCGCGTTTAAGGCTCTTTTTATCCCAGCTGCGGATGATGGCAGCATGGTCGTTCAGAGTGAGTGGCTGGATGGTGGATGCTGTTAGATCGAAGCCTTTTCCGGCCTTGAGGCGAATGAAGGTAAGGTGCCCTGGAATGCCGATGGATTTGTTGGCTGAAGGTTTCCAGTGGTAATCTGGTGTGTTGACCTTGTCTTCATTTCCATTTGACAGGTTTTTGATTTCGTCAGCGTTCAGAGCACGTTTCCAGAACCTAACATTGGAAAGTTCCCCTTGGTAATCTCCGCCGAAGTTTGTTGCGGCTGATCCGATTTTGAAGACGGAGCCATTGGGGTCGGGTTTGGAAAATCCCGTTTTTTGGGCCTCTAGTTTTCCATTAAGGTAGAGTGTGGCGTTGCCGTCTTTGACTGATAATACAGCGATCTGTGGCTTGCCGTTATTCACGCGAGTTTTCCCCGTTATCTTGCCAAGCCAGCCGATATCGTAGCTAAGTTTACCATTGTCAATAAACAGTGCCTTGGCGTTGCTAACCCACTTGCCTTGGGGGGGGGCTTTGGCGATGAGTGTGCCTCCTTTGTCTGTTTTGAATTTCACCATCGCGGTGAAATCATTGCCCATGTCCAGGGTGGAATTTGATTTGTTTGCATCGACGGTGTGGATGCCAGTAGTAATTATAGCCGACTTGGGTATTTTCACACCCTGCGTCACAAGTTTGCCGTCGTACCAAACGCGCAGGATTGCCGGCGCAGAGCTGAGGTGTTCGAAGGCGACATCGACTTGCTGTTTTTCACCGACTGGAAGATCAATGCTATAGTTATCCCGAAGGATGAGCTGCGGTTTACTTGCTGGGTCAGCTGAGTAGCTGAGTGAGAGCCGGAAGTTACTGTGCTTATCTTTTGATTTTAGATCAAATGGTCCTTGCTGAGCCTCGAATAGACTCTGATGGGTCGCTTCAGCGGAGATGGATGTTGGCACTGCTGTTTGCGCATTCAAACTACAGCAGAGTGCTACATAGGTGAGAGAGAGTGAGATAATACGAATACGTGGATGTTTTAGCATGATCGTTGGAATTCTTAATTTGGCGAACCAGAGTCACTGAGTGGTGTAGATACGTTTTAAATCATGAGCTTCTCTCGCAGCGAGTGTTTTTTGGCACAAATACCCTGTTTCGATACGCTGGATCAATAATGATGCGGTTATTATTCTTTATAGTAGCAATCGGGTTGACTGCAACCGCTGTTGCTGAAAATCCAGATTCGTCCAAGAAAGAGAAAGCACCAGCCTCTGCAGTGGCGGAGTTGCTGCAAGATAAAGATGGCAAGCTGTCAAAGCTCGCGGAGTCATTTCTTGGAAAAAATGGAGGTAATCGACTGTTTTATTTCCCGACAAAAGATCAGCCGCATACGCCGGAGAAATACGGTTACAAGTATGAGGATGTGAGGTTTAAGTCCGCCGATGGAACAGAGCTACACGGCTGGTTCCTGCCAGCTCGGTCAGGGGTCAAGAAAGCGAAAGCAACCATTGTTTTCTCCCACGGGAATGCGGGGTCGCTGGCGTATCACCTCGGGTTTGTCACTTGGCTAGTGGTGGAGGAATACAATGTGCTCATGTATGACTACCGCGCATTTGGTCAGTCCAAGGGGCGGCTTTCACGGAAGGGCATCATCGAGGATGTGCAGGCAGCTTTCAAATACGTGGTCACACGCAAGGATGTGAACCCCAAGAGACTGGTTTCATTTTCCCACAGTCTAGGTGGTGCCAAGACAATTGCGTCGATTGGTAAATATCCTATTAAGGGGCTACGGGCGGTGATTGCAGACAGTGCATTTGCTTCATACAAACAAATGGCAATGCAAAAGGCAGGTAAGGTGGGTGCTAATCTAACGACCGATGAGCTGTCTGCGATCCAGTATGTGGAAAACATTGCGCCCATCCCGTTGTTACTCGTTCACGGCACAGCCGATCGCACAGTGCCTTTCAGTCAATCGGAGAAGCTTTTTGAAAAGGCAAAAGAGCCAAAAACGTTTTTTAAGGTCGATGGTGGCAGCCACACGAGAGCTTTGGCAAAAAATAATGGTGAGTATCGTAAGAAGATGCTCACGTGGCTGGATAAGGTGCTTGCAGAATAAGCCTATCACCCAAGACACTTAAAACCTAACCAAACTGCAGCTAGGCTGCCGACTACTGATGCGGTCACATTTGTGATAGCTAGGGCGGGGGAGCTCTCGAAGAGTCTCTGGGTATCGAGAGCAAAGCTGGAAAAGGTGGTGAATGCACCGAGGAATCCGGTGACCGTCAGAGGGTGAAGCCAAGCTGGGTGCTCTCCATTGCGTGATGCGATCCAGCCAAACAAAAGGCCGATGAAGAAGCATCCTAACAGATTGCAGGCGAAGATGCCGACGGGTAATCGGTGTAAGCGGGTATTTTCAGCGAGCGACTGAATGCCCGATGAGAGACTGTAGCGTGAGATGGCACCGAGTCCGCCGCCCAAGAAGATGTAGAGGAGGTTCACAGTTATCAGTTGCCAGTTGCTAGTAGGAGGGCGCGGACTTTGTCCATGTCCTTGATGCCGGGGGAGAGTTCTGCACCTGATGCGATGTCGAGAGCAGCAGGGTGAACCTGACTGATGGCATCGGATGCATTTTCAGGCGTGATTCCACCTGCTAGGAGGACGGGGATATCGGGATGAGTATCGATAAAAGCTTTTGCGTGTGACCAGTCGAAAGTTTCTCCTGTGCCTCCATAGACACCTGGTGCTGGTGTGTCTAACAATATGGCGTTGGCGCGGTAGTCTGTGATGTTTTTCAGCGATGCCATGTTTTTGACCCCGATGGCTTTGATGAAGGGGAGTTGAATGTCGGCAAAGTGTGCGCAGTATTCTGGATTTTCATCACCATGGAACTGAGCGAGATCAATGAGTCCAGATTCTAACAATCGCTGTGGCAATTCAGGCTCTGCATTTACAAAGACTCCAACGCGGGTTATTTTACCTGAGCAAGCGTTCAAAATTGGCTCTGCGTCCTGAGGGCAGAGGTAGCGTTTGGATTTAGGCCAGAAATTGATGCCTAGTGCGTGGACTCCCAGCTCTATCAACTGTGCTGCATCGTCGGTCTTTGTGACGCCGCAGATTTTTAATGAAGTTAAAGATGTTGAGAGGAATGCTTGCATGGCAGGGGTAAGCGGTTGGAAACCGCTTCTACGTTACTCAACATTCTGAACCTGTTCACGAATTTTTTCCAGCTCTGTCTTAGCATTGACGATATGTTGAGCTAGTGTGGCGTCGTGTGCTTTTGAGCCAATGGTATTGAATTCACGATTCAGTTCTTGGCAGAGGAAATCGAGAGAGCGTCCCACAGGCTCATCACTGGCGAGGTATTCGCGGAATTTTTCAAAGTGGGAGCGGAGCCGGGTGATCTCCTCGCTGATGTCACAGCGGTCGGCAAATAGACCGATTTCCTTGAGGATGCGTTCGTCATCCAGAGCGATGTCCAGCCCTGCCTCAGCGAGACGCGTATGCAGGCTTTCCGCGTAGTGTTTTTTTACGGAGGGAGCGAAGCTAATGATATCATCAGCGATGTTCTCCAGCGTACTGATTCTTGTGGCGATGTCATCGTGCAGATGCTTTCCCTCGCTGGCACGCATGGCAATCATCTGGTCGAGAGCCGTTTCGACAGCAGGTAGAATTGCCTGCATGGCATCTGTCGGCTCGGTGGGTGTGTCATCGAATTCGATGATCTCGGGGGCGCGTAGAAAATCACTGGCAGAAAGCTGGACGGGGCGGTCAATGGCGTCGGATAATTCAGTGAACGCAGCTTCAATCGCGCGAGCACGCCCTGTGTTTACCCGGATGCCACCGGCTGAGCCTTCGGGAAGCTCTAGCTGAACGGAAATAGTCACTCTGCCGCGCGATAACTTACCGAGAGCAGTTTTCCTGATCTCGGCTTCTAGCTCCTGGTAGGCGCGAGGGAGCTGCACAACAATTTCTCCTTGCTTGCGATTGACGGATGCCGCCTCAGCACGCGCTGCAATTTTATTAGTGGCGTGCTCGGCACGGCCAAATCCTGTCATGGAGTGCATTGGTGGAGTTTGTTAGTGTTAGGTGTTCAGCTTTCGGAATCATGAAGAGCGATCCTCAGAGTCCGGGTCTTTGTCTTTGCGGTCGTTATCTTTTTCGTCTTCCACTTTATCTTCCGTGTCAGTTTCCTCGTCGGCTAGATCGTCAGGGATGTCAGCGCTATCCGATGGGATGTGATCGTAGTGATCATCTGAATGTTCATCGTGATCAAAGTCGTAAGTACCGGTGTCGGCTTCTTCACCCTCACAGTCTGTGTGGTGATAAGGATCGTCATGGTAGTCCTCGTGATCCTTCAGATACTGTTCGTGGTCGTAGGGGTCATGATCATCCACGTAGTCATCGTGCTCATGAATGTCCTCATGTTCCTCATCATCGCGGCTTGTCGCAAATGCTGGCGAGGCCAGAAGCTTCTGCTTTAGTTCTTCCTGCTCACGCAGCTCTTGTTCACGCTCTTTACGTTTGTAAAAATAGGCGAGCCAGATGCATATCTCGTAGAGAATAATCATGGGCACTGCGAGGAAGGCGAGTGTCGCCACATCTGGTGTAGGTGTAATGATGGCGGCGATCACCACGATGGCGAGGATCGCGTAGGAGCGCGTGTTGCGCATGATTTCGTAGTTGAGAATTCCCAAGCGGACCATAGTCATCACCACGACAGGAAGCTCAAAGGCGAGACCAAAGATCAGAGTAAACTGGGTGGCAAACGAAATGTAGTATCCGATACGCCACTCATTGGTGACACCCATTTCCTGACTGTAGTTGTAGAAGAAATCGAGAACCTTGGGCAGTACGAAGAAGTAGGAAAAGAGGACGCCTGCCAAAAATAGCCCGAAGCCGATGAGAAGGGCAGGCCAGAGAGCCCTTTTCTCATTTTTCTTCAGGCCGGGAAGAATGAACTGTAACGTGAAAAACAGCAGTAGAGGGAAAGAGATAACGATACCCGCAAATAGAGCGAGTTTGATCGAGAGCATGAATCCCTCGGTCGGGTTCAGCGCCTGCATCAGCACGAGCTTGCCGCGTGAGTCAACAGCGGCATCGGGTCGCTTTTCCTCCTGCAATAATGCGAGAAGGTGTTCCTGCAAGTCAGGCTCGACCCCGGGTAAGCCATTAATGAATTTTTCACCCGATTCATTGGTGTTCTCCATGTCGATAGCGGCACGGTAAAAACGCACAGAATCGGCGTGGAACTTAAGCTTCAAGTCGCCCTCGGGATCGACATGTTCGAAATAGTAATCGCGCTGATCTGCTGTGAATCCGGCGGTGTCACGGTCGGCTTTCTTTGCCATTTCCCATGTTTCCAACTTCAGGTCATTGGGCATCTTGTCTTCCTGACTAACCATCCACACCTGCTCCACGGGAGCGCGGATGATATCCATCAGCTCATTGCGGAATGCAAAGCAAACACCCATCGCAATCACCAATGTGAGCACAACGCGAGTGATGACGATGCGAAGATCTTCGAGATGCTCTAGGAAGGGCTTCTCCTCGTCGTTGTGCGTTTTATCACGCAGCTGAAATATTTTTTTGAGCACGTACATGCCTTGGCGGGCATGTGCATAGCTTACCAGAGCAGGGATGAAAAGCCCTGATTCAGGCTGCTGAATTCTTGGTTTTCCGCTGCCTTAAAGTAGCCAATCCGGCGCGGATCGATCCCCATGTTTTTCTGAGTATCCAGATCGCAAGAATGATGATGGCAAGGAAAACGAAGAACGCCACAGCAGGTGCAAATGCCATCAGTCCGAGACCGCCCAGCACCAGACCATCTTCACCCACACTGGCGACGGCATTCGACACGGGCTCGGGTGACATATTGATCAGTAAACGCGAACCCGCCTTGGTAGCATGAGTCACTAGTGTGGTGCCTCCACTGAGTAATCCAGCGATCACTGAAACGGCAGGATCCATTTCTCCCAGCGCGGCAAGAGCAAGTAGAGTGCCGCCGATGGGTCGGATGAAAGTGTGTACGGCGTCCCATGAGCTGTCGATCCAAGGTATTTTATCGGCAAAAAATTCGAGTAAGAAAAGAGCGCCCGCGACACATATGATCCAAGGATTGGCGAGAATACCCAAGCTTTCATATTTGTCAGCAAGGTCGATCCAGTTAAACCGCACAGCAAGACCAGCCAGAAAGGTGGTCAAATAGAGATTGATACCCGAGAGGGTTGCGAAGCCGAGAGCAACACCCAGTAGCGAGAGAGTTTCCATAATCACAATAGTGCGCGAACTCTGTTTTACTAGCCATTGGAAAATTGGAGGTTTTTTATACCGCCATTTTTGTAAATCGATGAAAACTGCAAGGAATTAAAGTCGCCAACAGTAAACTTGCTGGACGATTCAACTACCCAATGTCATTAAACTTCCGATGCAATTTAGAAAAAATATCTCAGTGATGATTATGAAATGGAGAAACCTAACTCTCGCAGCGACGGGTGTTTTTCTATCTGTTACATCCGCCAATGGTCAAAATGCTGCCAGTGAAAAGCAGGCACCCAGGCCAAACATCATCGTCATCATGTCCGACGACATGGGATACTCTGATATCGGATGTTACGGAAGTGAGATTGAAACTCCCAACCTCGATTCGCTGGCGTCCAATGGTCTTCGCTACACGCAGTTTTACAATACAGGTCGCTGCTGCCCGACACGTGCCTCTCTGCTCACAGGGCTCTATGCGCATCAGGCAGGAATTGGGCAGATGACGAATGACGGCGGTCAGCTCGGATACAAAGGGGACTTAGGCCGAGATGCTGTGACGATTGCCGAAGTTATGAAAACGGCAGGTTACAGCACCTATATGGCTGGAAAATGGCACGTCACCAAGCAGCTCAAACCCGACGGTGATAAATCTAACTGGCCGATGCAAAGGGGCTTTGATAAATTCTACGGCACGATTATTGGCGCGGGTAGTTTTTTTGATCCATGGACACTGACCCGTGGTAATCAAGCGATCACTCCGGATAACGATGAGCACTATAAGCCTGAGCAATATTACTACACGGATGCGATCAGCGATCATGCTGTGAAGTTTGTTAGGCAGCACGCGAAGAAGGCGAAGGAGCAGCCGTTTTTTATGTATGTCTCATACACCGCCGCGCACTGGCCTATGCATGCACTGGAAAAAGACATCGCGAAATACAAAGGTAAGTATGACGCGGGATACGAAGTCATTCGTAAGGCAAGATACGAGAAGATGAAGAAGCTAGGTGTGATTGACGACTGGAAACTCAGTCCCGCGCCTCAGGCATGGAAGGATTTCCCCGAAAAAAAGCGTGTATGGGAGCTGCGCTGCATGGAGGTCTACGCGGCGATGGTCGATAATATGGATCAAGGAATCGGCAGACTAGTCAAGTCTCTTCAGGAAACCGGACAGCTCGACAATACATTGATCCTGTTTCTCCAAGACAATGGGGGCTGTCATGAAAATTTTGGGCGTAGGGCTAGAAAAAATCCTCCAACTGGAGTGAAGCCAATGGGCAAAGACGAATTGCAGACGCAAATGATCCCGGAGCGCAGTCGAGACGGTCATCCGGTTCTAACGGGGCCAGATGTGATGCCGGGGCCTTCACCTACCTACATCGCTTATGGTAAAAACTGGGCTAATGTTTCTAACACTCCTTTCCGCGAGTATAAATCTCATAATCACGAAGGAGGTATTTCCAGCCCTCTGATCGCGCATTGGCCGAAGGGGATTTCAGAGAAAAACATGCTGAGGAACGAGAGTAGTCACCTCATCGATATCATGGCAACATGCGTTGATCTATCAGGCGCCAAGTATCCAGAGCGATACAAGGGAAACAAAATCCAGCCATTGGAAGGGCGCAGCCTAGCACCTGGCTTTGCGCAGGATCGCAGCGAAGAACGCACTCTCATGTGGGAGCATTTTGGTAAGGCGGCAATTCGCCATGGAGACTGGAAGCTCGTTAGGCTTGGCGCGAATAAAGACTGGGAGCTTTACGACATTAAAAAAGACCGTTCCGAGCTGAATAACCTCGCACAGCAGAATCCACAAAAGGCCAAGGAGCTAGCAGAGCTGTGGACGAAGCACGCACACAGGACACGTATTTTCCCTGCTCCTGAACGCAGGAAACGCAACCGTTAGGTATGGAGCGCGGGTTTGGAACCCGCATCAACCCGAGCATGACGCACGACAGTAAGCTGCGGGTTGGAAACCCGCTCTCCATAACATCACAGGCTCTCTAACGCATCGACGCAGGCTTTTGTCCACGTCTCAAGGTGCTCGTAGAGTTCGCCTCTTAGTTCTTCGATTGTGAAAAAACCTAAGTTGGCGATCGCATCCTCGTTAGCGGCGACTTGATCGTTTTCTAAATCGACCATATGCACGACGCCGAGGTGGACTTGTCCGACGGTGTTAGAGTCGTCATTGAGCAATGCAACGATCTTGTGTGAGTGGCTGCCGGCGATGTTGAGTTCCTCATCGATCTCGCGATCCACGCCCGCCATGTAGGTCTCCATGCCAAGGTGATCCTCACGCTCATCGACAGGATTAATGTGTCCACCGATACCCATCGATCCTTGCGCGTGTAGACGTGATTCTCCGCCGGATTTCCCACGGTTATAGTGAAGGTAGCGGGTTCCCGCTTGATCCTTTAATCTGAACAGGCAATAGGGGATGAGCTGTTTGTGGCTGGGGTCGTCTTCAGCAGCACCGCGATCCATGAAGAAATTGTTCTCCGGATTAAGCAGGCTGGGAAGATAGCGATCTACATCAGAATTGACGCCTTGGAACGCTCCGAGTTCGTCAAATAGCTCGCGTTTTACGACGAGGATTTCTTCTCCCTTGTAATCTTTCATATCGATTTATTGGGATGAGCGCACGAAGTCGTAAACCTTGGAAATGTCGCCATCGGCAGCCCATACGTGACGCAAGAAATCTGCTGGTGTGATGTTGCCATTGGATCTCAAGAATCCACGATCGCCACCACAACTGAACATGAGGTTAGGATCGAGCTCACCGCGAAGCTTGGCTTCCGCTTTCGCAATGATGCGTGGCAGGTAAGCAATGCCTTCGTAGGCATCTGATCTGGATGGGATGTCATCCGAGGTGATTTCTGCATCGCTATGCACACCTTCTTGCACAACTTGGAAATAGTCACGCCTTACAGAAGCGACTAACAGGGCGGTTGATTCCGTTGGCTCACCTTCGTCAGCAAAGTCCTCGACAAAATCAAACAGCTCACGCGGTTTGTAGCCAATGGATTTGAGAAACTCAAGGTCGCTTGGCTCGTAGTAGGAGTGAAAGTCCTGATTGCCACCTTGGTAGAGCTCTAGGCAGCGACGGAATAAGGCGAGAAATTGATCGTTCCAAGTCATTTTCGGTGGGCGGGTAAGTAGTGGGTTTAGAGAAAAGTTAGGCGCGTCCGGAGTATGAGCCTTCTGCGGTGTTGATCTTCAGCTTGTCGCCGGGTTTTACAAAAAGCGGAACTTGAATGATTTTACCCGTCTCAAGTGTGGCTGGCTTGGTCGGGTTATTTGCTGTATCGCCTTTGATGCTCTCGGATGACTCAGTTACCGTAAGTTCTACCACGGCAGGGACGTCAACAGTAACAGCGTTGCCTTCGATAAACAGGACTTCGGCACTCATACCCTCGGCAAGGTAATCTTTGTTATCTCCGATGAGCTCATCGTTCAGGGTGATGGTTTCATAGGTGTTCATGTCCATGAAGTGGAATCCGGTAGGATCTGAGTAGGAAAATTCGAGCTTCTGGCGATCAGTCTCAACGATTTCCACCTTATCGCTTGATGCGAAACGGATGGTCTTGGTTTTTCCAGATTGGAACGAACGCATAGTTGCTGCGATCAGGGCATTACCTTTTCCAGGTGTGCGGTGCTCAAGGTTCAGGACGATACCTGTTTCACCTTCATACTTGATACATTGTCCGCGTTTGACGTTGGTGGCTACGATAGATGGCATGATTAGAATGGATGATTGGATAATTGAAAAATGAATAATTGTAATTCAGGCGGGGGCGCAGTCTGTGTGGAGAGGCTGAAGATTCAAGGTTTCTTTTCCGCAGGTTTTCCCGGCAATGGCAGGGTAAGCGTGGGAGCTTCAAGGCTAGTGCGGAGCTCGTCGTATCGAGATGGCGCGTGTAGCCGGATGCGGACGCTTAGCAGATCTCCGGGCTTAAGTGTGTTCGGCCCGATCGGGGCTTTGTATGTCCGTGTTGTCGTACCCACAAGAATACGCTCCGGGCGTGGCTGGGTCATGGTGAGCTGATCCAGTGGGCGTCTGCCGAGCGGCACTGACTCGCCTTCTTTATCGCTGAGGTTCACTTCAATGAGATAATTGAGATTCGAGTAGAGGCAGGGAAACTCGATATTGAATCCCGAGGTGTTTGTCAGAGTGTAATCGAAGACGAGGACGTGTTGAACTTTGTCGTTTTTTCCAATCGAGGCGTTGCTGGTAGTTAGAGTCACTCCGCTGAGATCTACCTTGCCTCCGTCTTCAGTCTTGCGCACAGGAGCAGATGCGGGATCTGCATCTCCACAACTGGTTAGGAGAGGTGATCCAATAATCAATGGAACGATGAGTAGTGAGAGCCTCAGCATGTTAGATCAATTTGAGTCGTGCAAAATCCTGGGTGTCAATCAGCCCAATCGGTCGATTGTTTTCATCGAGCACCACGATGTCGTCAATTCGATGCGTGCCAATGGTTGTCACTGCCTCCGCTGCCAGAGAGTCGGCATTCAGAGTGACCGGATTTTCTGTCATGAAACGGCTGACAATTTCCTGCCCGATGGCGGGATTCTCTTGAAATGAACGAGCAAAGTCACCGTGAGTAAAAATCCCAGCAAGCGCACCCTCATTGTCAATCACCACACAGGCACCGCTCTTCGCCTTCGACATCGCGGAAAGCGCGTCTTGAACCGTGTTTTCCAGAGAAATAACAGCCAGTCTATCATCTGACCGCATGATGTCGGAGACTTTCGTTAGAAGTGCCCGTCCAAGTGATCCACCCGGATGGAATCGCGAAAAATCTTCCTCAGTGAAGCCTCTCGCCTGAAGAAGCACCATCGCCAGCGCATCACCCATGACCAGCATCGCCGTGGAGGATGAGGTAGGGGCTAGGTTCAGCGGGCACGCTTCACGGCTCACCTCAGTCATGATGGTGGCGTCCGCATGCTTGGCGAGCGTTGAACCCGCCTTGCCAGATAGGGCAATGATTTTGACATCAAAGCGTTTGATGAAAGGAAGCAGATCGAGCAATTCTTCTGTCTCTCCCGAGTAGGATAGGGCGATCACGGCATCTCCATCAGAAATCAGCCCAAGGTCACCGTGCAGGGCGTTTTGAGAGTTCAGCACGACTGAGGTTGACCCGGTCGAGTTCAGCGTCGCCGCGATTTTGTGTCCGACATTACCTGATTTCCCAATACCTACGACCACGATTTTGCCCTTGTTTTCGAGAACATCACGCAGAATTTCGACAGACTGGTGAAAAGACTGACCGATCGAGCCTCGAACGCGCTCTAGTTCGGCAATCTCCAAATCAAAGATTTCCTTTCCGCTAGCCTCGTGGTTGATCTCGTTCACGTGCTGAGTTCTAGTCAATGAGGCAGCTAGGATAAAGGCTAAATGTCGGAGTATCTGAAGTAGAATGAATTAGGGTAAAAAATCGCTGGTCAAGTAACCCTAGTTGCTGCAATATGATCCCGCAATGGGTGAGCAAAAGAAACGACAACAGCATCAGGTGAAAAAAACGATCATCGATACGTCCGACTGCGGACTCCCTGATGCAGCTTCTTCAGATGCTCCATTCCTAGTTGGAGGAGGCATTCCAGAGTGCTTGAAGCCTACCAATCGTAGGAAATTTCTCGCGGCTGCGGGAATTACTACCGCAGGGGTTATTATTGGTGCTCCGCGTTCCGAGGCCGCATTTTTCGGTCTCATTGGAGATAAGCCAGTGCCCGGCATTCCACATGCTTGGGTTCAAGCGAAAGGTTCTGACGTTCTCCGCTATGCGAAGTTCATCCAAAAGCTGCGCCTTCGCAACATCACACCACGTATGGTGCTAGCCCCCCACTTCAAGACCAGGGGGAGTGTGCAGAACAGCATTCCGCCAAAATCTTACTGGAAAAAAATGGCTCCCACTCTCAAGGTGATCGATAAGATGATCACTCGTATTGGTGCACCTCTAAAGGAGATCACCTCCGCTTACCGCAGCCCGCGCTACAACCGTGCTGTCGGTGGTAAATCCAAATCATACCACATGCAGAATATGGCATGCGACATCCAGTTCCGCGGCGTTTCCCCTTACCATGCAGCCTACGTCGCCAAGCAATTGCGCAGCCAAGGCTACTACAAAGGTGGTATTGGCCGTTACTCCAGCTTTGTCCATGTTGACACACGTGGCACAAACGTTGATTGGTAGAATACGTTTTGAATTCTGCCCGGTGGCTTGAATAGCTATTTTCAATTTCCTAACCCGATTCTCAAATGGATCGGGTTTTTATTTGCCCACGCGGATATTTTTTAAAAATCCGACCACAACAATATCATTTTCTTAAATTATTAAGATGTCTTAACTTTTTCATTGCGAAGGTTTTAGGGGCGTGATACACAATCACCACAATTTTTCAAAAACAACACCCTTATCATGTCTTCACCAATCATCTTGCCATTCGATTCGACCTGTCAGGCAACCTCAACCGACTCGGACGAGTTGCTGCAACCGCCAAATGGGCTAGCTGGATATGGTCGTAGGAAATTTATGGGAGTGGCCGGTGCCGCTACCGCTGGTCTGATCATCGGTACAACCGAGGAAGCCGATGCTGGTTGGTTTGGATACTCCAGCAAACCTGTCGCAGGAATTCCGAGCTCATGGGTTCGGTTGAAAGGAAAGAATGTTTATCGCTACGCAAACTACATCAAATCATTGCGATTGCGTAACATAACGCCGCGCATGGTAATCGCGCCTCACTTCAAAACCCGAGGTAGTGTCGCTAACTCTCTGCCACCACGTAAGATGTGGAAAAAAATGGGGCCGACTCTAAAAATCATCGATCGGATGGTAAGTGAAATGGGCTTACCTGTGCAGCATATTCTGTCCGCTTACCGCAGCCCGCGCTATAATAATGCCGTCCACGGTAAGTCTCGCTCACTGCACAAGGCGAACCAAGCAGTTGACGTTGTATTCCGCGGAGCCTCTCCATCGCACGTAGCAAATGTGGCCAGACACCTGCGCGACAGAAAGCGCAAGTTCAAAGGTGGCATCGGCCAGTACAGCGGATTTGTCCACGTTGATACCCGTGGGTATAACGCGGACTGGTAAATCCGGACTCGCTGCTTACTTGAGTAAACCGACAAACTTTTCTTTCTCTACCCACAGAAGGTAGGCTGAAAGCACGGACACAGCGATCACGGGTACTTGGAACACCGCGCTCCCTCCGGCGAGGAAGATGTTGAATGCTAGAATATTGATCACGATGGGTCCGAGAAAGAGCAGGCCGATGTTTCGTGTCTTGGGAACTGCTACAAGAATACCTCCGACGATTTCTAGAACCTTGACGAATGTCAGAAATCCAGTGGGGCCGATGGCTCCGAAAAACAGGGCGGGCGGACTCCCTGCGGGTGGGCCACCACCCATGGGAATGAATTTGAGGAAATGGTTTAAGCCAAATGTGATGAATGCGATTCCGAGAAGGGCTGCTGCGATGGTTGGTATGTGTTTCATGGTTGTATATAATAGTTAGTGTTAGATTTTGTCGGAAAAAGCCTCCACGGCTTCGTTCAGTTGAGATGCGAGATCGGGGTCGGTTATTCCGTTTTCTGAAAAGTTGTCATAGAATCCGGGTAAGCTGAAGCTCGCGGCAAGTTCTGCTCCCATACGTGGGAAGGTGGCTTTTCCTGCATCGAGTACAGTAGCGCCGCCGCGACCCCCAGGTGAGGTACTCAGCAGGAGCATCGGTTTGCCCTGCCAGACTTTCTGCTCGATGCGTGATGCCCAGTCGTAGATGTTCTTGAAAGCAGCGGCGTAAGAGCCATTATGCTCCGCAAGTGAGAGCACAATACCGTCGTGCTCTGCAATGGCGTCGAGAAATCTCTGGGCGTCGGGTGGATGGCCGTTTTCCTTTTCTTCGTCTTCGCTGTAGACGGGTAGTGTGAGATCGCGTAGAGGAAACACGGTGACTTGGGCGTCGGGGACAAGACTTGCTGCGTGGGCGGCGAGTTGTTCGTTGATAGAGGTGGAGCTAGTTGATGCTCCGATGGCGATTAGTTTCATGGTATTAGTTGATGTTAGGTTTAATGTGGGATTAGGAAAGCTGGAAAAGGATGAATTCTGCGTCTTCGATAGAGTGAATTTTTTGATTGTTTGATGAGAAACTGGCAGCATCGCCAGTCTGAATGGTTTCGCCGTCAATTTGCACAGAGCCGCGAATCATCTGAATCCATGAATGAGGGAGGTCGTTGTTAGTTTCGATCACAAGTGACTGACCACCGTCAAGCTGGCCAAAGTGTACCTCAGCATCCTGTCGCATTGAGATCGAGCTATCCCTGCCATCAGCAGAAGCAAACAGCGTCAGGTTATTCTTTTTCTTCAGTTTGTGGGTATCCATGTCAGCATACTTTGGCTCGCCACCACGTTCGCGCGGCGTGATCCATATTTGCAGTAGGTGGGTTTCCTCATCAGGGGAGGGGTTGAGTTCCGAGTGCATGACACCTTCGCCGGCAGACATGTACTGAAATTGTCCCGCTTCAATGATACGACCGTTGCCCATCGAATCCTTGTGCTCCAGTTTTCCAGAAATGATATAGGTAAAGATCTCCATGTTAGAGTGTGGATGGGTGCCAAATCCTTTGCCAGGTGCGACACGATCTTCGTTGATCACACGCAGGCTACGAAATGCCATATGAGCGGGATCATAGTAGTCTGCGAAAGAAAAAGAATGTTTCGCTACGAGCCAGCCGTGATCGGCTTTGCCTCGTTCATCTGATCTACGTATGGTGATGTTCTTCTGTGTGGTTGAGTTCATGGCTATGAGTATACCCGGGTTTTGTATTCTGAATACTTCCGTGGTTTTATGCTGAGTATAACAATTATTTATGCTTGAGTATCTGTTTTTGTTTTTCTAAGTGTGAGTCATGAATTTAGAACATCTGCGTCATTTTCTAGAAGTTGCCGAGGACATGAACATCTCGTCCGCTGCCAAACGTGTCCGCCTGACGCAGCCAGCTCTGAGCAGGCAGATGTCGGTGTTTGAAAACGATACTGGCTGGAAGCTATTTGAACGTAGTCCCAAATCGATTCGGCTTACCCGTGATGGGGAAA
Organism: Akkermansiaceae bacterium; assembly: GCA_045106535.1. Classification (GTDB taxonomy): domain Bacteria; phylum Verrucomicrobiota; class Verrucomicrobiia; order Verrucomicrobiales; family Akkermansiaceae; genus Oceaniferula. Next base: position 46 of record JBGCEU010000022.1, on the reverse strand, counting down.
TCGTTAAACGCCTCGGTGCAGAGCTTGTGAATTCCGTCGATTTAAC
>JBGCEU010000219.1:0-35260 GCA_045106535.1 Akkermansiaceae bacterium | reverse complement strand
TCCATCACCTGCTCCACCGTTTTCCAGATGTCCGTGTAGCCGATTTTTCCGTCACAAAAAGCATCCACCGCTACCTCATTAGCGGCATTGTAGACTGCGGGCAGTGTTCCTCCTGCTTCCCCTGCCCTGCGAGCTAGATTGAGTGCTGGAAAATCATCGTATCTTGGAGCCTCGAACTCTAGTTTCGCTAGCTCTGCAAAATCTAGTGGCTTTAAATCACCCTTCATTCTCTCAGGCCATGTCACGGCATACTGAATCGGAAAACACATGTCGGTGTGACTCAGTTGCGCGAGCACGCTTCCATCGGTGAATTCCACCATCGAGTGAACGATGCTTTGCGGATGAACGATTACATCGATTCTATCCATTCCAATTCCAAACAGCCATCGCGCCTCGATCATTTCCAGCCCCTTGTTAAATAGAGTCGATGAATCAATCGTGATTTTGCGTCCCATGTCCCAAGTTGGATGATTCAAGGCTTGTTCTAAAGTTACATCGACAAGTTCGGCAGCGGGTGTTTTTCTAAAAGGTCCTCCCGAAGCAGTTAGAATGAGTCTGGAAATTTCATCATCGCCTCCCCTATGACCTTCAAGGCATTGAAAAATGGCGTTATGCTCGCTGTCAACGGGAAGCACATTCACGCCCTTCTCAGCAGCAGCATTCATGACAAGCTCACCTGCCATCACTAGTATTTCTTTACTTGCCACGGCAAGATCTTTCCCTGCGTTAATGGCCGCCAAAGCCGGTTGAAGTCCAGCGATACCAACGATAGCAATCAACACCATGTCCGCCTCTGCTAGCGTCGCTATTTCTAACAAACCATCGGCACCCAGATGAATATTTACATCCAAAGGTAGTTTGGATCGCAGCTCAGCTTCCTTAGAGGGATCGTAAAGTCCAACATGCTTAACACCAGTCTTAATGGCTTGCTCGGCCAGTGCATCTACACTCGAGTTAGCCGCAAGAGCCACGACTTCCATGGAACTTGGAATACCTTCAGCGACTTTCAGTGTGCTGACACCTATTGAACCGGTTGAGCCTAACAATACTACTTTTTTGCGCGCCATGAAAATATTATGCGTTGAGCCAGATAAGGATGAAATAAAGTGCCGGAGCTGTAAAACAAATGCTATCGATCAGATCAAGAGCGCCACCTATACCCGGAAGAGTATTACCAGAGTCCTTCGTGCCAATACTACGCTTAAGCACGGACTCGGCTAGATCACCTACTACTGCAAGTAGAGCAAGCAATATGCCCAATCCTATAACCCAGATCCAGCTGTGAAGTATAGATAGACTATCTGGCATTAGAGCAAAAAGCCCGCAGCCCGCCAGCTGTGCAAAAAAGAGCGCACCAAAGAAACCTTCCCACGTCTTAGCAGGACTAATGTGCGGAATCATCTTATGCTTACCTATCAGCGAACCGGTAATGTAGGCTCCCATATCAGTGAACTTGGTAACTGCTATCACCCAGATCATCAACCATGCACCCGGAACAGCATCCGCTCCCTCTGGCAGAAAAAGAAGACGGGCTAAAAATGAAAAAAGAACGGGCACATATAGGAAGCCCAAGACTGTGACCGCAACCTCCGTAATAGTATTTTTCCCCTCGACAGGTTTCCGTAACTGAATCAGCAGGCCTCCAATAAGTAAAACGGCAATAAACAGCACATCGAACAACCAAAGCTGATCAAGCGCATCACGCCCGCCACTTCCTAATAAAATCCCCAAAGAAAATAGATATGTTAGCCCAACTAACACACCCCATTTTGGTTGGCTGGGCATACCTCCGATTCGGGTCATCTGAAAAAACTCCCACAGACTAAAAGCTGCCAGTAAGATTATCAAACCGATGAATGCCCATGCATTACCACTGAGGAAAACGCCTGTTACTATTGCCCATAGTAGCAGAGTACTGAACAACCTTGCGCCAAAGACCTGCGCCTTCGACTTGGATACGGAACCTTTCTCATTGGGCGCTTGGCTCATAGACATGGACATCCAAGCGGGTCGACAAGGAACTGGCAATGAGATTTGCCAAATGATGAACGAAGTTTTTTTGCAACTCTTTCTGCAAAGTGGTGTTTTAGTGATTACAACTACTCGAAACGATAGATCAAACACTACGATCCACCTGAGAGAGTTTCAACCCAACCACCAACCACCAACCACTACCAATAATATGAAAACACGAACAACAGTAATGACAACAATGGCGGCAGTCATCGCATGCTCAATGCCAGCTCTAGCTGAAGGCGATGGAGGAAAGAAAAAAGACCGCAAGCCACCTAAAGCGCTTATTGAAAAATTTGATAAAGACGGCGACGGCAAGCTCAACGATGCAGAGAAGGAAGAAGCTAAGGCTGCTATGAAAGCGCGTCGCGAGGCAGCCAAGGCCAAGATGCTGGAACTCCATGACACAAACAAAGATGGAAAAATCAGCGAAGAAGAGCGTGAAGCTGCCAAGAAAGCCATGGCAGAAAAACGCAAGGAAATCAAAGCTGCTGTGCTTGCCAAATTTGATGCCAATGATAACGGCAAAATTGATGAAGATGAGCGCGAAGGCGTTCGCGAGTGGGTCAAGGAGAACTACCCAGACGCTCGCCCCCCTCATCGCAAGAACCGCGGAGACGCCCGTGGCAAGGGTAAAGGTAAAAAGCCACGCGGTAAGAGGCGTGGAGGAGCCGATGAGTAGGTCTTTTTAATTTCGACAATTCAACTCACATAAAACGCGGAAGGGATTTTTACCTTCCGCGTTTTTTTGTGATCATGCTCGATATTTTATTCTTCACTAGGCGAGTCTACGAGAAGCCAGCGAGGCGCGACCATCTGCTCGATCCATACGCATTTCTTTGATGGCGAATCCTTTGGGAAACGTATTTTCAGCATCAATGGCTGAGCTTTAGCAGCCTCATTGTTCAACCCATTTTTTTCAGCAAAATGCACTAACTCTCTAGCAACCGGACTGCCTTTACGCACAAATCCAAACAAATGATTCTGAGAACCCTTGGCAGTTAGTCGGTAACAGTCAAAAGTCTCTTCATCACGGAATTCATAGACGTGGTAATTATCACCCTTAATCTTAACCCGCATGACTTGCGCCTCTGTTGGCCGCTCTTTGATGTAAGTTTCCCAATTAATAGGCTGATAGCAAACATCTGACTCCCAATCTACCACAAACAATTCGTCCTCTAACTGCTGTAATACCAAACTTTTTTTCCTACCATCACTCAGAACGACTTTTGCGTAGACAAAAGACCGCGTTTCCAAGCCCAGAGACCGAGTTCTCTCAATATGCTCATACTGCACCGCATTCAGTGATTCATCGGTATAGTATTTACGCATAAGAGGCTCTACCCGCTTAGCATGCCTCACAAATTTCAACTTATCCTCTATTCTCTCAGCACCAAGATAACCAGCTACCGCATGCTCTAACGCTGCGAGTGTTTTTTTAACCTTAATAGCGTCTTCTGCTCGTTTTTGCTCTAATTCGTCTTTTTCTCGATCAACTGTCTCTAATTCCGGTTGGGCATTGTAAACGTTCATCGCTCCCCAAACCCCCAATCCTACGAGCAAAATACCGGCCAAGACGAACCATCCAATTGGTGGCACTTTGATTGTGTTTATACCCCAATTCTCCTCCGTATCGATTTTTTCCTCCTCGGCATCTAGAATATCCGCTACCTCGGGCTTGAAAGTTTTGGCATCGTGCCGGGCTTCCCTGTCAGGTTTCAAGACCTCGACCACTTCGCTTTCGTGAGCCGTGAGCTTTTCAATTTTCTCCACAGGCGGGGTTTGGCTCTGCTCATCCAAAACCTTCAATTTTGGGTCATGTGGTGCTTTTTCGTCCCGATTACTCATTCTTTAATTCACTAATTAAACCAAATGCAGGATCGACGCAATCACGGAGCGTCGTTTAATCTTTTTCTACGTGAGTTCTGAATTGGACATTCTCATTCTAACCGCTGGATTTGGTGATGGCCACAACAGTGCTGCGCGCAATCTGGAGTCGGCACTCAGCCAGCAATGCCAGACACGCTGTCTAGATCCTTGTGCACTGGGGGCGCCGTTTCTCAATGAACGACTGCGTAGTTTCTACAGGGGCGTCACCACACATGCACCATGGCTATGGCGCAGAATCTATCTAAGCACGGAAAAACAGGACTTCTCCAGAGAGCGATTGCCTATGATGAGAAAACCCGAGCAGAAACTCCATGAGCTGCTGCTTGAGCTCAAACCACGCGCAATTGTCAGTACCTATCCGCTATACCCTTATTTTCTTGAGCGGAGCTTCAAAAGGGGTGTGCCAAGGGTGCCCGTTTTCACTGTCGTGACAGACTCCATCGAAATCAATGCCGCATGGAGGAAAGCACCCACCGACTACTGGTTAGTAACAGATGAAAACACACGCCAGAGCTTAATTCAGCAAGGGCTCGGTGAGACCTCTGTGATCGAGACAGGCTTTCCTGTTCACCCACATTTCTCCGATCTCTCCCCTATCACTGCCGATGACCCACTGGAGCCTTTTCGTGTAATCTATTTCCCCACTGCTAAAAAACCCCACGTCAGACGTATTGCTCGTGAGATCCTCAATGCCACGTCTGAAAACGTTCACCTCACCGTCGTATTAGGCAGAAACATGCGTAAGCTCTACAAGCGCACCAAAGAAATCAAGTTAGATTACCCAGGTAGAGTGAAAATCAAAGGCTGGACAAAACGTGTCCCCGAACTGCTCACAAACCACCACCTCGTAGTGGGCAAAGCAGGTGGCGCCACCGTTCACGAATCACTTGCCGCCGCATGCCCGATGCTCATCCATCACCTTGTCCCCGGGCAAGAAGAGGGTAATCTAACCTTACTCAGGAAACTCAATGGTGGCTACTTAGCCGACTCACCTGGAGCACTCGACTCTCACATCCGTGAAATGCTTGCCGACAAAGCGGCAGGTTGGCGAGCCATGAAACGCAGTCTAACGCGTGTCGCTAGACCAGGTGCAGCACACACAGCCGCAAACTTTATCTTGAGCCAGTTAGAAGCTGGTAAATCATAGCAACTAGACCCCCATGGACATTCTCTTCGATATTGGTAACGTAATCGTTGGCGTAGATTTCATCCCCTCACTCAAACGACTCATTCCTGATGAGGTCGAAGATGCGGATGAACGGCTGAACACGCTACTTGAGCGTAAGGATGAGTTCGAAGCCGGGCGGCTCAGCCCAGAGGAGTATTTTCCATGGGCTGCTGATGTTATAGGCTATTCGGGCTCGATGGATGCTTTTATGAATGCTTGGGTTGATATTTTCACACCCAATGAGCCAATGTGGTCATGTATTGAAAATCTTCGCAATGAAGGTCACAGGCTTATCCTCTTCTCAAATATTAACGACCCACACAAACATAACCTGCTGGAGAACTACCCCGTTTTCCAGCATTTCACCGGTGGGATATTTTCTTTCCAAACAGGACACATCAAGCCGGAACCAGAAATTTACGAACTGGCTATCAGGCAATATCAGCTGGACCCTGAGAACACGCTCTACATCGACGACCTCACAGCTAATATTGCAGGCGGAAAAGAGGCAGGATTGCGCTGCCACCAGTATTCTGAAAGCGAGCACGACAAATTTCTGACATGGCTGGCCGCCAATCTGTAAGTTTCTTTTTCCAGATTGGTATTTGGTTTTTCTAAATTGGAGTTTAAAAACATCACCATGCCTGAGGAGACAACCACTATGGACATCGAGGCTATTGAGGCCGCGATTGAAAGTCAGGATAAAAAACTATTTCTCGCATCTGCCGAGGAATTGCACCATGCCGACTTGGCTTCGGTCTATGAGGACATCAATGACGAGTCACGAAATTTCTTTGCGGCAACCATCGAGCCAAAAACCTTCTCCAAGGTTCTACCGGAACTACCTGACACCCTCATAGAGACGTCGCTTGAGCGATTCCAGCCTCAGGAACAGAAAGAAATTTTATCTTCTCTGTTAGATGATGACCGGGCAGATATTCTACAGGACGTTAGTTCAGAAGCACGCTCCCGCTATCTGTCCCTTCTCCATCCTGAGGATATGGAAACCACCCGTAGCCTGATGCGCTATGAGGAAGACACAGCCGGTGGTCGCATGACGACTCAGGCTGCCCGAGTCACTCTGGGAATGACTGTCAAGCAGGCGCTCGATGTTTTGCGCCAGGACAAAGACTCTACGGAAACACTTGCTCGCATTTATGTGATTAATGAAGATGGTCGGCTAATGGGGAAAATCCGCCTCCGTGAGCTGGCATTCAGCTCGTGGGACACTCTCATCGATGAACTGGTAGAAGAAGTTGAGCTATCCATTCTTGCGACAGTGGATCAAGAGGAAGCCGCCCAGATGTTCTCCAAATACGACATGACCCTTCTTCCCGTGGTCGATGAATACAGTAGGCTACTCGGTGTCATAACCCACGATGATATCCTTGAGATTCTTGAAGAGGAATCTACCGAGGACATCGAAAAAATGTCAGGTATCGCCGGTGAGCAGTCGGAGGAATCCTATCTGAACACTCGCATCATCACCCACTTCAAACGTCGCTTCCCGTGGCTACTTGTCCTGGCCCTGCTCGCCATTTCATCCGGCTATGTGATGCTGCGCTACGAGCACGTGCTGAGTAGCGTGTATCTGCTCGCACTCTACCTCCCTATGGTAGTTGCTGCAGGCGGTAACACAGGTGGACAAGCTGCCACCATGGTTATCCGCGCTATGTCACTAGGTGAGCTCGAGGCTGGCTCTACTACCAAAGTCATCATTAAGGAATTATCTCTCGGCGCGCTGTTAGGCCTGATACTTGGTGGCTGTATTGCGTTAGTTACTCTATTTATCCTACCAGCATTCGACCCTCCATTGTCAGGCATATCAATCTCAGCATTTGCTTTGGCAGCATCAGTGGCACTGGCAGCGCAGATTACCACATCTACTTTAACTGGAGCCCTCCTTCCCCTCGGAGCGCGCTCGATCAATCTTGATCCTGCGGTCGTAGCTGCACCGGCCATTACCACGCTCGTGGATATTTCAGGCATGGTGATCTACTTCACCGCTGCACACGCTATTCTCTTTTAGCAAAAAATGGTCACGATCTAGAGAACATGACCATTCATATAGTATTGCTGAAATTTTAGAGCATTCCGACAAGCGTTTTGCCCATGTCGGATGGAGTTTCTGAGACAGCGATCCCGCATTCGCGAAGAATAGCTTTTTTGGCATCAGCTGTGTCGTCGGCACCCCCGACGATGGCTCCGGCGTGACCCATGCGGCGTCCGGGAGGCGCTGTGGCACCGGCGATGAATCCGGCGATTGGCTTGGAGCAGTTTTCCTTTGCCCAGCGCGCAGCTTCGGCTTCGGCATTACCACCGATCTCACCGATCATGATGATCGCTTCAGTTTCGTCATCGTCATTAAACATTTTTAGCACGTCGAGGTGGGACGTTCCGTTGATAGGATCACCACCGATACCAACACAAGTGCTTTGGCCATAACCAAGCTCTGTTAGCTGGTAGACGGCCTCGTAGGTAAGCGTTCCAGAGCGAGATACCACACCGACGTTACCACGCTTGTGAATGTAGCCAGGTGCGATTCCAATACGGCATCCACCGTGCGAATTCTCACCTCGACCTGGGGTCACAACACCTGGGCAGTTCGGGCCGATCAGTCGGGTTTTGCTACCTTGCATAATCTCTTTCACCCGCATCATATCAGCAACAGGAATTCCCTCAGTGATAGCGATAACGAGATCCAGCTCAGCGTCCACGGCTTCAAGAATCGCGTCCGCAGCAAATGGCGGTGGCACAAAAATAGCAGAAACTGTAGCTCCTGTCTGGTAAGCCGCTTCCGCAACCGTATCAAACACAGGCGTGCTCTCGCCGAATGTTTGGCCTCCTTTACCAGGAGTAACACCCGCAGCGATCTGAGTTCCGTAATCGAGACTTAGCTGGGCATGCTTGCCGCCAAATCCTCCGGTGATGCCCTGAACGAGCACCTTGGTATTTTCATCAACTAGAATAGACATTGTTTTTTGAGTTAAAAGTTTTCAGTTGCCAGTTACCAGTCATGCATCGCTTGATAGCGAGTTGATCAACCCTTGCAACATCTTTGATATTTGTTTCGATTCGTTGGTTAGTTCGGTAGATTTTTCAGTGGAAATGAGGCCAAGTTTTGTTGCCAGATAAATTTGTGTTCTTAGTTCAGCATTGGAGCCTTTGGAAATTCTTAAAAAGCGACAAAAGTCAGGTATCGAGTCGCGTTCTTGGCCTTCTGCAATGTTTGAAGGAACTGAAACCGCAGCTCTTTCCATCTGTGTTTTCAGTGAGTAATCCTTTGTTTTTTTGAGTAATTCGTAAATGATTAGAGCTTGTCTACATGAACGTTTCCAGACTTCGAGATCTTCAAATGATTTGCCCATTATACTGGAAACTGGCAACTGTGAACTGGCAACTTGGTTAACCAGCAACTGCTGCCACGGCTTTTTCGGCAGCGTCGTTTAGACTTTCTGCGGTGATTACATCGAGATCGGAGTTGGCGATAAGTTCGCGCCCCTTCTCAACGTTAGTGCCCTCTAGCCTGACGATGAGCGGGATGTTTAGATCCGTTTCTTTGGCGGCGGCGAGGATTCCCTCGGCAATGATGTCACATTGCATGATGCCACCAAAGATATTGACCAGGATGCCTTTGACATTCGGGTCGCCCAAAATGATTTTGAAGGCGGCTGAAACTTGCTCTTTGGTCGCACCACCTCCTACGTCGAGGAAGTTGGCTGGGTCACCGCCGCAATGCTTGATGATGTCCATGGTCGCCATGGCTAGACCTGCGCCATTGACGAGGCAGGCGATATTTCCATCTAGACCGATGTAGTTCAGGTCAAACTTCGAGGCTTCGACTTCACGAGGGTCTTCCTCGTCAGTATCACGATAGGCCACAATGTCTGGATGACGATAAAGCGCGTTGTCATCAAAACCAAATTTAGCATCAAGCGCGAGCACTTGCCCATCAGGAGTCACCACCAGCGGGTTGATCTCGACCATGGAGCAGTCGCAATTGATAAACAGCGTGTAAAGGTTCTTGATGAGCTTGCCAAATTGCTTTGCCTGCTCACCGGAGAGCTGGAGTGCTTTGGCAAGTTTGCGGACTTCATATGCCTGAAGACCTGCGAGTGGGTGAATAAATTCGCGGACGATTTTTTCTGGAGTGGATTCTGCAACTTCCTCGATGTCCATGCCACCTTCTGTGCTTGCTACGATGACAGGCCTACAGGTATCACGATCCATAAGAATCGCCAGATAGAGTTCGCGCTCGATATCGACAGCCTCGGCAATCATCACCTTGCTAACCAACTTTCCTTCCTCGCCTGTTTGCTTGGTGACAAGAGTTTGCCCAATCATTTTTTCAGCGTATTCGGCTGCCTTATCGGATGTTTCTACGAGATGCACACCACCTTCAAAACCATTTTTGAAGGTGCCCTTACCTCGTCCACCTGCATGGACTTGAGCCTTGATCACTAAATTGCTACCGCCGATGGCTTCCGCCGCGGTCTTTGCTTCTTCAGCTGTTCCGGCAACCTGACCGTTTGGGCTAGGCACACCAAATTTTTCAAACAACTCCTTCGCCTGATATTCGTGGATATTCATGGACAATAATGCGCATCTGAGCGCGGACGCGGGAAGCTATGTCTCATACCATCATGGGTCAAGATGAATCGCCGTCTTACAATATCAAACAATACTCTTGGCATGAACCGCTATGAGGGCACAAATACATCTCATCCATGAAATTCGCCACCTTTGCCACTCTTACAGCCCCTCTCTTGTGCAGCATCTGTTTTGTTTCCTGCAAATCCAGTGAAAAACAGATCACCTCTGAGCCTTCGACCAGTGAGGAAGAAGCCATCACATGGGCGCATGAAAATAGCGACATCAAGCCGGATGAAAAAGTTCACTACGGCAAGCTCGAAAACGGCATGAAATACATCATCATGCAAAATGAAGAGCCGCCTAGCAGGGTCAGCATGAGGCTCCACATCGCTGCCGGCTCCCTGATGGAACGGGATGATCAGCGTGGCGTTGCCCACTTTCTCGAGCATATGGTTTTCAATGGATCAAAAAACTTTCCTGACCCAAGCAAACTCATCCCGCAGATGCAGCGTCTGGGCATCGCATTCGGAGCCCACGCGAATGCCTACACATCATTTGATGAGACTGTCTACATGCTCGACCTGCCTAACAATGAAGCCGACACTCTAAAACTGGGCTTTGATGTCATGCGTGATTTTGGAGACGGGGCATTTCTCCGTGACGAAGAAATCGACAAAGAACGTGGAGTCATTCTCTCGGAAAAAACCTCCCGTGACTCCGTGCAAATGCGCCTGATGGAGCAGCAGTTCAATGAACTACTACCCGATGCCTTACTCGCCAAGCGCTTCCCGATTGGCACGGAGGAAATCATCAAATCCGCGCCACGCTCTGCATTTACTGACTTTTACTCACAATACTACATCCCTAGTCGGATGACTTTTGTATACGTAGGTGACCTTGAAATCGAGGAAGCGGAAAAACGTATCGCCAAGACATTTGGAAGCATGGTCGATCCTGAAAAACCAGGTCAGAACCAAGATCTGGGCAAACTACCAAGGGGCCACGGCTTCAAGACCATGGTGATCTCAGACAAGGAAGTAGCCACCACAGACCTCACACTTCTCACGCTGAACTCCTTTGAGCAAAAAGCCGACACCAGGTCGAATCGTGGTGCCAAGTTGCCCCTCTCACTCGCTAATGCAATTCTTGGCAAACGGTTCTCAGAGCTGTCGAAAAAGGAAAACTCTGCCATCTCGGGCGGTGACGCATTTCGTCAGAATCTTTTTAAGTTCGTGCAGTTAGGAGGCATTTCTGTGAACGCCAAAGATCACGATTGGAAATCGGCTCTTCCTGTTCTAGAGCAAGAGCTTCGCCGCGCCGTGCAGCACGGATTCAACGCGGATGAGTTGGACGAAGTGAAAGCAAATCTCGTTAATGCCTACGAGCGTGCCGTGAAGGCCGCCACGAGCCGCAAATCGCCAGCCTTGGCATCTTCACTGACTCAACACGTGCATGGCAACGCGGTATTTTCCACACCAGAAGACGACCTGAATATCCTCAAGGAAAACTTGGAGAGCATTACCGTCGCCACTTGCCACGAAGCATTGAAAGGCCACTGGGATACTGAGGACATCACGCTGATACTCACAACCAAAGATGCCGAAGGTGGAGAAAAAGAAAAACTCGCCAGCATTTATCTGGAAAGTCAGAAAAAAAACGTTGAACCGCTCGAAGCCAAGCAGTCCATCGCCTTTGATTACACAACCTTTGGCGACGATGGAGAGATCGCAGAGCAAAAGCACATTAAGGACTTAGACATCACACAAATAACCTTTCATAACGGCTGCCGCTGCAACATCAAAAAGACGGACTTTGACAAGGACTCGATCAAGCTCACCACGCGTGTTGGGGGCGGTAAGTTGACGATGCCCAAGGACAAGCCCGGCCTAGACATGTTCGCATCCTCAACACTAACAACCGGGGGGCTAGGCAAACACAGCGCGGATGATCTCCGCCGCATCTTGGCAGGTAAGAATGCCGGGGTCGCCTTTTCTGTAGGAGAGGAAACATTTGCCCTTTCTGGTTCTACGACGCCAGACGACCTGAAACTTCAGCTTCAGCTCCTCTGCGCGTATCTAACCGACCCAGGGCTGAGACCCGAATCTGAGAGATTATTCAAAGCTCGCTTACCTACGATCTACTCGCAGCTGAAACACACACCTGCGGGAGCACAGCAAAAGATCAATAGCTACCTGCGTGGCAACGATTCCCGATACACGTTCCCAACTCAAGAACAGGCTGAGGCATTGAATAACGAGGACGTTCGTAACTGGGTTCTACCCGCGCTTAAAAACGACTATCTGGAGCTTTCGATCATAGGCGATTTGGAAATCGATCAAGTCCTGCCACTTTTAAAAAGCACGATTGGCGCGCTGCCTAAACGATCGGACAAGAAACCCAGCTACAGCGAAGAGCGTAAACTCAAAAACCTGCCGACTCCCCCGTTGGAAAAACGATACACGTTCGAAAGCCGTGTGCCTACAGGTAGTGCCATGGTCTCATGGAAGGCCACTGGGCTTGATAAGGGCAGCATCGGAAATGTGCGCAGAATGGGTGTCCTGTCATCTATCCTTTCTAATAGAATGCGCGAAAAAATCCGCGAAGAACTCGGTGAAGCATACAGCCCATACGCAGGCTTCCAGCCAAGCGACGCACACCCAGAACTTGGTTACATGCTTGCCGTTAGCCCTGGCAAACCTGAGCAAGCTGAGCGAGTTGGTAAAATCATCATTGAGATTGCCGATAAGCTAGCACGCGAGGGAGCCACGGAAGACGAACTCAAACGTGCGGTAGCACCACGCTTAAGTGAACTCAAAAAGACTCTACGCCAAAACAGCTACTGGCTTGGCACTGTGATGTCGAAATCTCAGGAGCAGCCTTACCGGCTCGATTGGGCTCGCGAACGCGACGAGGATTACGCAGCCATGAAGCTGGATGAAGTCAATGCCTTGGCGAAACAATACTTAGGCAAACACAATGCCTTTCGCTTTGAGATTATTCCTGAGGCCAAGTAAGACATATGCTCTCAAACAGTCTTACGACTCAACGGTGCGCTTATTTTTCAGAGCAAACCCAATGAAGCACAACCCGCCTATGATCATAAACGTGGAATAGAACTGCCCCTTGGTGAGTCCAAGAATAAATGCTTGGCCAACGTCTGGCTGGCGGAAATTTTCCACAATGATACGGAACACAGCATAGAGCACAAAGAAAAGCCCAGTGAGGACTCCGTTCGCAAGCTTGGGCACCCGTACGCGTAAGATAAAGAGGATCAGGAACAGCACGAGTCCTTCAAGTAAGCCCTCATAAAGCTGCGACGGATGACGCGCCTCTAGGTGTTGTCCCAGCGCATTGAGTAACTCCGGTCGATCTCTCGATTGAGCAATCAGATAGTTTAGTTGTTGGTTGAATCCTTGACTTGTTGAGCCGTCGATTTGATTGATTTCAGGTGCCAAAGGTCGGCAAGCTTCTACTGCCTGACGCGCCTTACCGTTTTCCCATAAAGCACTTGGAAATTTCATCGCCCAGCTACAGCTATTGGCTACTCGACCATATAGCTCTCCATTGATAAAGTTGGCCATCCTAACAAGGCCTATCCCGATGGGAGCGACCACGCATAAGCCATCACCGACGCCTGTCCATGACACCTTGTTCTTTCGTGCATAGTAATAGGTGAATATAACAAGCCCTAGGATGCCACCATGGCTAGCCATTCCACCATCCCAGACTTTGAATACCGATAAGGGATCATCGGCCAGTGTGGCTCGGCCTTTATCAGTCTGCATCTGGTAGAAGAGCACATATCCAATTCTACCGCCTAAAAAAACGCCAAAGAATGCACAGTAAGCAATAAAATCGGCCACTTTTTCAGCAGGTAATACCCACAGCTTCTTTTTTGCCAACCAGCGTAGCAGCAAGAAGCCCAGTACAAATGCCAACAAATAGCTAAGTCCGTACCACCGTAGCTTGATCGGGCCAGCGACATCAAAGATGACCGGATCCCAGTTGTGAATATAAGTTGCTAACACACGACCAACTCACACCAAACCCCCACGTCTGGCAAGAGTCGACTTCTTCCGGACGAATGGATTTCCTATAGATACTCTGTGAGAGAAGCCACAGCAGTCTGATCTAGCTTCTGCACCAGAGCCATCGATAGGTTCACCATCGCCAGGTAATCATTTACATCGATCATTGAATTATGTGTGTGAATGTAGCGGGAAGGCACACCAAGAACGATTGAAGGAACTCCTGTGCCAGAAAGATGAAAAGCCCGCGCGTCCGTGCCGCCGCTGCTGCGCACAGTCACTTGATAGGCAATGTCCTCCTCCTCAGCAGTAGAAACAGCCAGATCTACGAGTGCCGGATTCATGATCGCAGTGGGATCCTGCATCCTAATCTGAACCCCTTTACCCATCGCCCCTTGAGATAATGCACGGTTAAATCCCGGAGTATCATCCGCAGGTGCTCCTTCGAGAACAATCGCCACATCGGGCTTAGCATAGACAGCTGCGGTCGTAGCACCACGCACACCAACTTCTTCCTGAACTGTTCCACAGGCGATCAGCTTGTTAGGATGGCCACTCGCTGCCAGTGCCTGTGTCGCTTGAATCGCGCACGCCATTCCGACACGGTTGTCGAACGCCTTTGCCATCAGTAAATCGGGATGCTTCATTCTGGTAAATTGCGTATCAGGAACGACCGGATCACCCACCCTGATGCCGTAATTGGACTCGGCATCCACCCTGCTTCTTGCACCCACATCAATAAACATCTGCTCGATGCCCATTACCTTGGATCGTTCAGAATCCGCCAGAAAATGCGGAGGCTTAGACGATACCACACCGAGCACCTTATCGCCACTTGATGTCCTGACGGCCACCCGCTGAGCCAGCAGTGTGTGAGGCCACCAACCACCCAGAGTGACAAACTGAATAAAACCATCCGTCGTGATGTTCTGCACTCGGAAAGCGACCTCGTCCATGTGACCAGTCAATAGAACTCTGGCTCCTTCGCCTCGCTCACAGAAAACCGATCCATTTCCATCCGTGCTAATATCGCCTAGATCCGATAATTCGTCGGCAAATATCGCCCTGACTTCGTCCTCAAATCCCGGTGCACCATGCGCATCCGTCAATTCCTGCAGTAGACCTATTGCTTTTTCTCGCATGAAAGTAGTAATATCAGCTCACCTGCTCACTTCAATCTTGATTCTTGTGTCCGGATTCTTGATCCTACCTACATGGCTCAAGTAACCGACCTCCATATTTCCAGCAACATTCCGTTACCCACTCCTGCCTCACTTCTCTCTGAGGTGGAGCGCTCCAAAGAGCAGGCGGAGTTCATGGCTGATTCACGCCAACATATTCGCAATATTCTCAATGGCGATGATCACCGGATGCTACTGATCTGCGGCCCGTGTTCGATTCATGATACTAAAGCTGGACTGGATTATGCCGCACGACTTGCCAAGCTGGCGGACGAGGTCAAACACCAGATTTACATGGTGATGCGCGTGTATTTTGAAAAACCGCGCACGACCACGGGCTGGAAAGGCCTGATCATGGATCCAGAGCTTGATGGCTCTGACAACATCCCAGAAGGCTTACGCCAAGCGCGTCTGTTTCTTAGACAAATTCTTGATGCAGGGCTACCGACCGCGACAGAGCTACTCGATCCGATTACCCCACAGTACATTGCCGATCTGATCAGCTGGTCTGCCATTGGCGCTCGGACTACGGAGAGCCAAACACACCGACAGATGGCGTCTGGATTATCGATGCCACTCGGGTTTAAAAACACGACGACCGGCGACCTAGTTGCCGCCGTGAATGCTGTGAAGGCGGCCACACAACCGCAGACATTTCTCGGCGTCAGCGACCAAGGTGTCGCATCTGCTGTCACAACATCTGGAAATCCTGACTGCCACATTATTCTTCGTGGTGGTGATCAAGGACCTAACTACGGAGCCGATGATGTGTCTGTCACGACATCACTTCTGGAAAAGAACGGACTTCAGCCATCGATCATGATAGATGCCTCACATGCTAACTGTGGTAAGCAGCAGGAGAAAATGCCTGCCGTTTTCAGTGAGATCGTCCGCCAGCGCTGCGGTGGCAATGTCAATGTCATCGGCGCTATGTTAGAAAGTAATATCGTAGCAGGTAACCAGAGCTTCCCCCGCCCTATCGATGAACTGACCTACGGGCAGTCGATTACCGATCAATGCATCGACTGGGAAACTACTGAGCAAATCATACGTGATGCCGCAGCTCAACTCAAGGAAGCTGGTGTCGCTGGCTAGTTAGCCTTATCTTGCACACAATGATTTCCAACCGCGTATTTGCCGCCATCGACTTCGAATCGGCTGGCGCAGAGCGCGGCAAGACCGATGTCCCCGTGCAAATTGGCATGGCAACGTGGTCTCAGGATCAGGGTCATGGGAATTTTTACGTTTCTTACATACATACGGATCAGTCGGTCAGTTGGGCAGCGCAAAAAGTCCACGGCATTACTAAAGATGACCTCAGTGATGCGCCACGTTTCATGTCTCTCTGGCCAGAAATTAAAAATCGGCTCAATGAGAACATTGTAGTCGCTCATGGCCATGGAACAGAAAAGCGCTACCTACGCGCATTCCCCGCTCATGGGTTTGGTCCATGGGTAGACACATTACAGCTCTATCGTGCAGCCTTTCCAGACCTACCATCACACGCACTCGGTGATCTTTGTGAACAGTTTCAACTCACAGGGAAAGTCACCACGCTCGTTCCTAACAAAACCTGGCACGATGCGCTATACGACTCCGTCGCTTCACTCGTGTTGCTTGAATATTTGATCAGGGAACTAGATCTATCCCAGCAATCCGAAGATATTTTGACTAACCCTGACACCCGAATTTGGCACCGCGTGAAAAGATCCCCATGACCCGCTGTAACCACGCTTGAATCGGCGTATGTAATTTGCTAAATAACGGACAATGGCACACCGCAAGGAAACGCATATCCGTGAGAAACAGGCTGTTTTTGATATCCCGGGATCTACCACAAAAACTGCTATTATTGTTATAGCATTTGCACTCTTTTTTCTAATCCGCCAATACCTGCCACTGGGAGACATCGATCCTGAGCTCGATAGCGCGAGTGTTCGGACGGGGTTGGCAATTCTCGCGCTTGCAGCACTGCTCTGGCTCACAGAGGCTATGCCGCTGGCTCTCACAGCCATACTGATTCCAGTAATGGCATCACTGACGCGCGCCCTTGATGTTAGCGACAGCTTCTCTGGCTTTTCCCACCCCTTGATTTTTTTATTTCTTGGAGGATTCGGGCTCGCCGCAGCTTTATCGAGACAAGGGATCGATCGCTGGCTTGCACTACGCATCCTGAAGTTAGGCCGGGGAAATTTTCACCTCACCGCAATTGCCATGTTTCTTGTATCGGCTGTGCTTTCCATGTGGATATCAAACACCGCAACCGTCGCGCTACTATTACCTGTTGCCCTTGGTATCCTGGCTAGCCTGTCCAGCACGGTGGATGAGAACCAATCAAAGAAAGCCAGTGTTTATCTTTTGTTAGGTATTGCTTACTCTGCAAGCATCGGTGGCATCGGAACGCTGATAGGAACACCCCCCAATGCCATTGCCGCAGCCAATTTAAAAATGGGGTTCACCGAATGGCTAAAAATAGGTATCCCATGCGTGATCATCTTGCTACCGATACTCGTTATCGTACTTAGGCTGCTAGTTAAGACGGGTTCCCTACCGCAGTTCGCCCCTCCAAAAGATGAATTTCATTTTAATAAAAAACGAATCCTTACATTGGCAATATTTCTGTGTGCCATCGGCTGCTGGCTAGCTAGCTCACCACTCTCAGCATGGCTCGGCATAGCCAAGTCATTTGACTCCATCGTCGCGGTATCCGCAGTGCTTGTGCTAGCCGGCTTTCATCTCGTAGGCTGGAAAGATATCGATAATGCTACCGACTGGGGTGTGCTTCTGCTGTTCGGCGGTGGCATCACTCTAAGTAAAATTCTCGGCAATACCGGTGCAAGCTACTATCTGGCGCAGCAAATTCAGCAACTAACATCTGGATGGCCACATTTTTTACTCATCGGCGTGGTGGTACTGTTTGTTATATTCCTCACTGAGCTTTCTAGTAATACCGCCAGCACAGCGTTATTAGTGCCCATTTTTGCGGCGCTAGCCACCGACATGGGTATTCCTCCGACGCAGCTCATTCTGCCACTTACTGTCGCCGCATCATGTGCTTTTATGCTTCCTATTGCAACGCCGCCAAATGCAATCGTATTTGGTTCAGGAAAAATCAATCAGCGAGAGATGATGCGGGTAGGCCTAATATTGAACCTAACATTCGCCGTTATCTTAACTGTATTAGGATCACTATATTTCTAACGCCACTCCGGATCCTCATCTTTACCCAAGTCGATGCGATCCGCCAAATTACGTGCCTTGATACGGTGATCACGCTTAGCACGCCGCTCTGATAGCTGACGGCGTTTTTTTTGTCGCTTCTCTAGCTTTTCGATCTCCTCGTCGAGCTTGAGATAACTTTCATAACGCCCTTCATCAAGTTCACCACATTCGACGGCAGCGCGGATAGCACAGCCAGCGTCGTTGCCATGTTTGCAGTCGTGGAACTTACACCGAGCCGCTAATTCCTCAACATCAGAGAAACTCTCACGTAGCGTTTGCTCATCCGTCCACATCTGGATCTCACGCATCCCCGGGTTATCGATAAGAATCCCACCGTCATCGAGTAGGATTAACTCACGCGCTGTCGTGGTATGCCGCCCCTTGCCAGTGAGTTCGTTGACATCACTTGTCCACTGGAAATCCTCGCCTAACAATTGATTGACTAGGGTAGATTTTCCTACTCCGCTTGACCCGACCAAAGTCACCGATACCCCAGGCGCCATATATTTTTTTAAAACCTCAAGCCCTTCATTCGTTGCTGCAGAGGTAATGTGAACATCCACATCACTATCTAGTTCACGAATCATCTCTGCGGCTTCTTGATTTTGCTCGTCAGGAAATAGATCAGATTTATTGACCAGCACAACAGCCTTGGAGCCACTGCGTCGGATCAGTGTAAAGTAACGCTCCATGCGGCGCAGGTTAAAATCTGAGCCCGCATCTGTGACTACAACAACGACACTGACGTTGGCTGCGATCACCTGCTCCTCGGCACTTTTCCCCGGAAGCTTACGCGAGAAACACGTTTGCCGTGGCAATCGAGCCCGGATCATACTTTCACCATCCTCGTCCTTAGCGAGTTCAAGCGCCACCCAGTCACCTACGGCTGGAAGTTCGGCATCGTTTGCCGCCTCGTGATAGACCTTACCGGACATCACCACCTCACGCTCACAGACATCCCCTTCATCATCGATGAACAAGGCACCATACGTGATCTTGTTGTCACGGATCAAACGCGCAGGCACACAATGCCCAAGAGAAAGCGCATCAAAGGCTTTCTGAAATTTCTTGTTCCAACCGAGGTCGCTAAGAGTCACACCTTGTAATTAGACAGGATTAACACAATTTTGCAGAATATTTTTCTACAAGCGACCGTCATCGGCATCAAGATAGTCGAAGAACGACTGAATTTCATCGCGATCCTGCCATCCAGCCTCCTCTTTGCGGAAGATGAGTTTTTCAGTGAAATCATCACGGAAGCCTCGATTGCGCATGAAGCTGTTCCACCACTCAAGCTCGTGTTTGGTGGGTTTTTTGCCGTTTTCCCAACACCACTCCAGAGCCTGCTCATCGGGGAGGCCATCTAGAATAACCTGCTTGAGATCTTCGTAATCGACCTGAAGAAACTCGCAAGTCCAAGCATCCATTGCTTTGCCCATGTTAGGCTCGAATTCTGGATCGAGTGCTCCAGAAGACCAGAGATTGATCTTGCTGCAGAGGCGGGCGAAATAAACGTAGCCGTGGACTTCGTCTCGGGGGCTGGCGGGTGGGATGTGGTCGGTCATTCTGTAATTCGGTTATTGGGTAATTCAGTAAGCCAAGGTTGAGTGATCTAGCGACAAAACGGAATCATTGAATTACAAAATCACAGAATTACTCTCCATAAGCCTCCATACCAACGCAGGAGCATACGAGGTTACGATCACCATGGACGTTATCGATTCTACCGACGGCCGGCCAGAACTTATGGTCGCGCTGTGAGACCATCGGATAGGCAGCCTGCTCGCGTGGATACTTGTGATTCCATGAATCGGAGATTACCATTTCCGCTGTGTGCGGGGCGTTTTTGAGCACGTTGTCCTCCCTATCAGCAAGACCTTCGATCACGTCCTGAATTTCTCCATGGATGGAAATCATAGCATCGCAGAACTTATTAAGCTCCGCCTTAGACTCGGATTCAGTCGGCTCGATCATTAAGGTGCCTGCAACGGGCCAGCTCATCGTGGGTGCGTGGTAGCCATAGTCCATAAGGCGTTTGGCGACGTCTTCCACAGTAATTCCACTCTGATCCGCAATTGGCCGTAAGTCGATGATACACTCGTGCGCGACGAGACCTTTATTACCCGTGTAGAGAACTGGAAAATAGTCATTGAGACGTTTTGCCATGTAGTTGGCATTCAAGATCGCTAGCTTGGTGGCTTCCGTAAGGCCATCGGCTCCCATCATGGCAATATACCTCCATGAAATGGTGTTGATGCTCGCACTTCCGTAGGCAGCGGAACAAACAGGATCTTCCTTGTTCTCCATCGTCTCGTGTCCAGGAAGGTAAGGAACCAGTTGCTCGGCGACACCAATCGGCCCAACGCCTGGGCCACCACCACCGTGCGGGATACAGAAGGTCTTATGCAGATTCAGGTGACAAACGTCAGCACCGATCAGACCCGGGCTAGTTAGTCCAACCTGAGCATTCATGTTTGCCCCGTCCATGTATACTTGACCGCCGTGCTCATGAATCGTTTGGCAGATATCTACGATGGTTGCCTCATACACACCGTGGGTGGATGGGTAGGTGATCATCAACGCCCCCAGTTTCTCCGCGTGCTGTTCGGCTTTTGAGTTTAGATCTGCTACGTCGATATTACCCTGATCGTCGCAGGCGACGGGCACCACCTTAAAGCCTGCCATCACGGCCGAAGCCGGATTGGTTCCGTGTGCGGATGTGGGAATGATGCAGACATCGCGATCCGTATCGCCATTCGCCAGATGGTAGCGCCGGATGGCTAACAGACCAGCATACTCACCCTGGGAGCCTGCGTTGGGCTGTAGCGAAACAGCGGCAAATCCTGTAATACGAGCTAACCAATCCGAGAGCTCATCAAGCATCGCGCGGTATCCGACCGTTTGGTCGTCCGGCGCGAAAGGATGGATATGCGCAACCTCCGGCCAGCTCAGCGGCATCATCTCGGCAGTGGCATTGAGCTTCATCGTGCACGATCCGAGAGCGATCATGGATTCGTTGAGTGCGAGATCCTTTTTCTCAAGTCGCGAGAGGTAACGCAGCATCTCAGTCTCCGAGTGGTAGCTATTGAACACAGGTGCTGTGCAAAAATCTGATCGCCTGGTATTTCCCTCACCCCATTCGGGAGTTTCAGATTGTAGTTCAGCGGGATCCTCGATACCAAAAACCCCGATCAGCGCGTCTCCGTCGCGGCACGTGAACGTTTCGTCAAAAGAAATAGAGAGGTAATCCGCATCGATTTTGCGCAGATTATACCCTGCCTCGACCGCCTTCATCATATACTCGTCTGCATCACCAGAAAGCTTGATCGTGAGAGTGTCAAAATAGTTTTCTGTCGTGATTTCAAAACCAGCGTTCTTGAGTGTTGCCGCCATGATGCGAGCAGCACGATGCGTTTTGTTTGCAATGTGCTTCAAGCCATTTGGCCCGTGATAAACGGCATACATCGATGCCATGACAGCGAGTAGGACTTGCGCCGTGCATATGTTAGAAGTCGCCTTATCACGCCGAATATGCTGCTCACGTGTCTGCAGAGAGAGGCGGAATCCTGGTTTGCCCTGAGAATCGATTGAAACACCGATCAGCCGGCCAGGTATTTTACGTTTAAGCTTATCCGTGCAGGCCATGAATGCCGCGTGTGGGCCACCAAAGCCGAACGGAACGCCAAAGCGCTGGCTATTACCCACACAAATATCAGCACCGAACTCGCCGGGAGCACGGAGAACCGTTAGTGAAAGGATATCAGCAGCTACGATGGCGAGAGCGCCAGCTTCATGAGTATTTTCAATGAATGCGGCGTAGTCGTTCACACTTCCCCGTGTGTCTGGATACTGCACAAGCACGGCGAAGAGTCCTTCACAGTTAGAAGGATTGAACTTCTGCCAATCGCCCACTTGAACTTGAATGCCAAGAGGCTCAGCTCGCGTCCGGACAACTTCGATCGTCTGCGGATGACAGGTGTCCGCTACAAAAATCGTCGTGCCACGTGGTTTACCTGATTTCGCCAAAGCCATCGCCTCGGCGGCGGCTGTTCCCTCGTCCAGCAGTGAAGCCCCAGCAACATCAAGACCTGTGAGATCAGCAATCATCGTCTGAAAATTCAACAGCGCCTCAAGTCGACCTTGCGCGATCTCCGCTTGGTAAGGTGTGTAAGCCGTATACCATCCAGGGTTTTCAAGGATGTTCCTCTGGATCACTGGAGGCACGATCGTGCCGCTGTAACCTTGCCCAATGTAAGATTTTAGCACCTTATTTTGCTGCATGATGCCATGAAGGCGCTCAAGAGCCGCTGTCTCGCTCAGTGCATCTGGAAGTTCCAGAGGGTCACCTCCTCGAATGTTCTCAGGCACAGCATCATCGATCAGGTCGACAATGCGGTCGTAGCCGAGTTCCTTGATCATGCTTTCGCGGGTGTCACCCACGCTACCGACATGGCGACTGCAAAAATCTGTGTGCATCAATTTGGTTTTTTGTTAGTTCTTATAAAAAAGTCAGACGTGCCGGAGCACGCCTGCGAAAGATTCTCGAGGCATGCTTATATTTCTAGCTGATGAGGCTTTTGTATGCTTCTGCATCCATGAGGGCATCAACATCGGCAGTGTCACGCACCCGGACTTTGAAAATCCAGCCTGTTCCATAAGGATCAGTGTTTACTAGCGAAGGGTCACCTTCGAGATCTTGGTTACCTTCTGCAATGTCACCTGCGATAGGGCAGTAAATATCGCTCGCTGCCTTAACAGATTCAACCACAGCAATGGGGTCACCCGCATCACATGTGCGTTCGATGTCGGGTAACTCAACAAATACCACATCGGTTAATTCCTCTTGGGCATGATCAGTAATTCCAACTGTTGCGATATCTCCTTCAAGGAGAATCCATTCGTGGTCTGATGTGTAGCGAAGGTTTTCAGGGACGTTCATAATTCTGTTCGTGTTTTAGTTAGATTTCTCTCAGGGTCAGTTCTTCTTATAAAAAGGTTTCTTTACAACTTCGGCTTCAAATTTCCTACCGCGGACATCGATGTCGATTAGCGTGCCCAGTTTAGCAAACGAAACGGGTAGATAGGCCAAGGCGATGCCTTCTTTGAGGCTGGGTGACAGCACTCCGCTGGTCAGCTCTGTCAGGCTCTCCCCATCTTTGGAAAAAACCTCGTAGTGAGCACGCGGCGGCGGCCCTTTGCCAGTGTATTTCAGCGCTACCAAACGTTCTTTGAGCCCTTCATTTTTCTGCTGCACCAGCACGTTTTGACCGATGAATTTTTCTTTTTCAAGAGCACAGAAGAAACCAAGCCCTGCCTCCATGGGTGTGCGAGTCGGAGATAGATCTGAGCCGTTGAGCGGATAACATACCTCAAGCCTTAGACTATCACGGGCGCCGAGACCGCATGGTTTGGCGCCGGTATCCACGAAACTCTGAAACCATTTACTCCCGTTATCTGCCGAGGAGAAAAACTCAAAGCCGTCTTCACCCGTGTATCCCGTGCGGCATACAATGAGTGACTCCCCTTGCTCACACCATGAGTGCATGCCATTTCGCTGGGGAAGCACTTGCTCAGGAAAGAGCTCAAAAAATAGAGCCGCAGCATTGGGTCCCTGCACCGCCATGCCTGCCCATGCGTTACTGGCATTAGACAGTACCAAGTGATCGCGCAGATGACTGCTGAGCCATTGGTAGTCCTCGTCGATCTTCGAAGCATTAACCACAAGAAAGATCCTGCCCTCTGCTTGCCGGTAAATGATCAGGTCATCAATCACACCGCCATCGTTGTTGAGCATAAACGTGTATTGCCCCTCGCCGATAGCCAACTTAGAAACGTCATTCGCTAGGACTGTATTAAGCCATTTTTCGGCTCCCTCACCTTCGAGAAAAAACTGACCCATGTGCGAAATATCGAAGATTCCCACATCCGTGCGCACTGCATTGTGTTCATCCATTATACTCGTGTACTGGACGGGCATGTTCCAGCCCGCAAAGGGTATCATTTTACCACCAAGCTCAACGTGCAAGGCAGCTAGCGGGGTTTCTTGAACTGTCTCTTCCATCATGCGGCTCACTTGAGTTGAGATTGTGAGCCATCACTTCGCTTGTCAAATCATCAGAGCGAGTTCATGTTGGGTTATGCCGAATCCACAGCAAGCTCTGCGCGAATTGCCATCTGTTGAAAAGCTCACGAAACTGCTATCTAAGAAATGCCCACTGCCTCGCGCATTGGTAACCCATTTTGTGCAGCGCCAGCTTAATCAGCACCGTCAGGATATCCTGGCTGGCAATGCTATTTCACGCGACGCAATCGAATCACAAGTAAGTGCAGATTTAACCGCGTTCGCAGCTAGCCGACTTCAGCCTGTGATCAATGCCACGGGAGTGGTGATTCATACCAATCTCGGCAGATCACCACTGGGTGTGCAGGCAGCTGAGACACTCACAGAAATTGCCACCGGATACTGCAATCTGGAATTTAATCTACCTGAAGGCACTCGCGGCAAGCGCGCAGGATATCTGGAAACAGCGCTCGCTGCTGTCTTAGGTGCCGATTCAGCCACTGCAGTGAACAACTGCGCAGCCGCTCTCGTACTAACCTTACGCTTCCTTTGTGAGGGAGAAAAGAATGAGGTCATCGTCTCGCGTAGTGAACTGGTCGAGATCGGCGGTGGGTTCCGCATTCCTGAAATCTTGGAAACGTCCGGAGCTAAACTCGTGGAAGTAGGCGCTACTAACAAAACTAACCTTGAGGATTACAAAAACGCCATTACAGCCAACACAGCAATGATTCTCAAAGTCCATCGATCAAACTTCTATATCGGTGGATTTACTGAAGAACCCGAAGTCACTGAGTTAGCAGCACTGGCACACGAACATGATCTACCGCTTGTCGAAGATATCGGATCTGGTGCAATGATGGCGACAGATGAGCTGGCTCCGATCGACCATGAACCGACACCACAGGAGGCGCTAAAAAACGGCATCGACCTTGTATGTTTCTCAGGTGACAAACTGCTAGGTGGTCCGCAGTCGGGCATTATAGCGGGCAGAAAAGATCTTATCGCAGGAATCAAGAAGGAACCCTTCTTTCGAGCTGTCCGCTGTGACAAACTTATCCTCACGGTGCTTCAGGAGTGTCTAGATACCTACCTCGCCACGCAATCGGACAAACAAGTAGCCAACGTACCTGCGCTGAACTTCATCTCAGAATCAATCGACTCTCTACAAGCTCGGGCAGAGGCATTAATCGCGTCACTGGATACGGACATACAGAAAATGTGCAGAATCTCCAAAACCACGGCACGTACGGGAGGAGGCACTATGCCAAAATCGGAAATCCCATCTGTTGCCATCAGCGTCAAACCTGATCGCGTTTCGCTTAATAAACTCTCACGTAGGCTACGCATCGGCACACCTGCAGTCGTTGGAGTGGTTGAGAATGATCAACTACACCTTGATTTACGCACAGTCTTTCCCCACCAGGATGACGGCATTAATAAAGCACTGAGTGAGGCACTCAGCGCTTAAAGTAGTTAGAAGACTAAGAGTTGATCGCAACTATTTATCTTTTTTCTTATCCTCATTAGATTTTTTAGCTTCAGGCTCTTTTTTTGCAGGCTTTTTCTTGTCCTCTTTTTTAACCTCAGGCTTGGGTGGAGTAGGAGCAGTATCATCATCTGATGGGGCATACTTCAAAAACTTCGTCTGACTCTCATCTAGTGGCTTTACTTGATCGAAGCCCGCTTGCTTGTATAGGCTAACTAGAGCGTTAGCTTCCATAAGCCGAAGATATCCAGTGCTGTTTGGGTTCTCCTCTTCCGTTTTCCAAAAACGAATTGCTTGCTGAACTTCGGGGTCTTTGTTGTATAAACCCAAAGCATTTCCAGCAGCAGCAACGACCAATTCAATCGATGAAGTGAAGTCGGCACTTAATGTCATGTTGTATGCATTTAGCGCCTTTGGAAGCATGTTAGGGTCTTTTCCCGAGAGGTTCTCCAACGCCAATCCGTGACAATAAGAAATTTGAGCACGCTGATCACCCGTAACCTTGCGCTTGCGCCATGCTTGCGCCAAACGATCAAGACGATCCCAATCCTTGAGCCTAACTGCTTCCCAAAAAGTATTGACTTCTAATTGCTGAAGCTGTGTCTCACGAGTAAGTCCAGTTTTCAAAAACTTTTCCATTTCCTCACTCAAAGCATCGAGATCAAACATACGACGGCTACATTCCATTTTGTAAAAACCTGCCAGTTTCGCGTAATTATTAGGTGCTGTATCCAGAGGTTTAAATAGCTTTTCACACTCCGCGAATTTCTCTTTGGCCTCAGCATATTTCCGACCGTTGTAGAGAGACATTGCCTCGGTGAAGACTTTAGGCTCCATGAAGTAGATCGACTCAAGCCTAGGGGCACGAATCTGAACGCGATTGAGATCCTGCGCTGTCAATTTATAGGTTAGAAGACCATTTTTGTATGCGAGAGCAATGATGGTTTCCTGTGATTGGTCACTTAGGTAGATTCTGGCCTTAGCTAGCTTACTTTCATCTGGAGCTTGAGCACCCGCCTCATGGATCGGCAAGAATGCTGAGATTGCAGCGAGTGATAGTATGAGATAGTTTTTCATGATAGTTATTTGTTAGTATTTCTATGATTGAGCAGTTTTATCGAACTATCTGCCACGACGGCGGTTTTCTTTACGCTCCTCTTCGACTTGCTCCATGGTTTTAACCTGACCTGATCTCTCATACTCTTTGGTTAGAGCCGCAACAGAATCCCAGTCATCTTTTTCCTGATCGGTCATGTCTGCATTGTTGTCCCGTATCTTACGAGTTGATGCAGTAAAGATGTATCCGATTTTCTGGTATGCCATCTGGCGGTCGTCCATATCGAGCTCGCGATCACCTACTTTTTCACCCTCTCTGAGGTTTCGCTCCCAGAGGATTTCCATAACCCGCTTGGTAGCTGGTGCAGAAATCCTGATAAATCCCCTGTAGCGGGAATACACCATACTGTAGTAGAACAACGCATCATTCATTTTGTTACGTTTATCAAATGATACAGCGTAGAGGTAGCTGACCTCGGCTGCTTTCTTGCTGAATTTCTCATCAAGATACTGACGGGCATATTTTTCAACGCTATCCCAGTCACCAATTTTAGCACTGATTTCCACCATACGGAAAATGGCATTACCTTGTGTGGTCGGGTCATCTTTAGCGCGCTTAACGACTTCACCCAGCATCGTGACTGCAGCTTTGTTATCAGCAGGACTCGAAGCGCGGCCTTTGACGTCGGCTATGCCAAGCATGGCTTTGAATTCGAAACCGTCTTTCTTCTTACGAGTGAGCAATTCCTCGTAGTAAGGTAACGCTTGATTGGGGGCTGATGTTTTTTCACGCAAGTAGTCACCAACACGGATGAGAACAAAGTTGGTCAGTTCCTTTGGTTTAAACTCATTTTTCAAGTCGGTGAATAGAGCCTTGATACCTGCTTGGTAGCGCATCGCGAGATCCCCTTTCTTTTCTTTCTCGGCTTTCTTGATCTCATCCTCGTAGACGCCAATAATGGCGATGCGAAGAAGTGCGAGTGTCCGCTTGTTGGCGAGGTTAATACCCGGGAAGTTATAATAGAGTTCCTTGAGTTTTTCAGGTGTATTACCCTTCATTTCCAAGAAAGCTTCTGAGAATGCGTTAACCACTTCTTCGAGATAATACTGCCTCTCTTTACCAGCCAGTTCCGTGATCATCGCCTGTAGGTTATCCAAGCCTTCCTGCTCTCGGGATACAGCACGCATGGGAGGCATACCATACACAACCACTTGGGGTTTGTAGGGCGACTCCTTGTATTCCTTCATGAACTTGTCGTAGTAAGGAATAGCATCTTTGATGCGAGGATTTGGCTTTTTCTTCTCACCCCGTGTCTCTGCTCCAAGCATCCCGATGAGATAACTTAGCGCCTCGCCTGCTACGATTTTGTTTTCACCTTTCTCGGCAGTGTTAAGTGCCAGAATATAATACTTCTCGGCATCGTCAAATTCACCACGACTCTCAAAGATGTTGCCCTTCATATTATAAGCCATGTCAATCACAGCACTTTCTGCAAACTCATCTTCGAGGCGGTTGAGCAAGGTCAGGGCTGGATCATACTCGCTCTCCGCGAAATGGCAGTTAGCGCGATCATAAAGAGCATTGGGCAAGTAGATGTTTTTGTTCGTCTCTGGGTATTTTGCTAGAAACTTGTCGAGGAGTGTGGCGGCTCTTTCCCAGTATTGAAGACGAGTCAGGTTAGACCCTTGGAAATACTCAGAATGCATGAGCAGTTTACTCTTCGGATACTCCTTAACATGGTCATCAAGGAACGGTTGGGCTTTCTCGAAGTTACCCAGATAAAAATGACTACCGCCGAGAACAAAGAGACATATGTCGTGCTGCTCGGAAGGTTTTGGAACCTTTTCGATAAGCACCTCAGCTACCTCCAGGCTCTTCTTATATTCGCCACCGAAAAAGAGGCTAGAAAGCATAAGGCGGCGAACGCTTTCTACTTTGTCGCTTTCGGGGAAGTCTTTAAGGAAAATACTACCGTAGTGCTCAGTAGTTAGAATCTCGCCAATAAGCGAAGAAACACGAATCAGGCTGAAAAGGTGTGTTTCACGATCTTTACTCTTGTTGTAATATAGCTCTAGCTGCTCCATTGCACCAAATACACCGCGCTGGTTACCTGCCTGATCTTGCAGGTAGGCCATCGCTTTAATCACTTTAACATCGTGCGGATCTCCGGAGCGTAATCTTGCCTTCATCTTGGACAGACCCGACTCAAGGCGAGCCGCTTCAATGATTGTCATGCCGTCTTTCACTCCTTTACGGCCAGCGAGCTGTTCGAGGCGCACTTTGATATCAGCGATTACTACTTCGGAATCTGGAATCATCGCGTAAAGGCTGAATGATGCCTTGTACATCTCAGACTCAAGTGCATTACCAGCTAACTTAAGGAATACCGGAGTGTATTCGTAAAGCTGATAGGGAGGCATCGCGATGTCAGAGCGGTTCTTGTTGAGGAAATCGACCATGGCGGCCTCGTTCTTCACTTCGATAACCGCTTGTGAGAGTGCCAAAAACGCAGCAACAATACCCGCGTCAGACGTCTTCATCTTTTCCTTATTTTTCAGAGCCGATTCAAAGTGGCGGATGCCCTCCTGGATCTTAGGCTCATCCATAAGGAAATTACATATTGCTAGGTTAATATAGAAACCTCCTGGTGTTGGCAGAATTTTATCACGCTGTTCACGTTCTGCTAAAAATTTCTTATAGAGCTTTAGAGCCTCCTTATACTCACCCTTACCCATGTTGGCTTCAGCCCAACGCTGTAGGCAGGCCTTGTGGGCGGTGTTAGTCGATTGAGCCATGCCCGCGGCTCCGTTAGGATACTTCTTATAACACTCTTCAAACGACTTAGCGGCCTTATCAAACCATTTATTGGCGTCGTCTAGAGCATTTTTTCTTTTTGCATCGTTTGCGAGTCTTAGCTCACATAACCCTTTACGATACCATATCACACCAAACTTGGGACCGTATAGCATAGGAGCCCGGCCACTGTAGATACCGGTAATACGCTCAAGAATTGCTTGGCACTTATCATATTTCCTGTCCTTCCAAGCTTGGTTAGCTTGCGTCATTTGCTCGTTTAGATTCTGTGCCTTGGCATCCTGAGTCAACGCTCCGGCAAGCAGCGAACACACGCACATAAAGAGAGCGAAAGATGAGTGAAATGGTTTCGTATTCATAATGTATAAATATTGATGTTTTGAAGTAGGTGTTTGTTCAGGAATCCGTTGAGTTTTTCATCAATCAGCTCTGACTTTTGGTTGCTATTAGCGAATTTTCAGAGAAAAATTGCTATCTTTATCATTCCAGCCTAGCGGTTCTTTGAAATACCGCAACACGGAAGATGGATGAAGTTTTCCAATCCTAGCGTGCAGTAAATCTGGGTATCGCCTAGCTGCAATAATAGAACGGACAAGGGCGATTATTTATTAGGTCTCACTGGCCTATGATTGATCATCAAGATCAGATCAGGAAGCCAAGAAAAACTAAGGTTTGTCGACAAGATCTGTGAAAGTCACTTTTGATATTTCCTTAGAAGCCAAACAGTTAAGCACATCAACAATTCGCTGTTGTTGTGCCTCACCATCTGCCCAAATCTGAACAATTGGCTGGTGTCCACCAGCTTTGGCTCCTGCCGCGTAACTGTCGAGACGGTTACGAAGTTCACCAAGATCCCTGTTATCACTCTCAGACTCGACTAACTCCTGAGCCGGCCCGGTGTTGATGTAGATTTGTCCACTCTTGTCCACCTTAATAAACATAGGGTCGAGGGGCGGAGGAGTCTCACTGGGTGCCGCAGCAGGGAGCGACATTCTTAAGTCCTGCTCACGAGGCTGAATCGTCGTTGTCACAAGGAAATAAATGAGGAGCAGGAAACAAACATCAATCAGTGATGAGATGTCTAGACCTGGCTCATCATCTTCAAGATCTTCAGCGGTTTTTTTACGTGCCATGGGAAATGTGTGTTAGATTGTTAACTAAGTTTAAATTATTTTTTCTCAAACCCATAAACAGAGAAGACAACGTTGTCTACGCCTGCTGCAGCCGCAGCTCTGATGACTGTGCGAACATATTTGAATGAAACACCTTTATCACCACGAAGGTGAATAATAGGAACTAAGCCTTTTGCTTTTTCCTGGTCTTTCTTTTCCTTCACATATTCTGTGATTTCTTCAGCACCCTCAAATGTCAATTTTGCCGTTTCAGCTAAAAATGTGCCGTCCTTGCGAATGTTGATCACTATACGGCCTTTACCATCGGGAGCCTTCTTAGATGACTTCGCGATAGGCGGCTCAACTTGCGGGTCTTGCTTCACGACGATTACCGTAGAAGCGACAATAAAGAAAATAAGAAGTAGGAAAACCATGTCGATCATGGGCGACATGTCCACTTTTAAGTCGTCGTCATTTGCTGCTGCGGAGCGGCGTAATTTTGTTGATGCCATGGTGCTGTATTCTTTCTGCTAGGTTTGGGTTGCGTTTACTGGAGAATTTTGGCGCATTAGTATGAGCATTCTCCATGTTGAGCTTTGTTTTCTCTGGGCATCGGGAAAAAAATCTCCCGCCACCCAGAGCAATTTAAAAGCCCACGTTAGGTTAAACGGCAATACCCTCAGGAATCTTAGCAAGATGTGCGTCTCCGTTAACCGTCTGGATGGAAGCATTGAGTAGCTCCTCGGCGGTGTGGTGACACTCAGCAACCAGATTGTTTAGTTTGTTCTTGAAATAGAAATAAGCAGCAAGTGATGGAATAGCGGTCACTAGACCCCACAAGGTGGTCAATAGCGCCACGGAGATGTCCCCTGCTAGTGCAGATGGATCAGCAGATCCGTCACCACTAGCAAGAGTGCCGAACGCACCCACCATACCAAGAACGGTTCCGAATAGCCCAAGCATCGGTGCCGCCTGAGCAATGAGTGAGATATAGTTGACCAGTGTCATGCTCTTGCGGTTCTCGTTGATAGTGAAGTCAGCGATCGCATCTTCTACGTAATCACGACCAAGATCTTCTGGGCGGCGTGCATCCACGTTGGGAAGAGCATATGCCATCATGCGACCTAGGTAGCTCGGGTGAGATGCCCCTAACTCAATAGCAGAACGAATGCGGCAATTCATCATGTGATCAACGAGTCCTGCCTTCAGGTCATCAGGACAAAACTTCTGCCTTGTTAGATTCATGAAGTTGAAAACGCAAAGTGCAATCAGAGCAAGGATAAGCAGACCAATCAGGATCATTGGCCAACCACCATCTAGCACATACTGTTTAAGCACATTGGTGTCCTCAGCGTATAGCGAAGGTGTAGTGAGCACAGCAGTGGTTGCAATAGCTGTAAAAGTCTTAAGGGATCGGCGAGGAGTAATGTTCATACTTTGTGTCTTAGGTTGGTTGGTGTGTGTCAAACATGTCATGACGAAAACCGTGTCGGAGTCATCACTGTGTTGAGACGATTCTGCTAATGTTATTCTTAGAGTAAAGGAGTAAATTGCGGAAAAAGCGAAAACCTTGAAATTCGCAAAGTCATGCCTTGACGCCATCATGCCATGGCATTACGCGTTCACCTAGACAAGACGCTGTCGCACACTGAAATGGGTTCATAGTACAATGGATAGTATGACGGCCTCCGAAGCCGTAGATCCAGGTTCGACTCCTGGTGAGCCTACCATTTTTCAGCTCCGTTACCGCCGCAGCGTTACCTGTATAGGGCTGGACTTGAGTTCCCCTGTCCACACCCCCTTCTCTTTCGATTCGGCGGTTGCGGTAACCTTGAATACCACTGACAGCTTGAAAGGCTTGGCTCCAATTTCTTTGTATCCCTTCCATGTTTTCCCAGCCAAATGGATTTCAAAAACATAACACGAACCTGCTTTCACAAGCGCAGCATCAGGGTATGACTTATCCCAATTGTTAGGCAAACGGGTAACTCGCACTTCTTCGCCATCGCCTACATGCGCAGTGAAAGACAGGTTATCGTATCCCCAAGGAGACCAGTCACGCCATACCTTCTGATCTTTTCCTGACTGATTATGAAGGACGACGTAAAACACATCCAGCGGTTTCTTGGCATACAGCACAGCGCCTTTTCCATTCGAATTACGGCTCGGCACCACTTCAATTCGCCAGTCTGCTTTAGCTTTACCCTCAGCAGCATCGACAACTAAGCAAGTCAGCAGCCCAATAAATACAAAACACACATGTTTTTTCATAGTGCTAACACACTAACACAAAAAAGCCCATCATGGCGAAGTAAAAAGAGCACTAACTCTCTGCCGCTGACCTCTCTTGAAAAGTCTGATCAAAAGTATTCCAGCACTCTATAAAACCACTGGCAAAATCCTGCGGACGCGCTGCGATCCAAGCCCGCACCTCATCCATAGGAAACCAATCTCCAGACTCAACCTCACTGCACGGATATCTCACGGCACCATCGTGCCGCGCGATATAGAGCCTAATGTGCTCCCACCCGGTGTTTTCGCTGGGCTTTATTTTAGCTATTTCTTGGAGCTCGGCATCTTTCACGCCAAGCTCTTCATCCAGCTCCCTAACAGCCGCTTCTTGATAATCTTGCCCAGCATTGATATGTCCAGCGGCGCTGGAGTCCCACACCCCTGGATGTTTATCTTTAAGACGTGAACGTTTTTGCAAAAACAGCTCCTTATTTTTATTAAAAACAAAGATGTGCACCGCGCGATGTAGCAGCCCCTCGCGATGCACCTCATCGCGTGTCGCCTGCCGCAGTACTTCGTCATTTTCGTTCACCACATCAAAAATTTCATCGCCTTGCTGCGGGTTGTTTTTCAATGGATGATCATCGTATGCGCAGGTCAAGTCGACCCATTGCTCCAGAGAAAGCTCCTCAGCTCGTGCCGTTGCGGATACACCAATTGCTGCTGCCACATCATCCCAGCTCGCTGTATCCGGCATTTGTTTGCGCATTTGTTTCCTGCGCTGGGCAAAAGCTCGCCGAACTAACTCATCAAAGAGACGCGCATCATAGACGGGTAGATCAGCAGACCGAGGCTCGCACACCATGACCGTCGAATCAATAAGCGGCCGTGGATGAAATGCCTGCGGTGGTATGGTTTTGACTGGTTTACTCAGCCACTCACTTTGCATGCGTAGCGAGAGAACTCCGTATGCCTTGGTGCGCGGCTCGGCGATGATACGGTCTATAAATTCCTTCTGCAGCATCAGCACCGCCTTACTAATTGGCGATGGGCGCTTCATGAAGTTTCTCATAATGGCACCACCTGCCGAGTAAGGAAGATTACCTAACAACTTCACTGGCTGATGTTTAAATAGCTGCCTAACATCAAATCTCGCGCCATCATGGTGATGAACTTCAACATGTTTCAGCTCTGAGAACCTCTCACGCAAGCCTTCCGCCAGACGCGCATCAAACTCAACAAGAATCACGTGGTCGGCAATCCCCACAAGATGCTCTGTCAGTGCTCCGATCCCCGGCCCTACCTCAACGACGGTATCGCCCGGCTGAACATCAAGCTGCTCAACGATCCACCGTGAGACATTCTCATCGATTAGAAAATTCTGCCCCAGCTTCTTGGATGGCGTCACTCCGAGTTCCATCAGACGCCCTCTGGTATCGGATGGCTTCATCTAACTGAGAGCTTCAAGCAGGAGCTTAATGTGTTTGATTGGGCTGACCTTCTCGAGTATTTTTTCTAACTTGCCGTCGGTACCAATGACAAACGTGCTTCGCTCAATCCCCATGTATTTTTTCCCAAACAATGACTTCTGCAGCCAGGCACCATATGCCTCTGCAATAGCATGATCTGTATCGACCAACAACGGATACGGCAGCTTGCGTTTGGCGATAAATTTCTTATGGCTTTCCTCTCCGTCACCGCTGACCCCGTAGATTACCGCCTTATCCTTCAGCACATCCCATTGGTCACGGATGGCACACGCCTGCATCGTGCAGCCAGGCGTGTTATCCTTCGGGTAAAAAACAAGAACCACCTTCTTACCCTTTAGCTCACTGAGAGTGACCGACTCCATACCTCCATCATCTGGACAGACAGCATGAGTTGAAAATTCTGGCGCTTGCTCACCGACGGTCGGTTTCATGGCTATAGCTTTATCCCGCATCGAGTGATTTGCAATCGCACACATAAAAAACTTCAAACTTCGCAGAGAACAGCTCAGACTGCCACCGTGACCTTCGCTTCAAAAATAACTATGATGCGGCTGTTCATGGCTCCTGTTTTTGCCGTGCTCGCCGTGTATTATGGTGAGAGCGTCAAGACGGGAGAACCGAATGAAGCCATCCGCTGGTGGGCGGTCGGGGTTTTTATTTTTGCGGCAGTAAGTGATGGCATCGACGGTTATATTGCCCGCCACTTTAACCAGCGCAGCAAGTTCGGCGCGTTCATGGATCCCTTTGCAGACAAAACCCTGCTGCTCACAGGCATCGTATTTCTTACATTCATCCACTGGGGTGATGGCTGGCACATCCCTGTGTGGTTTACCGCGCTGATGATCACGCGCGATGTCATTATCATTGCGGGCATATCGATTCTGCACTATCTGAACCACCACGTGCCGATCAA
>JBGCEU010000218.1:0-2688 GCA_045106535.1 Akkermansiaceae bacterium | reverse complement strand
CGTGGCGCTGAGTGTCAACGCGATCTGCTCCGCGCCGCACGGCAGTCAGGGGTTGACATCGACACACCTTATCACGAACTGGAAGCTCACGAACGCCAGTGGCTGCTCTACGGAGAACGTGAAGACACCGAAGATGCGTGGGAAAATAATGAGTGGTATGGCGTGCGTGGATTTTTTGACTGGGTGGAAACAAAGTCTTACAAGATGCACGTCCGCGTCTTTCTCTCCCGCTACCGTGCTTACACAGACTGCCCCGAGTGCCACGGAACACGCCTGCAGCCACAAGCATTATGCTTTAAAATCAGCGGTAAAACTCTGCCAGACCTCTGGCACATGCCAATCCTCGAACTACGTGATTGGTTCACGAAGGCGCTCGACCCCAAACAGCTCAAGTCCGGCAGCTCGGTTTCTCATGCTCTCACAGAAGTCATGTCACGGCTTCACTACCTCTGCGAAGTTGGTCTTACCTACCTCACTTTAGACCGCCCAGCCAATACGCTATCAGGAGGTGAGATCGAACGTGTCAACCTCACCACTTGTCTCGGTGCCGCACTGACTAACACCCTATTCGTGTTAGATGAACCCACCGTCGGTCTCCACCAACGCGACATAGCCCAGCTCGTCCGCGTCATGCATGACCTCCGCGACAAAGGCAACACCGTCGTCGTTGTAGAACACGAGGAATCTGTCATGCGCGCTACCGATCACCTCATCGACCTCGGCCCGGCCGCAGGCGAGCACGGCGGAACTATCGTGGCGGAAACCTCCGGTCTCCAAGCCCAACAAAAAACCATCTCAAAAAAATTCCCCAATTCCAAAACACTACCGTATCTTTCCGGCAAAACCTGCATCGAAGCCCCTAAAAAACGCCGCAAATCAAAAAAATTCATTCGTATCAAGGGTGCAACGCGCCACAACATTAGCAACGCGGATGCAGCACTTCCCGTAGGTATTTTCACCTGCCTAACAGGTGTATCAGGTTCAGGAAAATCTACTTTAGCCCATGATGTCCTGTATCTAAATCTAGCAAAGCAGCTCGGCCTGACTGCCACTGACGAAGCCGCAACGATCAAATCGCTTAAGGGTTCCGAGCATATCAGCGGCATCGATCTAATCGATCAATCTCCGCTCACTCGCACGCCACGATCCACACCCGCGGTTCACAGTGGCGCATTCGAAGCCATCCGACAGCTATTTGCAGACACCCCAGAAGCCATCGCAGAGTCACTCACGCCTGGTTACTTTTCATTCAACTCTGGCACCGGTCGCTGCCAGCGCTGTCTCGGAAATGGCTTTGAAAAAGTCGAGATGCAGTTTCTTTCTGATCTCTATATCACTTGTCCGGAATGTGATGGCAAACGCTACACCGCTAAAGCATTAGAAACCACCTACCGCGGTAGAAATATTGCGGAGATGCTTGCGATGACTGCCACCGAAGCTGTCGAACTAGCTGCATCGATTCAACAAGCCGAGCCAAAGGAAAAACGCTTACTCAAAAAAATCACCAGCGCGCTGCAGCCACTCATCGATGTAGGCCTCGGCTACCTTCGCCTTGGTCAGCCACTTAACACTCTTTCAGGCGGTGAATCACAGAGATTGAAACTCTGCAAACTGCTAGCCAGCACGGCTAAATCCGAGCCACTCCTCCTAATCCTAGATGAGCCCACCACTGGGTTACATTTCGTTGATATTGAAAAACTTCTTGAGGTTTTTCATCGATTAGCAGACGCCGGTCACACGCTGTTAGTTATCGAGCATAATCTCGATGTCATCCGCGCTGCAGACCATCTGATCGATCTCGGCCCGGGTCCAGGAACGGACGGCGGCAAAATCGTCTTCACGGGAACTCCAGAACAAATACTCAAGAAGAAAACAGAAACTGCCAAGGCTCTACAAAACGTAGAAAAGCTTTCCAAGCTCTCGCCAAAAAACAAGAGCTTAAAAAGCTCTTCCACATCAAACTCCATCCAAATTTCCGGTGCCCGCGAACACAACCTCAATAACATATCCGTGGACATCCCCCGTGATGAACTCGTCGTCGTCACTGGTCTCTCTGGCTCGGGAAAGTCCACCCTCGCGTTCGACATCGTATTTGCGGAAGGCCAGCGCCGTTTCCTCGACTCCATGTCGCCATACGCCCGCCAGTTCGCCGGTCAGTTAGAAAAACCGGACGTCGACCGCATCACAGGCCTTCCTCCCACCGTCGCCATCGAGCAGCGCGTCTCGCGCGGCGGGGGCAAGTCCACCACTGGAACCGTCACCGAGATCTATCACTTCCTCCGTCTGCTCTACGCAAAACTCGGCACCCAGCACTGCCCGGAATCGGGAGAGCCCGTCGTTTCCCAAACCCCGGAAGCGATTGAAAAACAAATTTCACAACTCCGCCGGAAGGACAAAAACCTACTCATTCTCGCGCCGCTGATTCGTGCACGAAAAGGTTACCACACAGACGTTGCCGCTGCAGCTGCCAAACGCGGCATCAAAAAACTGTTAGTCGATGGCAAGTTAATGAACACGGAGGGTTTCCAGCCACTGAAGCGCTACCAACCGCATGATATCTTCGCCGTCTGCAACAGCGTCGATCAGGCATTACTCCTCGGTAAAGGAAACTGCTCCGTTACCACCCAACATTCGAAACTCAAAATTCAAAACTTCTCGCTGGCGAGAGTCTCACCCGTCACCGGCAAG
>JBGCEU010000217.1:0-22726 GCA_045106535.1 Akkermansiaceae bacterium | reverse complement strand
CTTGGTGGACTTGCTCTGCTGATTCGCCGTAAGCGATAGAAAAAAATCAAACCTACTATTCTAAAGAGCGCGATAACGTGAGTTATCGCGCTCTTTTCATGATCCGGCAGATTAATCTACTTCCGCTAGTAGTGCCTGAACGCTGATTAATCTACTGGGGTTAACTCTCAGAATGCCGGAAGATAGTGCATATCAAGGAGAGTATTGTCCATTTCCCAAGCCTGCTGATTGTGTTACTTTGTATTGACTGAAATTAAGTTGCACGTCATGACTATCCAACGTCCACTTCATCAATATCAAGATAATGCAACCTCTCGTTCTCGGGGCTTTGCGTTGATTGCGACTATTTCAGTGATGGTGCTTCTTGTTATGATTGCCTTGGCTATGCTGAGCCTCAGCGTGATCGAATCGCGGTCATCTAGGCAAGGCACAGCAATGGCTGAAGCCAGAGCCAATGCGCGGATGGCGCTCATGCTAGCGATAGGGGACTTGCAGAAATCGATGGGTCCAGATCAGCGAATTTCCGCACCTTCGGGGATTTTGGACAGTAACCCAGCGTCACCTGAAATCGATGGCGTCACCCAGCCTCACCTTACCGGTGTTTGGCAGAGTTGGAAATGGAAATCCGGCGATGTGAAGCCTGACTACGAACAGATAAAAACTGACGCTTTTGTCCAGTGGCTTACGTCTCACCCAGATTCGGATTTGCTCACCCAACGGGATTTTGTGAACCAGACTCCCGTCGATCTTGTTCAGATCCTTGATGCGGGAACGAGCCAGAATCCAGATGACCATGTGGAGGTCAGTCGTGTTGACGTTGCAAAATCCAGTAATGGAAAAAGCGGAGCCGTTGCATGGGCGGTTTTTGACCAAGGGCAGAAAGCAAGGGTGGCTCTTCCTACTACACCTCGCACATCTTTAGCTTCTAAAATTGATCGCTTGGCATCACCATCGCAACTGGGATACGAAGTCCAGTCAGACTGGAGCCAGTTAGCATCAACGGACAACGCTCAACAAACCAAAATCGTATCGCTCGATACGCTCGAATTTTTAAGTATTGATCCCGCCAATAACAACACATTTCATTCTCTTTCCCCCTTCGCGACGAATTTAATGACGGATGTTGTGGATGGACGATTTTCTATGGATCTCAGCATGATGTTTGGTGGCTCAGGTCTGCCTCAATCATACGAAAACAAGTATTTATACTCGGGTAGCGCTCAGCCTCTTGTCCCGGCACCTACTCGCTTTGCCGGTGCTAATCCGCTACCAAGTCCCGATCCTCAGTGGAAACTGCTTCACTCACATTACCGATTGTTTGACCGTGTGGAGCAGACTGGTGGTGAATACTCTGTGCGAGCTAGCGATGCGGCACGCCCTGTTGCTGGGGGGGCAACAGATGCTCCGTTTTTCACTGAGCAGCAGCTTCTCCCGGTAGTTGCAAAAGCCCAGTTCGTATTCAGCTTATCCGCTGGCTGGCACAGCTTTCTCCAATATGTGGGCGCGACACAACAAGATAAGTATGTCTCTTGGTTAATAACGGATCCCGTAGTTACCCTGTGGAACCCCTATAGCGTAAGTCTGCGGTTTTCCAGATCCGAGATCCAACTCTACCGAGTTCCTCTAACATTCAATGTCTACAAAAACGGCTCGCTGATCAGTCAGAGCCCGACACATATCGCCAATACCTTTCTTTCCGATGAT
Source organism: Akkermansiaceae bacterium (assembly GCA_045106535.1). Lineage (GTDB taxonomy): Bacteria > Verrucomicrobiota > Verrucomicrobiia > Verrucomicrobiales > Akkermansiaceae > Oceaniferula. The sequence continues at coordinate 21,022 of JBGCEU010000217.1, read as the reverse complement.
TTTAATGATCGGAAAAATCGATATTACAGACTGAACATTTTACCTAAGTCCGGTAGCTCAGAAATTGTCATGAAACCTGGCGAGTATATAGTGTTCACTCCACATAATCATATCAGGCACTATCGGCATGATTATGCCATAACTGGGGTTGATTTACGACCCGGATTTAACCCGCCTGATGGCAACAGCAGTAACGCAGAAGTAGGTGGGATTTCCACGTTGAACGTCATGGTCAATTCCGGCGGATCACCTAACGGATTACATAACAATACCACGATTAACACTCTCCCCCTCAAAGCTGGAGATTTGATGGAGGTAGATGTCATTGCAGGAAAAGCAAACGTGGATAGCTATCCCGAAACAGATAACAAGGAAATCACTTCGTTTATGAAATTCTATCAGGGTGAAGGAGCTGGGAGGCGACTCATCGGTGGAGTGGAGCTTGACTACAATAATGAGGAGACGGCACGGAATTTGCCATCATATTCAAAAGACGAGCTGTCAAACTTTCGTGTTTCCTCTGAAATACCTCAGAACGTAAAGGCTGATGACTACCAAGGTACAAAGCCGCCGGTAGTCGTCCGCTTCAAGCGGCCATTCCTAATCGCTTCACTTCACCTTAAAACTGAGCAGGACTCACGCTACCCCTCGCGCGCATGGCTGCAAAATAGCCCCATCAATACCTACGCTAGTTCAGGACTCGATCAGACTGAACCCCAACATGCCAATCAGTATGAATTCACTTGGGAGCCGATGTTTGATTGGAAGGACATTCCGGGCATTCAATTAGATCTGAAAAATCGTGGTTATGGCGGCTCCGGTCTATATAGCGACACTGGAGTCCACTACACGCCATTTGCCGCGGTACCTCTTGTGCCGCCCATATCGATAGGTCAGCTTCGCCACGCACCACTGAACACTGGTGGGCAGCTTCCACTCACAACGCAGATTGCTGCGAACTCATACGCTTGCCCGCTTGTGGAGAGAACATCAGCAGCTACTTCAGGAGCTTCATCCACTTACTTAGACCACTCGTTTCTCGCTAACACTAGTCTCTTCGATCACTACTTTTTCTCATCAGCATCATCACAAACCACTTCACTTCACACATCTCAAAAAAGTATGAAGCAAGTCTTGGAAGGGTTTTTTAAAGATGGCGAAAGCCTTCCTAACACAAGGTTCAGTCCACTCGTTTCGGGAAGTGCTAGCCCCGCTGATATTGCTGACAATCTGGCTAATAATGACAAAGGCTACGAAGAAATAGGGTCTCATCTTCTTCTTAATGGAGCTTTTAATGTAAACTCCACGTCGCTCAATGCATGGAAGGTGTTTCTCGCTAGTGGTACCACGAGTTCAATTCCTATTCTTGACGCCCTCACATCGACTACTGGAGAAGTAACAGGTTCGGGAACCATATCTTCCCGCTTCACGCCTCCCTTGGGACCGGATGTGGACATCACCGCAGACCCAGCAGGGCACGAGGCACTGCGATGGGCAGGGCACCGCCGTCTGAGTAGCTCACAAATTACAGAGCTCGCCACAGCCGCTGTTGAGCAGGTGAAAAAACGTGGCCCATTTCAGTCTGTTGCCGAGTTTGTGAATAGACGGTTAGAAAACAGCGAACTCGGACTGAGTGGTGCGCTCCAAGCCGCTATTGATGGAACCGATATTAATCAGCCACTCGATGGTTTCGGTATCGATGTCGGTGCCGGTCCTGCGGAGTATGGCGATCCAGATGCTGCAGCTGGCAACACGACTGATGGATCACCGACGGCGATCAATCAAGCCGATCTATTGACTCCACTTGCTCCTTTCATCAGTGTCCGCTCTGATACCTTCCTCATCCGCGCTTATGGCGAGTCGAAGGATGGGTCAGGGAAGACGGTGAAGGCGTGGTGCGAGGCCGTCGTGCAACGTATCCCTGATTACCTTGATGCCAACACGCAGGCTACTACTCCTGCTGCCGATTTGCCTGCGAACGGAGTCAACGCCCGCTTCGGGCGCCGTATGCAGATCATCAGCTTTCGCTGGCTCGCACCTAACGAAATTTAATATCTTTGAGGAATGTTACGCGTATTCTCCCTACTGCTCATCATAGCGACCACGGCTCCTGTGATAGCTCAGGAATCTGAGCGAGAAGTCAGCGCTGCTTTTTATGCCTTTAAGTATGCTGAGGGGCTGAAGGTAGTCTATTTGCGTACCGGGGAGAACTCCTACGAACCCATCGCGCTTTCTACCGCCAATATGGTAGGGCCAATCAAAGCAAGGGTAACTGGTGGTAATCTCAGTTTACATTCGCGAGCGTCTAATGAGGAAGGGAAGACCGCTTACCCAAAGGTGGGTTCAGTGAAGGTTCCAGATGGAATATCGAAAGTACTGATCATTCTAGCTCCGCGTACAAAAACGAATATTCCAAGTTATCAGACGCTTCTAGTTGATCGAGGAGAGACAAATTTTCAACCCGGTTCCTACAAATTAATTAACCTCTCTCCTTACCCTATTCGTGGTGCAATTGGGAGGGGTACAAGATTTCTGTGCAACAATGGGAAAATCTCAACTTTCAAGACCAAAGGCACACCGGGACAAGCTTTGCCTGTGCTATTTCAATACCAAAAGAATGATCGCTGGCAGCGGCTGACCGAAACGCGTTGGGCTCATAGCAAAAACAAAAGAACCCTACTGTGTGCCTACTTTGATCGATCAAGTCGGCGTATGAGGTTACGTTCAATTCCTGATAATATAGCAAGAAATCAACCTAAAGCCGTCGCTGATGATTAAGTTGGCTCACCATTCTTCTAATATCAAACATATGAAAAAATTGACCATCACAACAATCATATTCATTTTTCTAACAGCTTGTCTAAGTGCGGCCGCGTTGGACGCTCTGGATACAGAATTAAAGAAGAAATGGCCAAACAACAGGACAATCAATATCGTCTTCCACGGGCATAGTGTTCCCTCGGGATACCACCTGAGTCCGCAGGTGAAACCTTTTGAATCCTACCCGCACCTTTTCCGTGCATATCTCAAAGAACGGTATCCGTTTGCCGTTGTGAATATCATCACCACTGGCATCGGAGGAGAGAATAGCATTGAAGGTGCAGCGCGGTTCAGTGCAGATGTGTTGAGCCGCAAGCCGGATCTTATCTTCATCGATTACGCCCTCAATGATCGGCCTGAGCCGATTGCTAACGTCGAGGCAGCTTGGCGCTCAATGGTTGATGCCGCGCAAGCTGCGAGCGTTCCCGTGGTGCTCATCACACCGAGCGGTGCCACGGATGCCGATTTTACCAATGCGAGTGACCCGCTTACAATACGTGCTGCTTTGATTCGAACGGTCGCCAGTAGCGAAGGAGTTTTACTGGCTGATGTTTCGGCAGATTGGATGGCGGCGCTGCAAGGGGGAACAGCTCAGGGAGACTTACTCAGCCAGATTAACCACCCAAATCTTGCGGGTCACCAACTGGCTGCGAATACTCTATTTGATTCGATTTCAGCAGCAACAGATACGGTGACCACCCGGGCTACGGAATTTACGCGTGATGGTTCGGTTAATACTCATGCATCATCTGATGGGCGGCTTAATTTTACCACGACGTCGACCTTCAGCGGACAGGATGATTACTTGGGGGACAGCGGGGGCACGGACGTTCGCACCGATACTTATGATGGTAGCGAGACCTTGCAAGTTGCTTTGAACGCATCCACTCATCTCTATAGCTTTGGTCTGCGCCACGCTGAGGCCACAGTCACGATCACCGGATTTGCTTCTGATCCGGGAGCCCGGGTTGGCACGGTGAATAATGTGCCGGGCACAGTGACCTGGGACGAGCCGAGCAAAACCCTGACCCTTGGGATTCCTTGGGACGAAAATAAGCGCAGACATGTGACTTTCACCAACCCCGCCGCTACCAATGGCAAGACATTGACTTTTTCGTTTACTAACAATGGCGCCCGAATTCATCAGGTAGCCTTTACTGACTTCACTCATCAAATTATAACACCGTGAATATTCGATCAATTCTATCTCAAACTTTTGTCCTCTTGTGTGGTGCTGTGTCGCTGCAGGCGGCTAACCTCCACGCGCTTGATGGCGAACTGTCAAAAAGTTGGCCTGATAACCGGACGATTAACATCGTTTTCCATGGCCACAGTGTACCCGCTGGATATCACCGCGCTGGGGAGGTGAAGCCTTTCGAGTCGTATCCATTTCTCTTTGGGCAAAAACTCAAGCAGCAGTATCCGAATGCGGTTGTGAATATCGTTACTACGGCAATCGGTGGGGAGCATAGCATTGATGGTGCTGCGCGTTTCGGCACTGATGTTTTTGAGCAAAAACCTGACTTGATTCTTATCGACTATGCGTTGAACGACAGACAGCGGTCGCTTGCATCGGTTGAAACTGCGTGGCGGGCGATGATCGATGATGCTCAGGCTGCGGGAGTTCCCGTGATGTTACTAACACCAACTGGAGCGTCTGATGCTGACCTTTCCGATTCAGCGGATTTACTGACCGAGCGAGCCAATCTGATCCGCACCGTCGCAGTTTCTGAAGGTGTATTGCTCGCTGATGTTTCTGCAGATTGGCTTGCAGCAACAACGTCGGGAACGGATGAAAATGACCTGTTGAGCCAAGGCAACCACCCGAACCTTGAGGGACACCAGCTAGCGGCAGATACTATATGGCAGGCATTTTCAGCAGCAGCAGGTAGTGCCACCAGAACTGTGCTGGGTACTGACTTTCCTAACGATGGCTCCACCGCTGTGTTCACAACAGCGGATGGACTTGCGACTTTTACTACCAGTAGTTTCTTTAGCTCGAATGGTGATTTTGTAGGGGACGGCGGAAATGCCAACGCGAATGCCTGGGACTTCAATGATACTTTACAAATCACTTTCCAGACTGGTGCTGGCTTAAGCGGTATAGATCTTCGCTGGACGCGTGCTGACATAATAATCACTGGTTTTACGGAGGATCCACTTGCCAGCATCGAAGGTGCTGGGACAGCCGCCTGGAATGACACCAACAAGACATTGACACTGGATGTCCCGTGGACGGGTGGCACAGTGCGTGCGGTCTCATTCGACAACCCATCTGCATCCTTTGGGCAGACACTCAGCTTTTCTTTTTCCGACGCACAGGCGAACTGGCAGGCATCGGTTACAGCTTTCAATTACCAGACGGACTCTACACCCGCTCCACAACCTTTGATTTACTTCAGCTTTGATACTGAGTCACTCAATGGAACCACAGTCGGAGACCTGTCGGGTAATGGAAATGACGGCATGATTGTTGCGTCAGCCACGGCACCGGGCACAGGCCAGGCCGGACTCTTCGATGATGCCTTTTCGTTTGATGCAGGCGATGATCCTAACGGTATTGTTAGTATACCCGCATCAACGGTTCCAAGTGGTGCTGCTGAGCGCACAATTTCGCTCTGGTTTAAACAGGATGCCGATGCCGGCCATGATAAGTTATTTGGTTATGGAACGAATGCCGCAGGGCGTGCTATCGATGTTGGTCTTGAAGCGGGAGGCATACGCATTCGGCACTGGGGTGGTAATATCACCTATGGATCGGGATACGATTTTGTAAATGCTGATGGTGGCTGGCATCATGTTGTGCTTCGCGTCAACTCAGCTGCCACGACATTTGCCGATGTTGATGTGTTCCTAGATGGCATACCTCTGGCAGCCCAAGCCGGTGGTGCTACCGGAGTGACTTTGAATACCGCTGATAGCACGTTTGCGATTGGCTCGAGCGCTGCACCAAATTCTGCGGCAAGCTTCGATGGTCTAATTGATGAGTTCCGCGTCTGGGGGAGCGCCCTTACCAACGTGCAAATTGCAGGTTTAGCTGAGCGTCCACCACTGCCGACCATTGTTTCATTTGCGGCTTCTCCGCAGAATCGTGTGCCATCCGGATCTGACGTCGAACTCACCTGGGTGGTGGAGAATGCTACTTCGCTAACACTCAATCCCGGCAATATCGATGTCACCGGTATAACTTCTACCACTGTCAATCCGGTTGCAAAGACTACTTACACACTCACAGCATCCGATGGCACGAATCCGGATGATCAGAAAAGTGTTACGCTATCTGTGGGGGATAGCCCGTTTCCTAACATCATCGTATTTTTCCTTGATGACTTCGGCTGGTCGGACTGGCAGCAAAATGGCGCGCCAACGGGTTCGGTCTTTCACGAAACTCCGCATATGAATCGACTCGCCGACGAGGGTGTATATTTTCCTAACGGCTATGCTTCTAGCCCCGTGTGCTCTCCGACTCGCGGTGCGCTACTGACCGGGCAGTCTCCTGCGTATAACAAACTCACAGACTGGATTACGGGAGCCGGCGATGCAGGGAAATCGATCCGCGAAGCCGAGTGGGTAAAGAAGTTGCCAACAACGACACAAAACTTCGCTCGTGTCTTGTCTGACAATGGATATCGATCGATCCACGTGGGTAAATGGCACCTCGGCTCCGGCACTGCTCCAGAAGCAAACCCATTGCAACATGGTTTTGACACGAACGTTGGCGGCAACCAGTTTGGCACGCCTCCGGCACCTGAGCGATACTTTGCCTCGGCTTCCGGGTTTTCCAATCTGCCTAATATGGGACCGAGTGTGGCACCACAGAATAGTTACCTAACTGATGTGCTTACTGAGCAGGCAGTGAACCAGATTCGGGATGCTGCTTCTTCAGATGCCGCTTTTGTAATGTATCTCTCCCACTACGCTGTGCATACCCCTATCCAAGCTCCCGCAGCAACGGTACAAAAATATCAGAACAAGCTCAACAATAACCCGGGGATGGATTGGCAAGGGCATACGAATCCTACTTACGCGGCGATGGTGGAGCATGTCGACCTCTCTCTGGGTGCTATTTTAGCGGCTTTGGAAGATCCTGATAACAACCCCGCCACCGATGACTCAATTGCTGACAATACACTGGTTGTTTTTACGGCTGACAATGGAGGTTTATTAAATGTTACTTCTAACAGGCCACTTCGCGACGGCAAAGGTGGTAATTACGAAGGGGGAATTCGTGAGCCTTGGGTATTCTGGTGGCCGGGTAAAATCCCCCCAGGGATAAATTCAGAACCGATCGTTTCCCATGATCTTTTTCCCACATTGCTTGCCCAAGCGGGAGTTGCGACTCCAGCTGGGCACGCTGTCAATGGAGAAGATCTTTCGCCGCTGTTATTGGGCGGGGAGTTTAAGCGAAAAGAGCCTCTGGTCTTCCACTATCCTCATTGGTCTCCACAGGGTGGTTCACCGTATTCTGCAGTTCGCTCCGGCGACTGGAAACTGATCTACAATTATCCCGGATCTACGTGGGAACTCTATAACCTTGCTGATGATATAGGGGAGACGACAAACAGGATCGCTGCGGATGCAAACCATCACGCCGTTCTCTCATGGGCAATGACGAATGGTCTTGAAAAATTGGATGCAAATTATCCGCGTAATAACGGCACCTTGGCGGAGGAACCACCTATGCCGCTGGTGACGCCAGACAAAGATACGGATAAGGACGGCCGCTCTGATCTGGACGAAGCGATTGAAGGGACTGATGCAAACGATGCTCAGTCATCATTTAAGCCAGTTCCAGCAATGGGTAGCTCTTCTTTTTCGTTTTCTTTTCAGAGTCTAGAGGATCGCCGCTATATCCTACTTGCCTCGTCAACGATGGAGGCGGGGTCATGGGAAGCAATTGATATGTTTATACCAACCGGCTCGGGTCAATCAGTTACCCTAAATGATGCAGATGGTCTGAGTAATTATGACCGGAGATTTTATCGCGTGCTGACAGAGTTCCCATGGTAGGAAACGGTGTGTGACTCGGCAATAGTTTGCTACTCTAGCTTGGGTAGTCTCCAAGGTGGTGTTTCTTGAAAGCAAGTTACGACTGGTTTATTGTTCAATGGGTGAATGTAGGCGATAGCAAGTCCTCTTAGCTTTTCGCTTGTTTTCCAGACCGTGCTATTAATGACGACCCACTTTTTCGTGTTGTCTTTGAAGTAGGTTCGAACTGTTGCCTGACGGAGTTTGTTAGTTTTTTTGGGCAGGGGGATGGTGGTGCGCTTGAGCGGTTTGATGGTCTCTGCGCGTTCTCCCAGCGTTATGCGGAAATCGGTATTTGATAGATTATATACCAGGGTTGAACCCATCGGGAACGCCTTCTCGCTTTCGTCCAGGATGATAAGGCGGTAGGGTTTTTCGATGTTATTTGTCGGAAGGAAAATGGCGAGATGGCGGCCACCTTGGGGTAAGTTTGTGCGCGCAAAAATTCTATAGCCGTTTGGGTGCTTTTCGGTATCCTGTGAAGGTAATGCGATGCCTAGTTCCGAACCTGTCAATTTAAGGGTGATTGGGTCAGAGTAAGCTGAAGTATACAGCCGGGTTTTGGAAAAGACTGGAGTTTCTTTTGCGCCAGAAACAAGATAGATCTCCTTGATATCATGTGCGTGCCTGAAGCATAGGGTGCGCAAAGATGTTTGCCTGCTTTGAGCAGCAAGAGGCAGTATCAAAATTATTAAAAAGATGAAAGAGCGAATCATATAGAGGCTAGTTACTTCCAGAGGATCAAATATCTTCAGGGCGGATCCATCGGAAATGCACGATTTTGAAACGCCGTCCAAAAACTTGGTTTACCCTCCGAAGAGAGTTGATGGGAATATTTGCATCTGGGCGATCTCTTGTATCAATATAATCGGGGATTCGCTGCAAGATGGCTTCACAAGTAGCTGTGGCTATGACTTTCCCTGTCTTATCGCGTGATTCACCATGGGCACGGATTCGGAACGTGTCAGAGCGGGCGCTAAGAGTCGAACCAATAACTGAGAGCACATCGCCTTGCGATAGAAAAGCTGAGGCGGCTTCTTCGCTGTCACCTATGGCAGCCTCTTGATAGGGATATTCGAAGTCACGGGCATGCGTTTCTGTAACAGCACGAGAGTTGTTTGATGTAGCTGCTAGATTAATACCTGATTTTCTGATAGCCCGTTCGATCAAGCCCTCGCGTGCTGTGGTCTTCTCATTGCCCCTAGGATTACGGTTGATGAATTCTGATAGTGATAGAAAGGGGCCGTTTTCTTTAATTTCTTCGACGATTGATTCCGCAAGTTTTTGAACTTCAGTGTCATCTAAGTCTCTAAATCCCGTCCAGCGTTCTTGGCTACTGGCCGCCCCCAGATCCGCTAGTGACCCTGACGGAGCATCATAGATTCGGGGGAATGCAGCGTTTTGTGAGGTTTCTGAGCTAGGTTGTAGCTGAGTTGGGCTCAGCATTGGAATGGCCTTTTTTGTTAATGATGAGAGCAAGCTTTTCCATGCTTCGACTGAGGTAGAGTTAACATTGAAACTACCTTTTTGAAGTTGATAGGCCGCAGCAGAGAGCCAGCCTTCAGAGGATTCAAGAGTTTGCTTGGCAGCTGCCGAGTTCATTCCATATGGAAGGTGTGCCACCTGCCTCGGCTTCAGAGGTAGCTCTGATTTTGAGAGAAAGTTCTCTATATCAGAGCTGTTTCGTAGCCCGGAGAAGTAGTAATGATCCCATAGTGTGTTGTTCGCTAGCCAAGAGTGATCAGCTGTTTGGTAACCCATCTGGCTGGTCGCATCTATCAGCTTATTTGCTGGCAGTAGTGGGTGTGCCGATGACTCTCCTACGGTGTAAGTGGGGACGGGTAGGTGGCCACTGGATGCGAGGTTGGCGTGCCTTAACTCAGCAATGTTTGTGAGGGGGGCTCGAGGTATCTGATAGGTTGGATGGTGAAGAAGACCATTCTGAGCACTCCAACCAGAGTGGGAGAACGAACGAGGGTCGTTAGCAGAGAAGACATCAATTGAGCCTACGGTGCCTGCCCCTTGCCCCTTGATAGGTAAAAATGAAAGTTCCATGGGCATGTGTGCCGGATGGGTATTAGTAATATCCATGTCGAGGCTTGTTTGCACAAAAGAGGATTGCCCGCCTGCTTGAGTGGGATAGAGAGAGTCTTTCGAGGTTCGGTTTGCTAAAGTGAAGATAGCGAATTGTTTTGGGGCCGTCCATTCCTCTATTGGAGTTGTTTCCATGTTAGGTTGGAAAAGTTCATTTAAATTCCATGGTTTTTCTCGTCTCACAGGGTAAGAAATCCTCCCTAGAGTAGGATGTAAGCCGCCTTCCATTGCTTCGACCAGACGGTTTACAGAACCATAGGTGTATCTGTAACTAGCGATTTGAGTATCGTTCCCTTCCACATTGGCACTTATCTGCACGCCGAATGATTTCATTGCGTTTCCATTTCGAGAGGGTGCGCGTGGTTCAAAACCCACGTCAATGGTATCGTCCGCCCTCACTCCGAAAACACCAAGGTTACTGTTATCTATATCTCTTCCAGGGCCAGCAGGTGCTAACCAGTCCACTATAAATCCACTGCTGAAATTGAAGCCAGCACCGATTTTTGCGTCGATTGTTTTGGAGTTGTCAAGATTGTTTTGATAAAGAAAATTTCCCATTTGGCGCCACGTAGTTCCTGGTTCGTGACTCACCCCAAAGACGCGAGATTCTCCTGGGCTAATGATCAATTCACCCGAGGATCCACTGCCGATGGAGTTATTCAATGTACATGAAAATGAATCCTCCCAGTCGCTTCTGTTTTGTGAGGCGATATGCATCTGGCTGAGGAGCACAGGTGTTAGGTTTTGCGATTTGTTACTGCGGTAAAACCTGAATGCCAAAGGCAGGTAACGGAAAGTTGTTTTAAGGTTGGTGACTGATATTGGCTGCGTGTAGGGATTATACAGTGTGACTACGGGTGAATAGATCAAGTAGACCATGTATTTTCTATTAGGATCGCCGGTCTTATTGGGCACCGTGTTGATCCAGTGATCGTGAGCTGTGCGAGCTATAAGAGAAAACACAATGTTGACGCGTGTCACGACAGGTGTGAGTAATTGCCCTTGAAGTGCTTGGGGGTTGGGGATTGTTAGGCCGGTGCTATCTTTAGCACTAGGGTTGTAATTTTGTGGAGTGGATGAGTGTAGCGTTTGTCCTGGTTTGCTTTGAGATTTATAGAGGTTGTAATAATCTGATAAGGTCGAGAAATATGGATCTGCGGGTAATAGCGGGATGTCCTTGTTAGAGTAAACTCTTCGTTGCGCGAGATCGGTCGGCAGAGTGCTCGTTTCAAATGCTAGTGACAGATCCTTTTTTAAGCCACCGTTGACTACATTGGTGTGAAGTCCTGCTGACCAGGTGGTAATATCGTGAAACCTCATTGCCAGTAAGGTCTTATCAGCTGACTTAATTTGGCTTTGTCCGACTGTATTTAGTCGATATGCCTCTTCAGTAGTATATACCAGTCCACTAAGAGCATCGATAGTTTCAGTTTCTGAACGTTCTGGAGAACGGAGTCGGGCTAATACAAGCTCGTCGTGTTCGGGATTATCTCTAGCGAGATTAAATCGAGTTTTGACTCCTTCGTCTATGCTTGCCCATGCGCCGCCACCATTTCTAGGAAAGGTTACGAGGTCTGCTGATAGAGATTTTTGTTCTGTATCCAGGCTAAGGAGACGCGCGCGACCGATGCCCCGGATGCTTTCGGGAGGTGATACCGTTGTTGGCACTTCTATTGAACTGGATGTTAGCCATTGTATGTGTTCTCCATTGTTGATTGAGTCAGTTTGAATACGCTGTTTGGCAGCAGCAATATCAGGGTAGCTATTGGGGTTGAGAGGATGAGATTCCCAGACTCCTGTGATGGCGGGTGATACATTGGGATCAAACAATTGACCCGGGGTGGTAATACGCTGGTCGGGTCCAGCTGCTTTTTGAAGCTGCCCTATGGCAAGTAACAAGGACAGCCTAGCATTTGCTTTAGCCTCCTGTTCGGCATCTCCGAGTCGAGAGGAGCGAACCTCAATCATGCTGAAGCTGAGCATCGCCAAGGCCAGCATGACGAGCAAAGTCATGACGGATATTGTGGCAATGAGTGCAAACCCTCGCTTTGATTTGGCAGCTATCGAGCTTGGAATAGATAAATCATACACTTTCATATGCTATTTACGACATAATCTAAGCATATGCCGATAAACCTGAGCATCAAATGTAATGTATGCATAATGTGTATATGATTTTGGGAAATCGATCCAATATTTTCCTTTATCGGCTTGGCAGGCAGAACATAAGCAGCTGTCTTGCCCAGTAAGCTGCTTGATGGCAGAAAATCAGCTAAAGTCTTTGAGCTGATCCAAGAGTCTCGTATGCGTTTGCATAGCGATGTGCCGCGTAAATGCCTCGTCCGCAAACTTTGGTGTAGACCCCGTAAACGGAGAAAGCCCTAAAGCATTGATGCTAAAGGGCTTTCATATGGTACGCAGACTGGGACTCGAACCCAGGACCAATTGGTTAAAAGCCAACTGCTCTACCAACTGAGCTATCTGCGCGTTTGTTGGTTGTTGTTTGTCGTAGGCATGTGACCTACGGCGGGGCGGAAAATACGTACAGGCGAACTGATGGCAAGACGTTTTTTCCCGCATAGGTGATTTTTTTCTATTTGGATAATCATCGATTCATAAAAAATGACGGGTTTTTGAAGTTACTGTCTGACAGATAAGCCTCTCTAAAGCATAGAAACACTGAGTTTCTGCTTGTCAGGAAGGGCTTTCGACACTATCCCGTCTCCAGCAACTCTACGAGCATTCGGGGAGTGGGTCATTAGACCCACTCTTTTGTGTCTCGGGGAATACCAATCACTAATTTTCACCACAAGCTTAACTAACCAGCCATGACTAACGACATCGTCGCTCTCATTGACTATTACGAGAAAGAAAAGGGTATTGATCGAGACAAAGTTCTCGAGGCACTCGAATTCGCTTTTATCTCCGCCTACCGTAAGATGGTTCCTGGAGCGGACTCCATCGAAACCATTCGTGCAGAAGTAGATCAGCGAAAAGGAGATACCGCGATTTTCGCAACTCTCGAGGTAGTGGCCGATGATGACTACATAGATAAGTTCAATGAAGTGCCGCTCGCACTCGCACGCAAAGGTAAGCCCGATGCCGAACTTGGTGATACGGTTGATTTCAATGTCACCCCCAAAAACTTCGGGCGTATTGCCACCCAGACTGCAAAGCAGACCATGATGCAGCGTCTCCGGATGGCAGAAAAAGAGATGATTTATGACGAGTATAAAGATCGCGCAGGTGATGTCGTCAGTGGAACAGTTCGTCGATTCGAAAAAAGCGATGTCATGATCGACCTCGGCAAGTTCGAGGGGCGTATCCCTTCGCGCGAGCGCGTTGTCACCGAGGACTACAACATCGGCGATCGTATTCGTGTTTATGTTGTTGCCGTTGAAAATGAATCCCGCGGCCCTGAGATTATCCTTTCCCGTAGCCATCCTAATTTCGTACGTCGACTTTTTGAATCCGAGGTTGCCGAGATTGCTGACAATACTGTTGAACTACGTGGCATCGCCCGTGAAGCAGGTTATCGTACTAAGGTGGCTGTCGCCAGTAACGACGATAAAGTGGATCCAGTCGGTGCTTGCGTGGGACTTCGCGGTGCTCGCGTTAAAAATATTGTTAGGGAGCTAAATAATGAAAAAGTGGATATCATCCGTTGGAGTGATGACCCTTCGACGTTTGTTGTTGAAGCGCTGAAGCCTGCCAATATACGCACGATCACTCTAGATAAAGAGAACAAAGTAGTCTCAGTCACTGTGGATGAGGAAGAATTGAGCAAGGCGATTGGTCGCCGTGGTCAGAATGCCCGCCTCACAGCGAAGTTGATGGGCTGGGATGTGCAGGTTAGTAAAGACGAGACTCAGCATGAGCAGTTTGAAGCACGTGTTGGTGATGCTGCGCACTCACTTGCTGAGCAGCTTGGCCTTGATGACGAGATGGCGGAGAAGCTATTCCGGGCTGGTGGTGCGACTGCCGACTTGGTTGCTCAAATGCCTGCGGAGTATATCGCACAGGCACTGGAAATCCCTGAAGATCAAGCGGCAATCATTCTCAGTAAAGCAGATCCTACAGCAGATAGTGCCTCCCCAGCACCTGCGGAAGAGGCTCCGGCTGATGAGCCTGTTGCCGAGGAAGAAAAAACCTCCGACGACGAAAGTAAAGAGGCTAAAAATGCTGAAGCCTAACTCAGATCGATTTTCCAAACTTACAATTTTTATCACCTAACACTGATACCACCCAAAGATCATTCCATATGCCCGAATCAGACGACAAGCCGAAAAAAGACAAAGAAGTCCTCAATCTGCTCGATGATGACGCCGATAAGAAATTATCGCGGCGTGAGCGCCAACGTGTCGAGGCATCCAAGGTCAAGACGGTTGATGACAAGAAGAAGGAGGCGCTGGATATTTTTGAAGAAGAGGACGGTGAGAAAAAAACCTCCGTCGTGCATAAGAAAGGTGGGCTCAAAAAGGAAATGCCTACCATTTCCAAGTTGTTGGATAAAAAGGATGACGAGTTCGATCTGGCTAAAAAGCCAGCTGATGCTGACGTGTCATCAGAAGAATCAGCTTCAGATGATTCCGAGGCTGCCGCAGTGAAAGAGGGCAATATCATTACCATCAAACCTCCAATCATCGTCAGTGATCTGGCTGAGATGATGGATCTGAAGCCGTTCCAATTGATGGCGGATCTTATCAAACTTGAGGTTTTTGTGGCACCACACCAGGCGATCGAACCTGAAATTGCCGAGAAGCTTTGTGAAATGCACGGATTCACTTTTGAGCGTGAGAAACGCGAAAAAGGTGGTGGTGTTCACAAGGAGAAAAAGAAAATTAAGGAGCCAAAGGCGAAAGCCGTTGAAGACGAAGACGAGGAGACCCTCGAATACCGTGCTCCAATTATCACCTTTATGGGTCACGTTGATCACGGCAAGACATCACTGTTAGACTATGTTCGTAAGAGCCGTGTGACTACAGGCGAGGCCGGAGGGATTACCCAGCATATCGGCGCCTATCGAGTTGAGCATGACGGTCACCCGATTAGTTTCATCGATACTCCCGGACACTCAATTTTCTCCGAGATGCGTGCCCGTGGAGCTGACGTTACCGATATTGTAGTTCTCGTCGTTGCTGCTGACGATGGAATCATGCCTCAAACCATCGAGGCTATCGAGCACGCCAAGAAGGCAGAAAAGACTATCATTGTAGCGATTAACAAGTGCGACACTCAAGGTGCAGATCCTGCCCGCGTCCAGACACAGCTGATGGAGCACGAGCTTCAGACTGTGAATTATGGAGGCAGCATCGAATGTGTCGAAGTTTCAGCCATCACGGGTCAAGGCATGGATGAGCTGATAGAACTGATGGCTCTTCAAGCCGAGGTTCTGGAACTCAAGGCAAACCCACGCGCCAATGCACGTGCCGCAGTTATTGAGGCAAGTGTGCAAGCAGGTAAGGGTCCAACCGCCACCGTCATGGTGCAGGCTGGTACGCTTAAGGTAGGCACGCCGTTCATCTGTGGTCCATACGCTGGTAAGGTCAAGACGATGATTAACGATCTCGGCGAGCAGGTAAAAGAAGCTGGCCCAGCTACTCCGGTGGAGGTGATCGGTTTTGCCGAGCTGCCGCATGTCGGTGATGAACTCGTGCAGATGAAGAACGAGCGCGCTGCTAAGAAACTTTCCGAGGAACGCCTCGAAGAAAAACGTAATAAGCGACTGGTTCGTCCCAAACAGAGCCGGATGGAGGATCTCATGTCCATGGTGCAGGGAGATAATAAAATCCAACTCAACATCATCCTCAAAGGCGATGTCCAAGGCTCTGTTCAAGCGATTGAAAACGCAATTAATGAAATCAAGAGCGACAAGGTTGAGCCACGCTTTATCAAGTCTGCCGCAGGTGCTATCACTGAAAACGATATTCTCATGGCGAGCTCATCCGGAGCGGTTGTGCTTGGTTTCAATACCAAGGTAGAAAGCAACGCAGTTCGCGCAATTAAGCGCGAAGACGTTCAGGTAAAACTATTTTCAATCGTATATGAACTCATTGATACGGTTGAAGAGTCAATGTTGGGATTACTTGATCCATTGACTCGTGAGACCATCATCGGCCACGCCGAGGTTAAACAAATCTTCAAAGTCAAGCGAGGTCGCGCTGCTGGTTGTATTGTCAAGGATGGCAAGGTTACTCGGACCGCACACGCCCGTGTGCTTCGTGGTAAAGTGCCAGTATTTGATGGTAAGATGTCTACACTACGTCGTGTTAAAGACGAAGTGGAGGAGGTTAAGCAGGGAATCGATTGCGGTATCCGCCTTGGTGATTTCGATGAATACGAGGAGGGCGATATTATCGAATGTTACATTCTCGAGAAGGTTGAGCAGACGCTTTAATCCAGCGTTTTAGATTCACAATTGATCAATTTGCTGTGAGCCAACGTCTCGACAGAATCAACGAACTACTTCGCCGTGAAATTAGCACGGTGATTCAGCGCGAGTTTGAATTCACTAATGCTCTTGTCACTATCAGCGGAGCTGAAATCACTCAGGATTTACGTGAAGCTAAAGTTTTTGTTAGTGTGCTCGGTGGCCATAGCCAACGTGTCCTCGAGCAGCTCGAGCAGAAACGAGCTTTGGTTCAGAGTCGCATCGCAAAGCGTATGACGATTCGCTGCACGCCTGTGCTGTCGTTTCGGCTAGATGAATCCGCCGAGAGGGGAGTTGATATGGTGAACTTACTCGATGAAGTAGATAAATTGCCTAAGGCACCACCTGCTGAGGAAAACGAGGAAGGTTAATCAGCTTCACCGGGTAATTGATCCAGTAGCTCCTGATAGCGTGATACATCAAAATCCCGTTTGTCGATAAACATCCTGTTCGATTCTTCTGCTAGGCAGACTGCAATGAGTTTTTTTGCCTCATCTGGGCTGCGTGATTCCTTCTCCACTAGGCGGGTGAATGTATCTATCACATAGGGGGTATCGGGAGATTCTAACTGCTGTTCAACAGCCGGAAGTAGGGATTCGATGAGGTTTTCGTCATTCATAGGGAGAGCGGACAATCGTGTCCGCATTAGGTTAAGTAGGTGGAAAGGATTGTCCACCCTCCATATTCTGTATCCACGGGGTGTATTCGTCCGGAATGGGTGCTTCAAAGTCCATCCGTTCACCAGTTCTTGGGTGGGTGATCACAAGCTGCCATGCGTGTAGCATTAGCCTGCCGGGCTGGACAGACTGTCGCGCTGGTTTTGCATAAATCGGGTCACCGAGAATCGGCGTGCCAATGTGTAACATGTGGACACGTATCTGGTGGGTACGTCCTGTGTGAAGATCACATAAAATGAGGGTGGTTCCATCATCGGCAGTGTAGATGACTTCATAATCCGTGATAGCGGATTTACCACTACCAGGATTCACCACTGCCATTTTTAGGCGATTAACGGGATGCCTGCCGATATTGGTGAAGATTTTTCCTTCAGCTTGGTTTGGTTTGCTCTGAACCACGGTGAGGTAGCGTTTTTCATTACTGCGGGATGCAAATTGTTCACAAAGCGACTGATGCGCCGCGTCATTTTTTGCCGCGATCAGGCAGCCGGATGTATCCTTGTCGAGCCGATGCACGATGCCGGGTCTCTCTACTCCACCGATTCCGGCGAGTTCTCCCTTACAGTGGAAAAGCAGTGCGTTCACCAGCGTGCCATCGGCATTGCCTGCTGCTGGGTGAACAACCATTCCGGGCGCCTTGTTTACCACAATGATATCTTCGTCTTCATACAGAACATCCAGAGGAATATCCTGTGGCTTTGCCTCAGCTGTTTCTGGTTTTGGGATATCAACGTCAATTGTGTCACCGCTGGTCACACTCTGCTTGGCCTTGGTTTTGGCTCCGTTAAGCAATATATGACCAGACTTGAGAAGACTCTGGATTCGCGAGCGCGAGAGCTCGGGCAGTCGGCCTACCAGAAACTGGTCGATCCTCTGAGCCTCGATACAATCAACCTCGATCTTCACGTCAGAGATCATGTGTGCTGAGATCTGGGTTTGCAATTTTAGATTAGGAAATTAGTCTGTCCATGTGAGTGATTTCACGATTTTGCAGAAACGAGCTATTTTCTCCGTGGTGGCAGCCATTGGAGTGCATGGTCTTGTTTTTGCATCTTGGATTTCTGTGATCGCCATGGATTTTCAAGTATTTGAAATCCCAGAACGACAAAAGAAACCAAAACCTGAGCCAGAAGTTGTTGTCGTGCTCAAGCCTATCCGGGAAACGCCTGTGCCACCACCAGTTCCGTTGCCGGATTTGCCGCCTGAACCGAAGCAGCCAGCTCCCCCAAAACCACCTCAACCGGTCGCTCAAAATCCACCAGCCCAGCCGCCGCCGTCAGTAGCCAAAGCTGAAGAGCCTAAGCCAGTTGAGCGCAAGACACCTCCTGAGCAAAAGCACAGGTTCGCCCGCACTTCCGCAGAGCAGGAGGCCAAGCCGGATGCACCCACGGATATTCTGGGCGAGCGTGACACTCGCGCGGCCTCTGAGAGTGCCCCTCTAGCAGGTGCCGACCCTAGCAAGCCTTCGCAGGATGGTGCCGCTCCTCTTCATCCGGGTCATGTGGAGACGGTAAATAAGGATCACGTCGATGGCTCTGTTGGTTTGGATAAAACGGGTCCCGAGACCGAGACACCGCAGGAAGCAACTTCCAAGAAAGACAACACTCTGATCGATGATGCTCCGAAGGTTGAAGAATCTCCCAAGCCGGATAGCGAGCAGTCTGCGCGCCCGAAGGACAAGGACATGAAGCTAGGAAAACCACTGCCGAGCACAGACGATGGATCAGGTAGAAAGCAGATAGAGGACAAACCCAAGGCAGAAGAGGCACCCAAGGAAAAGCCAAACAAGGGAGCCAAACGCGATGGTGAAGGCGAAGCGGTCGAGCAGGACCCCAAGAAGGATGGCTTCTCCGGCTTTTCCCGCAAGACGAGGGTGACGGGCTCTATTTCCCGCCGTGGCAAAAGCTCACTCAACGTGAGGAACTCCCCGCTAGGACGCTATCAGGCGTTGGTTAGCAAAGCAGTTGAGCTGCAGTGGCGCAGGAATTGTGAACAGCATCGCGATCATATCGTTCCCGGCGTCATGTCGATTCGTTTCTATATTGATAAAAAGGGTAAGGTCTCCGGCATCAAATTTCAGGAAGTGATCGAAGGCAGCTACATCACCCGCGGCTTCACCCAGCGAGCCATACGCCAGGCTAAGATTCCTCGTATGCCTAAATCAGTGCTCAAGGAACTTGATGGCGAGCCACTTGAGCTGATTTATAACTTTTATTTTTAAACGCTGGAAAACGATCATCCCAGAATGCATGGCATTTGACCGCGTAGCCCCACAATTTTATGATATTCATCTCTCAGACCCTTGCCGTTAACGAGCCCGCCTCTTGGGAGGTTGTGTGGAATTTTTTCAGACAAGGCGGTTGGTTTATGATCCCGATCCTTGCCTGCTCAATGATTGCAGCAGCAGTCGTGATTTACAAACTCACAACACTGGGAAAGGGGCTGATCGTTCCCGATTCTCTCGCGGATGAAGTTGAAAAAATAGAAGAGCACTTGGAAAAAGACACACTGGAGGATCTGCAGGGAGAGTTTACCGAGGGGCAGACGGCGTTGGCACGGCTCTGTGCAGTGGCATTCCACAATGCAGGGCGGACGCAAGGAGAAGTTCAGGAGGCGGTGCAGTCTGCGGCGCGAGAGGAAATTGTAAAAATGAATACCGGCATGCCGGCACTTGAAGTGGTCATTACCATTGCGCCACTGCTCGGTCTGTTAGGAACAGCAAGTGGCCTGGTTCTTGTTTTCGCTAACGTGGGACAGGACGCCAGTCATACAGCGGAAGTTGGGCAGGGGATTGCGATGGCTCTGAACACCACAGTGGCTGGGCTTGCCGTCGCGGTGCCAACGGTCATCGCTCACAGTCATTTTAACCGCAAAATTGAGACGATGGCCGCACGCTTGGAGGTCTTGATGGGTAAGGTGACTTCTGCATGCCATCAGCATGTATTCTTTAAGAACAACTAACGCTCATATCTAGTGGAGTTTCATCGAGTCAATCGCAAGATCCCTCCAGTTCCGATCATTCCCTTGATCGACATCTTGGCGATTTTGCTGATCTATTTTGCGGTAGCATATGATCCGAAGATTGAACGCCACACTTTGCCCATCCAGCTGCCACTGGCGCATGATTCGATCGTCATAGAGGTCACAGGCTCAACCTCGGTTCTTGCCATTGCCAAAGATGGTAGTGTCACACTAGATGCTACCCGCATACACGAAGGGCTCTTAGTTGATTACCTAAAAGCTTTTAAAGAGAACTTTCCTAACCGATCACTGGAGCTTGAGCCTGACAAGGAACTACCGCTGCAGAACTTTGTCAAAGTGCAGTATGCCTTGATCCAGGCTGGTATCGATCCCAAAGATGTTTATACGCGTGTCAGAATTCCTGAGTCCGAACTAGAGAGTAACAACGAATAAAAAAGAGTTATGGTGTTAGAAATTACCCAATATGGAGATCCCGTTCTTCGGAAAAAATGCCGATCCATCACCGAGGTGGATGAAGTCCTGCTCAAGCTAGCCGATGACATGATCGAGACAATGGTCGAGGCAA
The DNA here is from genome assembly GCA_045106535.1 of Akkermansiaceae bacterium. Classification (GTDB taxonomy): domain Bacteria; phylum Verrucomicrobiota; class Verrucomicrobiia; order Verrucomicrobiales; family Akkermansiaceae; genus Oceaniferula. The sequence goes on along the minus strand of JBGCEU010000217.1, from coordinate 426 downwards.
ATGGCGTTGGGCTTGCTGCTCCGCAGATAGGTGAGGATATTCGTATGGCAGTGGTCGATGTTTCCCACGATCCTGATTGCGTTTCCTTCCTTAAAGTGAATGGAGAAGACGCTAAGATGGATGAAATTATGCCGCTGGTATTCATCAATCCTGAATTAGAGCTAGACGGTACACGTGAATCAGACTCAGAAGGCTGCCTCAGTATCCACGACATCCGAGCCAATGTCAGACGTCCGAGTATCGTTAAGGCAAAGCTCCCGTTGCTAGATGGCTCAGTCATCGAACTGGAAACCGACGGTCTCCTGGCCCGCGCTATCCAACACGAGGTGGATCACCTCAATGGTATCCTGTTTGTAGACCGTATCAGCCCCGCCGCCAAGGTGAGTGTGAAGAGGAAGCTGAGAAGACTTGCTGCAAGGTAAGCAA